>NZ_JBVHHL010000001.1:292286-343445 GCF_055561075.1 Streptomyces sp. NPDC022910
TCCCCCCCGGGGGGCGGCCGCGGGGGGTGGGCGGGGGGGTTGTTGTGGCGGGGGGGGTGGCCACTCCCCGGGTGGGGGGGGGTGGGGGGGGGGGGGGGCCCCCCCCCGCCCCCCGGCCCCCCCACCCGCATCCTCACAACCTCCCAGCTGCGTACGAGTTCTTCATGCGCCACCGCGTACGGACGTATGTGAACAGCCGTCTGTTCGAACCGGCGGCGCGCCAGCGCCCTGTGCCGGGATGACTGCCTCGAACTGCTGAAGCCTTCGCGGGTCGCCGGCTCCCCGGGGGCTTCTGCCGTGGCCTTCAGCACGCGGGCGGCCAGTTCCGTAAAAGCCAGCAGGTCCGGGCCAGGTGTCGGGCGGCTGGTGTCGCGTACCAGCGGGTGCAGCCGCGCGACCGGCAGCGCCTCCAGCCCGGCCGCGGAGTGCCAAGTTAACTCGACACTTCCTCCCGCCGCCGGTCATCGCCGGCTGTGGCGGGGATGGCGTTGTCGATGAGGACGGCGGCGATGGCGGCGGCGGTGGGGAAGGCGTCGGCGTTGAGGACCCGGGTGCGGGCCGCGGCGCCGTCGATGAGCAGCGCGAGCTGCTCGCCGAGCTGTTCAGGATCGGCGGCGCCGGCTTCGCGGGCGGTGTCGGCGAGCCGCGCGGCGACGGCTTTCTTGTAGTCGCGTGCGTACTGGGATGCGGGGTGCTGGGGGTCGTGCAGTTCGACGGTGGCGGCGATGTAGGGGCACAGGGGGGTGGTGGGGGGGATGTCGAAGGCGGCGAGGAGCCGTTCGCGGGGTGTGAGGTCGGTGCGGTCGAACACGCCGGACAGAACGGAGGGGTCGAACCGGCGCAGGTACTCGGCGACGAGTTCGTCCTTACCGGTGAAGTGCTGGTAGGCCGTGCGCTTGGACACCTGGGCCGCCTCGCAAAGCTCGTTCATGCCGGTGCGGTTGATGCCCTGCTCGCGGAACAGTTGCTGGGACGCACTGAGGATGCGCTCGCGGGCGCCCCGGCCGCGTCGGCGGCCCGTGGGGCCCTTCTCCAACTCCGTCATGGCGCCATCGTACCGCAGCTAGGTAATGACCGGTGTACATAGTTTGCGCCCCGGCCGCCCACCCCGTACCGTAAGCACACAGGGCGGTGTACATAACAGCATCGCCTCAGGTACACACGGCACCACCGACTCAAGGGAACGACCATGGGAAAGCTTGACGGCAAGGTCGCGGTCATCACCGGCGGCACCACCGGCATGGCGCTGGCCGGCGCGAAGCTGTTCGTCGACGAGGGAGCGCACGTCTTCATCACCGGCCGCCGCCAGGAGGCCCTGGACGAGGCCGTGAAGCAGATCGGCCGCAACGTCACCGGCGTCCAGGGCGACGCCGCCGACCTGGACGACCTGGACCGCCTGTACGACACCGTCAAGCGGGAGAAGGGCAGCCTCGACGTGCTGTGGGCCAGCGCCGGCGGCGGCGAGCCCGCCCCGCTCGGCGAGATCACCGAGGCCCAGTTCGACACCTGGTTCGGGCTCAACGCCCGAGGCACCCTGTTCACCGTCCAGAAGGCCCTCCCGCTCTTCAACGACGGCGGCTCCATCCTCATGACCGGCTCCAACGCCTCCCTCGGCGCCTTCCCCGGCTGGAGCGTCTACGCCGGCAGCAAGGCCGTCCAGCAGGCCTGGGCCCGAATCTGGCTCAACGAACTCAAGGACCGCCGCATCCGCGTCAACGTCCTGACCCCCGGCCAGGTCGCCACCGCCAAGCAGGAAGAACTCTTCGACGAGGCCACCAAGCGCCAGTTCGAGTCCCTCATCCCCCGCGGCCAGATGGGCCGCCCCGACGAAATCGCCACCGCCGCCCTCTTCCTCGCCTCCGACGACTCCAGCTACGTCAACGGCATGGAACTCGTCGCCGACGGCGGCACCACCGCCATCTAAACCGAACAACACACAACCAGGGCAGGACA
This sequence comes from Streptomyces sp. NPDC022910, assembly GCF_055561075.1. NCBI lineage: Bacteria > Bacillati > Actinomycetota > Actinomycetes > Kitasatosporales > Streptomycetaceae > Streptomyces > Streptomyces sp. NPDC022910. Next base: position 294,240 of record NZ_JBVHHL010000001.1, read on the forward strand.
TCTCATGAGCAACATCAGCATCATCGGCGCCGGGAACATGGCCCGCGCCATCGGCGCGCGGGCGGTGGCGGGCGGCAACACCGTCGAGGTCATGGGCCGCGATCAGTCCAAGGCCGCTGACCTGGCCAAGGCTCTCGGCGGCGGCACCACAACGGGAGAATGGGGCACCGCTCCGGCCGGGGACATCGTCATCGTGGCCCTGCTGTACGACGGTGTCGTGCCGGTCATCGCCGAGTACGGAGACGCTCTCGCAGGCAAGGTCATCGTCGACATCAGCAATCCCTTCAATTCCACGTTCGACGGGCTAGCTCACCGCGAGGAGACCTCGATCGCGCAGGAAGTCGCCAAGGTCGCCCCGGCCGGCGCCAGCGTGGTGAAGGCGTTCAACACCGTCTTCCGTCATGTCCTGGAGAAGGGTCGGCCCGACGTCTTCATCGCCGGCGACAATGCTCAGGCCAAGGCATGTGTGGAGGCGTTCATCGAGACCCTCGGACTGCGCCCGCTGGACGTCGGCGGCCTGAAAATGGCGCACTGGCTGGAAGGAGCGGGCGTGATCACGGTGGGCCTCGCCAACCACGGGGTGGGGAACTTGGACTTCGCCCTCAGCATCACCGAACTTCCAAACGGTTGACGGATTACCGAAAGGAGAGCGCCCACCGCGGAGCCCGCCGCCGCATCACGGCGACGGGCAGTAAGCGGCACCCAGGCCATCCGAGGTAGGCGTACCTCCTGGTGATGTAGAGCCTGCTGTCCATATCAAGGTGAAATCTCCCGTACGGGTTGACGTGGGACCAGAACAGCGGGGACAGCCCGCGCCGGTCTGCGGCGGTGAGCTTCCCTCGCCCACTGCGGGTCGCGGAGGACCGCCTGGAGAAGCTGGGTGTTGATCAAGACCAGGCTGGATTGCAGGAGATGGAGTGCGAGCATGGAGACCTCGGCGTGCTCGCGGTCGGCGCCGGTGAGGACGCTCTCGCGGCCGCAGAAGATCTTGTCGTTGGTGGAGTTCCAGCTCTCGACGACCTGCAGTCCGCCGTTGATCTCGCGGCGGAGATGCTCATCAGCGAGATAGTCGCAGGCGAAGACCGGTCCTGACCGCCGCCCGAGTTCCCGGCTTCAGGAGTTCGAGGCCGTGACCGGGGCGTGTACCGGTGGTTCTGGAGATCGGTGAGGCCTCTCCGGAGCGTTGGAGGGGCCTCACCTGGTCATGCGGTCAGATCCGTACCGACTCCGTCCGTCGGGTTCGAGGCTGCCGGCGGTGCCGGTCAGAGGTCGGTCGGCGGCAGGCTTAGCAAGGGCCGGGCGGCTTGCGGGCGGCTGGGGCTGTCCGGGTTGGTTCCGGAGCATCTGCGGCGATCAGCCGGCTGTTCTCGACCATCAGTCGCTGGTTGACGTTGCGGAGTGCCTGCATGGCGGTCTCTGCTAGGCGGCCGGCTGCGAGTGCGGCGTCTCGTTGCTCGCGCAGTTCCTCCATCTCCGTGTCGCGCAGCGAGCGGGCACCCAGGCCGTCACGGAGGCGGGCGCCCAGTTCGCGGGCGCGTAGCGTGCGCAGCTCGTTCTGGACTTCGTGAAGGGTCCGTTGCAGGGCGGCGTTCTGTTCCAGGAGCATGCGGTTCTCGACTTCGAGGGCCGCCTCCTTGCGGGCGGTCGCTGCTGCCGCCGCCCGCGGCCCGTCTTGGGCCAGGTGGGCGCGGACAGTCTCAGCTTCCGCTTTGAGGTCGCGGTGGCGTTGAAGGTACTGCGGGTTGACGGCGGCCCGCCGGGTGATCTCCGCATCGGAGAGGGCCTGGCGGCTCTTGCGCATCGCGGCCAGGACGGTAAGGACCCGCTGCCGGCACTGTTCGCTCTCGGCACGGCGCCGTTGAACGGCGGCCGCCCTGCCGGCATCGAGGACCTCGCCCCGACCGTCGGGGATCGTCGCCTGGCCTGGCCGCTTCCGCCGAGCGGCCGGGCGCGTCATCCGGTTGCCCTTTCGATGACGGTCGGATCGACGGTGAGCACGAACCCCTTGGCCGGCTGTTTGTTCATCCAGGCCAGAAGGCGGGGGAGGTTGGTGTCGGGCCCGAAGGCGAGATAGGTGCCGTCGCAGCTGGTGCATCCGAAGGCCTGCGCGATGCGCAGCCGCCGGCGGGAGTTGACGCGGCCCATGTGGACGGCCATGCCTTTCTCCTGCGCCCTCAGGGCCAGGCGGTGCGCGGCCGGTGAGGTCTTCCACTGGGTGGAGCCCGCAAGGAACAGCACGTCGATCAAGTCCCAGGGCACGTGGCCGTGCTCGCTGCCGTCCTGGGCGGCGAAAAGCGACCGGAACGCCCAGGCCGCGGATCCGCTCCAGCCACGGCAGCGACTCGGCCAGGGTCGCCGCGGCGTCCATGGGAAGGTCGGGGGCCACGGCCCACAGGCAGCGATCACGGCCGTAGCGGTCGACGGTCGCCTTCAGCCAGGCGAACCAGGCCTCGGCGCCGGGCCAACCCTTGCCGAACTTGCCGTTGTCGCAGGCGTACAGGGCGCCGGGCGGGATCACGTTGCCCTGTGCCGGGGTCGTCATGCAGCCCAGGAGGCCGGCCTGCATGGCGGCCCGTACGTCAGCTCCGGACGGCGTGGCCAGGTACAGCACGGCATGGGCCGTCTCGGCGACATGTACGGCGAGCGCCGCATGCTGCTGACCAGCATGGTGATGCTGGTCGCCGGGTCGGTCACGGCCGCCTTGAGCGACTCGCTCACCCCGATGATCGTCGGACGGGCGCTGCAGGGCCTGGCCGCCGGTGTCATCCCGCTCGGGATCAGCATCATGCGCGACGAACTGCCCGCCGAACGGCTCGGCTCGGCGACCGCGCTCATGAGCGCCTCGCTCGGCGTCGGCTCCGCTCTCGGCCTGCCCGCCGCCGCGCTGATCGCCGACCACTTCGACTGGCACGTGCTCTTCTGGACCTCGGCCGCGCTCGGTGCTGTCGCCGCCGTGCTCGTGCTGTTCTGCGTACCGGAGTCGAAGGTCCGCACGGGCGGACGGTTCGACCTGGTCGGCGCCCTCGGCGTGGCGGCCGGTCTGGTCTGCCTGCTGCTGGCGGTCTCCAAGGGTGCCGACTGGGCCTGGCGCAGCGACACCACCCTCGGACTCTTCGCCGCCGCCGTGGTCGTCCTGGTCGCTTGGGGTTTCTTCGAACTGCGTGCCAAGGAACCGCTGGTGGACCTGCGCACCACCGCCGGGCGTCAGGTGCTCGTGACGAACCTCGCCTCGCCTTCGGGTTCTCCATGTTCGCGATGTCCCTCGTGCTTCCGCAGCTCCTGCAGTTGCCTGAGGCGACCGGCTACGGTCTCGGCAAGTCGCTGCTCGACGCGGGACTGGTCATGGCTCCGACGGGGCTGGTGATGATGGCCATGGCGCCGGTCTCCGCCGCCATCTCCAAGGCCAGGGGTCCGAAGGTGACCCTGATGCTCGGCGCGGTGATCGTGGCCACCGGTTACGGTCTCAACGTCTGGCTGATGAACGCCGTATGGGAGATCGTCCTGGTCTCGTGCGTCATCGGCGCCGGTATCGGCTTCGCCTACGGCGCGATGCCCGCGCTCATCATGGGTGCCGTGGGCCCGTCCGAGACGGCCGCCGCCAACAGCCTCAACACGCTGATGCGGTCCATCGGCACGTCCACCGCCAGCGCGGTCGCCGGCGTCGTCCTCGCCCAGATGACGACCACGTTCGGCTCCGTCTCCCTGCCGTCCGAGAACGGCTTCAAGGTGGTCATGGCCGTCGGCTCCGGCGCGGCGGTCCTGGCCTTCGTCGTCGCCGCCTTCATCCCGCGCCGGCGCGCGGCCGATTCCGCGACACCTGAGCCCGCGCCCGCCGTGGTGCCGGCCGCGGTCGGCGCCGGGGAGAAGGCGGGGGGCTCACCGGCCGCCACACCACGGATCCGGGCGGCGGAGGGCGGACGACATCGAACTCTCCCATCCCCGGGTGTAGTCCGTCCGCGCCCCGGCCCTCGGGCGGCCCTCGGGGGCGGAGGAGCTCCGCGCCCGGGGGCCGCTGCGCTCACGGTCCCCGGGGCGAACGGGGACCGGGGGTCACACCCGCTCAGGCAGTTGCGCGCACCGCGTCGCGGATCAGACCAGCGACCTCCTGGGGCCGGGAGACCGCGACGGCGTGCGAGGCGGTTTCGATCTCGACGACGGTGGCACCGGCCCGCTTCGCGGCGAAGCGCTGAACCTCCGGGTTGATGGCGTGGTCCGCGCCCGCCACCAGGGCCCAGGCGGGCCTGGTCCGCCACGCGGCCGCGGTGGCCTTCTCGGCGAACGCCGAGGCGGCGAGCGGACGCTGCGCCACCGCCAGGACCTTGGTGACGTCGGCCGGCACATCGGCTGCGAAGACCGACGGGAAGGCGTCCTGCTGGATGCTGACCTCGACCGCGGGGTCGCCGTCCGCCACGGGGTAGGTCCACTCCTTCAGGTTGCTCACCAGCGGAGATTCGGGGAAGCGGCCCTGGAGCTCGCCGAGGCTCTCGCCCTCTTCGAGCAGGTAGGCTGCCACGTAGACCAGCCCGACGACGTTCTCCGTCACGCCGGCCTCGGTGATGAGTGCGCCGCCGTACGAGTGGCCCACCAGCACGACCGGGCCGTCGATCTGAGAGGCCACGGAGGCGATGTAGGCGGCGTCCGACGCGAGCCCACGCAGCGGGTTCGGCGGCGCCACGACCGCGATGCCCTCGCTCTGCAGTTCGGCGATGACGCCGGACCAGCTGGCCGCGTCGGCGAACGCCCCGTGGACGAGAACGACGGTGGGGGTGGACGAAGTCATGGGTGGTGTCTCTCCTCGGGCTCAGCCGGCGTGCAGCGCGGTGTGCGGTACGCCGGGGCTCCTCCCGGCGGAAACGTTTCTCACGCTAAAGCCGTTTTGCGGGCCCTTGTTGCCCGTGCGCGCACCGCCGTTGAACCGGCAGCGCACAACGAGCGCATCGGAACGACCCTGGCGAAGGCGCCGGGTGCTGGAGGGAGGAGACGGCAAGAAGGCGTCGGCGGCCTCAGCGGCGGCCCACGGTGTCCGGCCAGTCGCCGAGGACATTCCGTAGGCGGCCCGGGACACGCGGCCGAAGTGGGTGGTGCTCACGAAGCCCCGGTGTCGGTCCGCAGCCGGTATCCGGCCGCGCTCCGCATCAGTCAGTGGCCGGTCGCGCGGGTGGGCAGCTCCGGCTCCGGCAGGCGGCGCGGTGTCCCTATGTGACGGCGCATCACATTGACCGCGCTCTGCGGGAGTCACGCCCTCTACAGGGCCTCCACGATCTCGGGGGGACCGGTTCACCGGCCTGCGCGGGCAGAGCCCTCTTCTGAGGGTTGCCGGGGTTCAGCTCCGTCCCGCCTGCGAGACCCGGAGCGGTCCCAGAACGGCGAACCGTACGGGTTCCGGAACCACCCCGCCCCCTCGGCTCCTCGACTGCCCAAGCCATTACCGTACGTCACGGCTTTTCTTACTCCGAGTTACGGGCCTCTCGGCGGTCGGCGGCCCGTTGCTCGGTGGCCCAGTACAGGAACGCCAGGACCGGCAGCGCCGCGCCGAGCGCCGTGACCGCACCCCAGCCGCCGTCGCGGTAGGCGATCGAGCCGAGCTGGGATCCGAGGGCGCCGCCGATGAAGAAGGTGGCGATGAAGGCGGAGTTGAGGCGGGCCCGGGCGTGGGGGTCGAGCTGGTAGATGGTGTGCTGGCCGAGGATGAGGGTGGTCTGGACGGCCATGTCGATGAGGACGGCGGCCAGGGCGATCAGCACGATGCTGTGGCCTCCGAATCCCGCTACGGCGAAGGCCAGTGCGGCGACGGCGAACGCGACGCCGGTCACGGGGCGCACCAGCCCCCGGTCGGCCCAGTGGCCGGCGAGCGGGGCGACGGCCGCTCCGGCCGCCCCGACGAGGGCGAACACGCCGACGCCGATGGGGGAGTAGTGGAAGCGCGGGCCGGTGAGGAGGTAGGACACGGTGGTCCAGAAGGCGCTGAACGCGCCGAACATGGCCGCCTGGTAGAAGCCGCGACGCAGCAGTGCGGGGTGGGTGCGCACCAGCCTGAGGGTGGAGCGCAGGACCTCGGCGTAGGGCACGGTCGTGGTGGGTGCCTGCCGCGGGAGTGCCGCGCGCAGGGCCACGGCCAGGAGGGCCATGAGAACGGCTGAGCCGAGGTAGACGACGCGCCAGCCGGCGACGTCTGAGACCAGGCTGCTGACGGTCCGCGACAGCAGGATGCCGGTGAGCAGGCCGCTCATCACCCGGCCCACGATCCGGCCGCGTGCGTGGTCGGGGGCGAGGCTCGCGGCGAACGGGACCAGGATCTGGGCGACGACCGAGGTGGCGCCGCTGATCAGGGAGGCCGCGAGCAGCATGGGGAAGCCGGTCGCGAGACCCGCCGCCACCAGGGCGAGCGTGGTGACCGTCAGCAGGGTGTTGATCAGGGTGCGCTTCTCCAGCCGGTCGCCGAGCGGGACCAGGAAGAGCATGCCGATCACGTAGCCGACCTGGGTGAGCGTGATCAGTACGCCCGCGGTGGCCGTGCTGACGTGGAAGACGTCGCGCAGCGAGGAGAGCAGGGGCTGTGCGTAGTAGAGGTTGGCGACCGTCATGCCGGAGGCTACGGCGAGCAGCGCGATCAGCCACCCCGGCACACCGTGAGCGGGTTCCGCCCTGGTTGTGTTCACGCGTGAGGCTCGGAGATCGGTTGTCTCGGACACAGGACCCTTCTTCGGGAGAGGGAGCCGGGGAGCCGGCTCGGAGCGGGTGCCATGCGACGGTCGAGCATTTTCTTCGGTGCTCTCACGGGGCGTAAGCGCTGGGGGACTCGCCCTGCTTCCTCATCCACGACGATGGTTCTTGATGTGGGTCATCTCCTTCCGAGATGACCCCCGCGCCGGAGGCTCGCCGCCCCGGTGGGGACGGCACCGAGGGGAGGCGTCACTGCCGGGCGCCGGTCCGCACCGGGTGCTTGCTCATGATCGAGACCCGGTTGAACGCGTTGATCGTGATCGCCACCCAGATCACCGCGGAGATCTGGTCGTCGGAGAACACTTCGCGGGCCGCGTCGTAGGCGGACTCCTGCGCGGTGGCGTGGGACGCGTCCGTGACGGCCTCCGCCAGCGCGAGTGCCGCGCGCTCCGCAGGTGTGAACAGTTCGGTGTCCCGCCAGGCCGCCAGCACGCCGAGCCGCTGCGTGGTCTCGCCCGCACGCAGGGCGGCCCCGGTGTGGAGGTCGAGGCAGTAGGCGCAGCGGTTGAGCTGCGACACCCGTAGATTGATCAGCTCCACAAGGGTACGGTCGAGCCCTGCGTCGGCGGCGCCCGAGCGAACGGCCTCGGACGTCTGGACCAGGGCGTGATAGGCCTTCGGGCTCTGCTTGTCGATGAAGATCCGCGGGCCTTCGGACTGTGTGGTGCGGCTGCTCAACCTGGACTCCTTCGGGGTCACCGCTCCGGTCTGTGCTGCTTGGGCGTGCGCCGGGCGGCTTGTCATCCTATGATCCCGATATTGTTGTTGAATGTAAAACCATTGTGCGGGATGGAGAGCGGTGTCCCATGAGCAACGTAGAGGCGGAGTCCGTCGAAGTGCGCTGCGGAGCGGCGGTGGACGACCGGCGGGAGACGAAGGTCCCAGTGATCGAGGTGCTCGCCCCGCGTGACGTGCCACTCGGTGGTCCGCGGGCGATGACCGTGCGGAGGACGCTCCCGCAGCGCGCCCGCACCCTGATCGGAGCGTGGTGCTTCGCCGACCACTACGGCCCCGACGACATCGCAGAGACCGGCGGCATGGACGTCGCCCCGCACCCGCACACCGGGCTGCAGACGGTGAGCTGGCTGTTCAGCGGGGAGATCGAGCACCGTGACAGCCTGGGCAGCCACGCCTTCGTACGGCCCGGTGAGCTGAACCTGATGACGGGCGGCCACGGCATCAGCCACTCCGAGGTCTCGACCGCGCGGACCGCGGTCCTGCACGGCGTGCAACTGTGGGTGGCGCTGCCCGAGGAACACCGGCACACCGAACGGGACTTCCAGCACTACGCACCCGAGCCCGTGCGGATCGACGGGGCCGAACTCAGGGTCTTCCTGGGGTCCCTGGCCGGACACGATTCCCCGGTGCGCACCTTCACGCCGCTGCTCGGCGCCGAGATCGTCCTCGAGCCGGGAGCGGCGATCACGCTCGCCGTGAACCCCGCCTTCGAACACGGTCTCCTCGTCGACCACGGGAACGTCCGCATGGCCGACGCCCTGCTGCGCCCGGCGGAGCTGGGCTACGCGGCCCCGGGCACCGACACGTTGACGCTGGTGAACGAGTCGCACGACACGGCTCGGACGGTACTGCTCGGCGGAACCCCGTTCGAGGAAGAGATCGTCATGTGGTGGAATTTCATCGGCCGCAGCCATGAAGATATCGTCCGAGCCCGCGAAGACTGGCAGAACGCCTCCGAGCGCTTCGGCACGGTCGAGGGATACGCGGGCGACCGGCTGCCCGCACCTGCCCTGCCCAACGCCGTCATCAGGCCGCGCAGCAACCCGCCGCGGCGTTGACCTCCAGCTGAAAGGCACCCCATGAGCCAGCCGTCCGCCGCTCCGACCGTCGAGCGGGTAGACGCCAAGCACCGTTACGAGATCCTGGTCGACGGCGAGCGCGCCGGTCTGACCGCATACCGCGACCGCGGCGCACAGCGCGTCTTCTACCACACGGAGGTCGGCGAGGCCTTCGCCGGACAGGGACTGGCCGCCCAGCTGGTCCAGCAGGCGCTGACCGACGTGCGGGAGTCCGGCAAGCGGATCGTGCCGGTCTGCCCCTACGTGGCCAAGTTCCTGATGAAGCACGAGGAGTTCGCCGACATCACCGACCCCGTCACGCCCGACGTGCTGGAGTGGCTGGACACGGAACTGGGCTGAGAGCTGCACCGCCCCGGCGGCCCGCGACCGCCCCTCCGAGCCGCGGGCGGCGCTCGTGGGCTGCCTGAGGACCGGGGCCGTGGCCCCGGTCCATTCCGCCGATCGCACGCGTGCCGGCACTCCCGTGCTCCCGCGCCCCCTCCCTGATCTGATCGTCGGGTGCGGGAAGCGATCCTGCGCACGCCCGGCGGCCGCGACGGCGCGGTCCGCGGCGGCGGAATGACGCACGTCAGGACGGGAGCTCTTGTCGGCGTTCTCCCTGCTGTTCCTCCTTGGCCGGCCCCGAGAACCCCTGATGTGGTGAAGGCGGCACGTCGGTGCCGACCACCGAGTTGATCCAACGTCTCCGTAGGAGGCACCCGTGCCCGCCGTTTTCTCCACGGCCGTCCTGACCCCCGCCCAGTGCGGATGAGGAAACCAACGTGCCCGTAGGGCGATTGGAGCACCCGGAGCCGGTCGGCACCGGGGCTCAGAGCGGCGAGCTCCGCCTGCCGGGCCTGTGGGCAGGGGTGGTCGGAGTCGAGCGCGGGAGGGTGTGCCGTGAGGGGAAGCGGGCTGATCGGACGCCGGAGCGGAGCGTCGGCTCGCGGCGGAACAATCCCTGGTGGTGACACGCACGTAGTCGACGTGGCGGTGGGTCACGAGCACCGTCAATACGGCTCAGGCAAGAACAAAAGGTCAGCGCGCACCAGCGGGCCGTCAGGGAACGCAGGTCGCTTCGCGTCCGTCGCGACGGCCGGGGGCCTATCCGGCCGTGTCGGCCCCCGCGGCCTCCGCCGCCCCCGGCAGCAGCCCGCGCAGCGTCTCGCACTGCCGGTGGTCGATCACGTGCTGGACGGCCGCGGTGACGGTCTCGGCCAGCGCAGGGGAGACCTCACGCAGCAGACGGCGCCCTTTGTCGGTGAGGGCGACCTCGATGCCGCGCTTGTCACCGCACACCGAACGCCGGGTGACCAGGTCGGCGTGCTGCAGACAGGCGATCTGGTAGGTCAGACGGGTCTTGGGGCGGCCGAGCAGCTCGGCGATCCGCGACATGCGTAGGGCCGCGCCGGGCTGGTCGGCCAGCAGGCACAGCACCAGGAACTCGTCGTGCGAGACCCCGAGGGACTCCTTGACCCGGGAGCGCAGCTGCTGCTCGATCGCCCCGGCCGCGGCCAGGAGCTGCATCCAGGCGCGCAGTTCGGCCGGCAGCAACCCGTCCTCGTCCGACCGGTCGGTTCCGGGCTGATCGGCGGGGGCGGCGGAGTGGGCCATGGTCCCCCAGTCTACTGGTCGTCCAGTTTTGAATGAGGGGAAGGCAAGTCTCGGTTGAACCCGCGATCGTCTCACAATTTGGACGTAGTTCTCTCGCGATGCGGACTACCCTCCCGTACGCGACCGCTTCGGCGCGGCCGGCCGCGTCGCCGCGCCGATAGCGGAACGCCTTCCCGGCGAAGACGACCGCCCGCTCCTCGCCCACGGTGTAGTCGGAGTACCAGCCCTTCTCGGGCTCCAGTGCCTCGGCCGGCGCCTGGGCGAGGGCGGTGCCGTCGCCGTCCGGCTCGAACTCGACGAGGGTCCGTGCGGACGGCTGCCCGTCCACCGCACTCCGCTCTGTGCCTCGGGTCCGGTTCCCGACTTCTCGAGGCTGATCAGGTCGAACCCCCGACAGGCGTGTGTCCCTGTCGGGAACCCGTGGTCGTGGCGGGCACGGACCACTGGAACGCGGTGCCGGCCTGGATGGCGTCGTCGTTCGCCGCAGACCAGGGTGAGCACTGAGCGGAACCCGAACGCGACCGCCCCGGCCGGATCGGATCCGGCCGGGGCGGCTTCACGCTGGTGCGGGTGCTGCCTAGGCGAGCGACGCCAGCGCATCGTTCCAGGTCGCCGAGGGGCGCATGACCGCGGCGGCCTTGGCCGGGTCGGGCTGGTAGTAGCCGCCGATGTCGGCAGGCTTGCCCTGGACGGCGATCAGCTCCTCGACGATCTTCTGCTCGCCTGCGGCGAGGGTCTCGGCGAGCGGGGCGAACGCCTCGGCCAGCTCGGCGTCGTCGGTCTGCTTGGCCAACTCCTGCGCCCAGTACAGGGACAGGTAGAAGTGGCTGCCGCGGTTGTCGATGCCGCCGACACGACGGGTGGGGGACTTGTCCTCGTTGAGGAAGGTCGCCGTGGCGCGGTCGAGGGCGTCGGCCAGGACCTGGGCGCGCTGGTTGCCGGTGGTCTTCGCGTACTGCTCGAAGGACGGTACGAGCGCGAAGAACTCGCCGAGCGAGTCCCAGCGCAGATAGTTCTCCTTGACCAGCTGCTGGACGTGCTTGGGGGCGGAGCCGCCGGCGCCCGTCTCGAACAGGCCGCCGCCCGCCATCAGCGGGACGATCGACAGCATCTTGGCGCTGGTGCCCAGCTCCAGGATCGGGAACAGGTCCGTCAGGTAGTCACGCAGCACGTTGCCGGTGACGGAGATGGTGTTCTCGCCGCGGCGGATGCGCTCCACGGACAGCTTGGTGGCCTCGACGGGGGACAGGATGCGGATGTCCAGGCCCTCGGTGTCGTGCTCGGGCAGGTACTGCTTGACCTTGGCGATCAGGTTGGCGTCGTGGGCGCGGGTCTCGTCGAGCCAGAAGACGGCCGGGTCGCCGGTGGCGCGGGCGCGGGTGACCGCGAGCTTCACCCAGTCCTTGATCGGGGCGTCCTTGGTCTGGCAGGCGCGGAAGATGTCACCGGCGGAGACGGTCTGCTCCAGGACGACGTTGCCGGCCTGGTCGACCAGGCGGACCGTGCCGGTGACCGGGATCTCGAAGGTCTTGTCGTGGCTGCCGTACTCCTCGGCCTTCTGCGCCATCAGGCCCACGTTCGGCACCGAGCCCATGGTCGCCGGGTCGTAGGCGCCGTGGGCGCGGCAGTCCTCGAGCACGGCCTGGTAGACGCCGGAGTAGCTGGAGTCCGGCAGGACCGCGAGGGTGTCGTGCTCCTGGCCGTCCGGGCCCCACATATGGCCGGAGGTACGGATCATGGCCGGCATGGAGGCGTCGACGATGACGTCTGAGGGGACGTGCAGGTTGGTGATGCCCTTGTCGGAGTCCACCATCGCCAGCGCGGGGCCCTCGGCGAGCTCGGCGTCGAAGGAGGCCTTGATCTCGTCGCCGTTAGGCAGGGCCTCAAGACCCTTGAAGATGCCGCCCAGACCGTCGTTCGGGGTCAGACCCGCCTGGGCGAAGGTCTCGCCGTACTTCGCGAACGTCTTCGGGAAGAAGGCGCGCACCACGTGACCGAAGATGATCGGGTCGGAGACCTTCATCATCGTGGCCTTCAGGTGCACGGAGAACAGGACGCCCTCCTCCTTGGCGCGGGCGACCTGCGCCGTGAGGAACTCGCGCAGGGCGGCGACGCGCATCACGGAGGCGTCGACGACCTCGCCCTCGAGGACGGGGACGGACTCGCGCAGCACGGTGGTGGAGCCGTCGTCGCCCTTCAGCTCGATGCGCAGCGCACCGGCCTCGGAGATCACCGCGGACTTCTCGGTGGAGCGGAAGTCGTCCACGCCCATGGTCGCCACGTTGGTCTTGGACTCCGGCGTCCAGGCGCCCATGCGGTGCGGGTGGGTCTTGGCGTAGTTCTTGACCGAGGCGGGGGCACGGCGGTCCGAGTTGCCCTCACGCAGGACCGGGTTCACGGCGGAGCCCTTGACCTTGTCGTAACGGGCGCGGGTCTCCCGCTCCTCGTCGCTCTTCGGCTCGTCCGGGTAGTCGGGCAGGGCGTAGCCCTTGGCCTGCAGCTCGGCGATCGCGGCCTTGAGCTGCGGGACGGACGCCGAGATGTTCGGCAGCTTGATGATGTTGGCCGCGGGCGTCTTGGCCAGCTCGCCCAGCTCCGCGAGGTCGTCGTTGATCCGCTGGTCCTCGGTCAGGTACTCCGGGAAGTGGGCGAGGATGCGCCCGGCCAGCGAGATGTCACGCGTCTCCACGGCGACACCCGCCTGCGAGGCGTACGCCCGGACCACCGGCAGGAAGGAATACGTCGCCAGGGCCGGGGCCTCGTCAGTGTGCGTGTAAATGATGGTCGAGTCAGTCACCGGGTGCTCCGCTCCACGTCTGCAACATTGCTCGACATCAAGATATCTCGTCATCGTGGCCGCCGGCGCACAGGGCCGGGTGCCCGGCTGCCGGACCGGAGACGGCTGGCCCTAAGGTGCGGCTCATGATTTTTCGACGCAGGGGGCGGCAGCGCTTTCTGGAGGCCCTCGAGGACTTCGAGACCGCTGTGAGGCGGACCTGGCCGCCGAGCTCCAGGTGTCGGTGGTGACGGTCCGCAGGGACGTCGAGGAGCTGACCCGAGAGGGAAAGCTGCGTCGCGGACACGGCGTGGTGCTCGGCGCCGAGGAGGCCGCCCGCTGGTTCGCGAGGGTCTCCCCGGCGAAGGGTCCGGCCGACTGGCCGGGGTGCGCAGCCCGGCACGACCGGCTGCTCGGTGGTACTACAGCCGCGGCGGCACCTCCGCCTCCCTGGGGTGCGGGATGACCCCCTCCGGCAGGGCGGCGCCGCCCGGCTGCAGTGCCACCGTCCGGGCCGGTGCCGGGATGCGGATGCCCTCGGCCCGGTACCGCTTGTGCAGGCGTTTGACGAACTCGTGCTTGATCCGGTACTGATCGCTGAACTCGCCGACGCCCAGGATGACCGTGAAGCCGATCCGGGAGTCGCCGAACGTGTGGAAGCGGACGGCCGGTTCGTGATCCGGTACCGCTCCGGTGATCTCCGTCATCACCTCGGCGACCACCTCGGTGGTGACCTTCTCGACGTGTTCCAGATCGCTGTCGTATCCGACCCCCACCTGCACCAGGACGGTCAACTGCTGCTCGGGACGCGTGTAGTTGATCATGTTTGTCTTCGCGAGCTGCCCGTTGGGGATCACGACCAGGTTGTTGGAGAGCTGGCGGACGGTCGTCTGCCGCCAGTTGATGTCGACGACATAGCCCTCCTCGCCGCTGCTCAACCGGATGTAGTCGCCCGGCTGGACCGTCTTCGAGGCGAGGATGTGGATGCCCGCGAAGAGGTTCGCGAGGGTGTCCTGGAGGGCGAGCGCGACGGCCAGACCGCCGACGCCCAGGGCGGTGAGCAGCGGCGCTATGGAGATGCCCAGCGTCTGCAGCGTCACCAGGAAGCCCATCGCCAGCACCACGACGCGGGTGATGTTGACGAAGATCGTGGCCGATCCGGCGACTCCCGACCGGGACTGGGTGACCGTTCGCACCAGGCCGGCGATCACCCGGGCGGCCGTCACCGTCGCGACGAAGATGAGCAGCACACTCAGGGCCTGGTTGACGTGGTGCTGCACCGTCCGGGTGAGCGGCAGCACCGCCGCCGCGGAGGCCACGCCACCGGCGATCAACGCCCACGGCACCAGTGTCCGCAGGGCGTCCACGATCACGTCGTCGCCGCTCCATTTGGTCCGCCTCGCATGCCTGCCCAGCCAGCGCAGCAGCATGCGCACCAGGACCGCCGCCACCAGGCCCGCGGCCAGGGCGATTCCGGCGATGATCAGGTCGTCGAGGGTGAGCGCGCGGTTCACCGGTCACCTCCCGGGCGGGAGAGAGGGCCCCAGGGCCGGATGTGAGGGTTCGTCACCTTGCCACCTGCTCGAATCACGGGATGCACGTTCTCCTCCGGACAGCCGTCCGCCGTCCGGAGCGAAGGTTCATCCTGCCGTATGACGGTGGCCGTCCGTCACCGGGCCGACGGGGAGCCGCCGTTGACGCCGCGCTTCGGCAGGGCACGCCGGTCCGCGGCGCGGCACGGTCACATGTCCGTGAACGACCCGTGACGCCCGGCTCCCGACGCGAAGCGTGCGGCGCCCTCCAGGCCCTCCGCGAGCACGCCCATGCCGTACCGGAGTTCGCCACGCATCGCCGTCGTCTCGTCCAGCCCCTCCTGGTCGAGGACGGAGGCGCGGTCGCCGCGCAGGCAGGCCTGCGGGAAGCGGGCGATGGCGGCGGCGAGCTCCTCGGCCTCGGCGCGGGCGCGGCCCGTGGGCACCACGCGGTTGGCGAGGCCCATCTCCTCGGCCTCACGGGCCGGTACCGGACGGCCGGTGAGGATCATGTCCATCGCCCGGCTCGTGCCGATCAGCCGTGGCAGCCGCACCGTCCCGCCGTCGATGAGTGGCACGCCCCAACGGCGGCAGTAGACCCCGAACACCGCGTCCTCCTCGGCCACCCGCAGATCGCACCAGAGCGCCAGCTCGAGACCGCCGGCCACCGCGTGCCCCGCGACCGCCGCGATCACCGGCTTGGACAGCCGCAGCCGGGTCGGCCCCATCGGGCCGTCGCCGTCCTGGGCCACCCGGTTGCCGCGCTCGGTGCCGATCGCCTTGAGATCGGCGCCCGCGCAGAACGTACCGCCCTCGCCCCACAGCACCGCCACCCGCGCCGACGCGTCCGCCTCGAACTCCCGGAAGGCGGCGGCGAGAGCGGCGGCGGTCGGCCCGTCCACCGCGTTCCGGGCCTCGGGGCGGGAGAGGACGACGGTGGTGACGTACCCCTGGCGTTCGATCCGGACCGGCATCGGGCTGTCCCTTTCACGCGACGGGAGGGCTGCCCCGCCGAGGTTACTCGGGGGTACGGACGCTGTCCGGCGTCAGATCACCTTCAGCCGTACCAGCGCCCCCAGCGTGAGCGCCCCCGGCAGTAGCGGCAGCCACACCGTGATGATCCGGTACGCCAGGACGACCGCCGTCGCCAGGGCCACCGGGGCGCCCGTCGCGACCAGGGCGACAATCAGCGCCGCCTCCACCGAGCCGATGCCGCCGGGGGTGGGCACGGCCGCGACCGCGATGGTCGCCGCCAGGTACGCGACGGCCATGTGCGCGGGCGGCACGGGGAGCGCCAACGCCCGGCCCACCGCGGCGAGTCCGGCCGCCTGCAGCGCCGGGAAGGCCAGCGAGCCGCCCCACAGGGCGAGCGCGCGGGCGGGGCGGGTGTGCACGGTGCGGGCCTCGCCGAGGGCCGTGCGCAGGAAGGAGAACACGGCCCTGCGCAGTCGCCGTACGAAGAGCAGGACCAGGGCCGCGACGCACACCACCGCGGCCACGGCGAGCAGCAGCGGGCCCATCGCCGGGGCGGGGACGAGGGTGCCGAGGTGGAGGGCGTGCGGGAAGGCGATCAGCAGGACCAGCAGCAGACCGGTCCGGGCGATCGACTCGGCGAGCAGGTACAGGGCCAGCGCCGCCGACGAGCTGGCGAGCGGCACCCCGCACACCGTCATGAATCGCAGGTTGACCGCGCTCGCGCCGAGGCCGGTCGGCAGCAGGTGATTGGCCGCGCCCGCCGCGAACTGCGTGGCGAGCAGCCGCCGCGCCGGCAGCCGCTGCACCACCGCGCCCTGCCGGGTGAAGGCGGCCGCGACCCAGGTCAGGCAGGTCGCGCCGGCGGCGGCCACCAGCCACGGCCATTCGGCCGACGCCATTTGGCCAAAGCCCTCCGCCAGCACGGACCAGTGCTGTACCGCGAGCACGAGCACGAGCGCGAGCGGGAGCAGGCACAGAACCTGGCGGACCGGAAGACGTCTGGGGAATCCCTGGGTGAGACGTACGGCAGTCACATCGGCAGAGGCTTTCCACGTCGCGCCAACGGGAGGTTGCGGGCGTGCGGACGGCGGCTGACGTGCCAGGCAATGCCCGGGGGTGCCGGGGTACGGGCGGGCCGTTCCGTCGGGTCGTCCGCCTCCTCGACCGGGTGCCCGTACCTATTCCGCCGCACATTGACCTCAACGTCGCTTGAGGTCCTAACGTCTGTCTTATGAGCATGGAGACCACTGCATGGCACCAGTTGCACAGCGTCATGAGCGCGCAGCAGGAGCGGCGCCCCTTCGCCCGCGCCACGCTGCGCCGCATCGGCGCTTTCGCCCGCCCGCACCGCCGCCGCATCGCGCAGTTCGTCGTGGTGAGCGTGGTGACGGCACTGCTCGCCGTCGCGACCCCCGTGCTCGCCGGCCGCGTCGTCGACGCGATCGTGTCGCACGGCGACCGGGGGACGGTCGTACGACTGTCGCTGCTCATCGCTCTCATCGCCCTCGCCGAGGCGGCGCTCGGGCTCCTCGGGCGCTGGCTGTCGGCCACGCTCGGGGAGGGCCTCATCCTGGATCTGCGGACGGCTGTGTTCGATCATGTGCAGCGCATGCCGGTCGCGTTCTTCACACGTACTCGTACGGGTGCGCTGGTCAGTCGTCTCAACAACGACGTCATCGGCGCCCAGCGCGCCTTCAGCAACACCCTGTCGGGAGTCGTCGGCAACCTGGTCACGCTGCTGCTCACACTGGCTGTGATGCTGACCCTGTCCTGGCAGATCACCCTGCTCGCCCTGGCGCTGCTGCCGGTCTTCGTGGTCCCCGCTCGCCGGACGGGCGGCCGGATGGCACGGCTGCAGCGGGAGGCCGCCAACCTCAACGCCGCGATGGGCACCCGGATGACCGAGCGTTTCTCCGCGCCCGGCGCCACGCTGGTCAAACTGTTCGGGCGCCCCGAGGAGGAGTCCGTGGAGTTCGCCGCGCGGGCCCGGCGGGTGCGGGACATCGGCGTGCGTACTGCGATGGCGCAGTCGGCGTTCATCACGGCGCTCACGCTGGTCTCCGCCCTGGCGCTGGCCCTGGTGTACGGCCTCGGCGGCTGGTTCGCCCTGCGCGGCAGTCTGGAACCGGGTGCCGTCGTCTCACTGGCGCTGTTGCTCACCCGGCTCTACGCGCCGCTCACCTCCCTCGCGGGGGCACGCGTCGAGGTCATGAGCGCCCTCGTCAGCTTCGAGCGCGTCTTCGAAGTACTGGACCTGAAGCCGCTGATCGAGGAGAGGCCGGATCCGCGGCGGGTTCCGGGCGGGCCGGTGGCGGTGGAGTTCGAGAACGTCCGCTTCGGCTACCCGGCCGCCGACAAGGTCTCCCTCGCCTCTCTGGAGGAGGTGGCCGTACTGGACACGCGTGGCGGAGCCGAGATCCTGCGCGGCGTCTCCTTCCGCGCCGAACCCGGGCAGACGGTCGCGCTCGTGGGCTCCTCCGGGGCCGGCAAGTCCACCATCGCCGCACTGCTCCCGCGGCTGTACGACGTCGACGAGGGCGCCGTCCGCGTCGGTGACGTCGACGTACGTGAGCTGAGCGCCGGGTCACTGCGCGAGACGCTCGGCATGGTCACCCAGGACGGCCACCTGTTCCACGACACGGTGCGGGCCAACCTGCTGCTGGCCCGCCCGGACGCGACCGAGGACGACCTGTGGGACGTGCTGCGGCGGGCCCGCCTCGACGACCTCGTACGCGCCCTGCCCGACGGTCTCGACACGGTCGTCGGCGAGCGCGGCTACCGCCTGTCCGGCGGCGAACGCCAGCGGCTGACCATCGCCCGCCTGCTGCTGGCCCGCCAGCGGGTGGTCATCCTGGACGAGGCCACCGCCCATCTCGACAACACCTCGGAGGCGGCCGTCCAGGAGGCCCTGACGGAAGCGCTGGAGGGACGGACCGCCGTGGTCATCGCCCACCGTCTGTCCACCGTGCGGGCCGCCGACGTGATCCTGGTCGTCGAGGCCGGCCGGATCGTGGAACGGGGTACGCACGAGGAGCTGCTGGCCGCGGGCGGGCGGTACGCGGAGCTGTACCGGACGCAGTTCGAGAAGTCGGCGGCCCGGGAGACGGAAGGGACGGCGGAGACGGAGGCCGTGGCGTAGGACCCCCGGCCCTGGCACGCGTCTCTCTGTGACCGGCCGCACACCGACCGCCGCCTCCCCCTCGTGCTCGCGCTGGGCGGACCGTGGCGTCACCTTCTCGGCCGTGAACGGCCCGAGTTTGTGCGCTTGGTCGTTCACACCTTGTCGCGCTCCCGAGTGCCCCCTACGACGGGACGGTCACGGGTCGCATCCACCCATCCCCGGTCAGGTTCGGGGGTGGGTGCGGGTGCGGTGACGAACACCACGCCGAGCGTGCGTGATCACGCACGTTGACCCCGGCGACGACGTCTGCGGGGCGTAGCCGAGAGTGAGGGAGAGCTCGCACCGACGGCAGCGGAAGTGGTCCCGGTCGGGCCGGTTGGCCCGCTCGGTGTGGCCGCAGGGTGGCCTGCGGCCACCGCACGATCTTCAGGAGTCCACACAACCCCCGATGATCACGCGGTGCCCGTACCCGTTCCCAGCCGGACCTGCGCAAGATCGCGAAACCACACTGGAGTACTAGTGGAGGTCCGTGGCGCGGTCGGCCCGCTCGGGCGACTGGGCCTCAGACGGACGCTATGTGCTCCAGCACCTTCGCGGCGGCGGCGATGTCGCAGCCCTCCAGACGCGAGAACACATGGCGTCGCACGCTCGCGAGATTGGTGGGCCATGCCTGCTTCAGCTGCGTCCACCCGGCACTGGTGAGAACGGCGAGCCAGGCCCTCCCGTCGTCGGGCGACTTCTCACGGATGACCAGCGACTGCGCCTCCAGCCGGTTCACCACTCGCGTCATGCCACTCAGTGACAGCCCACACATGGCGGCCAGCTCGCTCATCCGCATCTGGTTGTGCGGCGCCTCAGAGAGATGCACGAGGACCATGTACTCGGTACCCGAAATCGGATGCTCTTCCAGCATGTCCGCGTCGACGACCCGGGGCAGGAGTGTGATTACTCTCCCCAGAGCCCGTAGGAAGGCCTCCTCGTCGCGGTTCAAAGGCTTGATGGTTGTCACGTCTGCCATGGCCACAGTGTAAATGTCAGGGCTCGTTACAGACCGGGGCGTACCCGGTTTACATCCAAGGCTCCGGCCGCGGAAAGGAGAAATCCGCATCAGAAAATGACCGGTCGACTTATATTGCAGCGGAAACTAATGCCGTGCCTGTATGAAAAATCGATTGCCGCCCCTGGTCCTCAAAAGTCATCTCACGTGTTCGTAGAGACACGTGTTCGTAGAGACACGTGTCCGGTAAGCCCAGGGCGCCGCCCGCCGCGGTGTGCTGGGCAGGCGTCCGACGTCAGTGACCGGCGCTCTGGCCGCCGTCGACGTGCAGGATCTCGCCGGTGACGAAGGGAGCGTTGTCCAGATGGAGAACCACGTCGACGGCGTCCTGGATCTCGCCCCTCCGGCCGACCGGATAGTAGGCGTCGACCAGGCCGGCAGCGATGCCCTGGGACGCACCGGTGATGACGGCGACCCTCTGATCGGGTTTGCTCGTGATGATGCTCCGGAGAGAGGTGGTTGGCTCTGTGTTCCCGCCGACTGCCGATGGTTCAGGGGGCCGCCGCCGTTCGAATGCGCGATGCGCATGGCGCAGTGATCGTCACCGGCCGAGCAACTGCCCAATACCCTCCTCCGCCGTGTGGGCCGGACTGGGACGCCGCTGGTCCAGGCCGGACCTGCTGCTGGCCGCGCTCGGCGTCCAGGCAGTGGGTATCGCCCTGCCCGCGCTGGTCGGGGGAGTGGCGCCCGCACTGATCTCGGCGGTGCTGTTCGGCTCCACCTTCATCGGCGTGAGCACGCTGGCGCTGGCGGCCGGTACGCATCTGCGGTTCCCGCGCGCCGTGGCCCTGCTGACCGCCGGGTACTCCGTCGGGCAGATCCTCGGCCCGCTCGTGGCTACGCCCCTGCTGCGTCACGGCTACCACCAGGCCCTGCTCCTGGCCGCCGCCGTCGTGCTGGCCGCGGCGCTGACTGCGTTCGGGCTCCGCATCGGGTTCCCGCACACCATGCCGACGCCGGACGCCGGACGCCGGACGCCGGACGCCGGACGCCGTGCGGAGCGCGGAGACCGGGGCGACCGCCGAGGTCCCGACGGGCCGGTGACCCGCGTCTCCGGTACACGGCGGCGGGGATCCGGGAAGACCGTGAACCGATCCCCCGGGTCCGCACGTGTTTCTGCTGACAGGCCCCCGCCACCCCACCCCCTTGTGGCGGGACGGGGCGGCCGCTCCACGTGGTGCGCACTACGGGCGGCCGCCCACCTGAGTCCTGAACTCGGCTCCCGAAACGGTGAACAGGTGTCCTGAGTTGCTGTCCGTCCGAAGAAACGCGTTCCAGAGCAGTAACACGGTGTTTCTCAGTCGGGCGTACAGGCGTCAGGGCGGATGCAAGACGGCAGCCAGAAATCCGCTGGTCGGAATCGCCGTCGTGCCGGACCGGACCGGCGCGGGCCGTGACACCGATGGACGCACCGGGGTCCGTGTCCTTGCCACGACTCGTTCGAAATCCGCCCGCGGGCGCTGAGGACTTCGCCACGGCCTGTTGGTGGCACACCCACGCTCCCCAGGCTCACTTCACCCAGAACCTGGTGTGCTCGCTGCCCACGAAAAACGGCCGGATCACCCTCAGCGGACAGACACTGCAGGTCACGCAGGCGGGGGAGAGCAGCCGTACGGAACTGTCCGAGGAGGCCGTCCTAGCGGCGTACCGCGACCACTTCGGGATCGCCCTGGACCGTGCCCCGGAGCTGCGCGCGCCCCGGCCCGGACGGCCACGGCCGATTCTTGGACGGCGGCGACGGTGCCGCGACGGGCACCGTCGCCGTCCACCTCCAGGCCGCGCCGCCGGGTCAGGGCCGGTTCCCGTGTGTGCGGCGGACCATACCGCTGGCTGTCGTACCCGTCGACGGAGCGGTGGGCATGGGCCACTGACGCCGCGTTTCCCGGGCGGGACCACCTGGGAGGGCGGCCTCCTGCCCGGGCGGGACTTCGTTCCCGTCGCGGGACCCCGTACCTGGGCCCCGCAGGTGGGACTCCGCTTGCGAGACCCCGTACGTGGGACCCCGCACGCGGGGCGGAGCGGCCTGTGTCACCGTTCGCCGCTCCCGGACCGCCGCCATGCGAGCCGGCCTCCGCCCGCGCCGTGTCCGGCGGTCTACCGCCCGCCGGCGTCCCGGTAGGTCTCCAGCAGCCGCAGCCACACCTCACTGATCGTGGGGAAGGCGGGGACGGCGTGCCAGAGCCGCTCGATCGGAACCTCCCCCGCGACGGCGATCGTGGCCGAGTGGAGCAGTTCCCCGACTCCGGGCCCGACGAAGGTGACCCCGGCCACGGTGCCGTTCGTCGCGTCGACCAGCATGCGGGCCCGGCCGCGGTAGTCCTTGGCGTACTGCTGGGCGCCCGCCAGGCGGCCGAGGTCGTAGTCCACCACCTCGACCCGGCGGCCGGTGCGCCGCGCTTCGTGCGTGGTGAGCCCGACGGAGGCCACCTCCGGGGTGGTGAAGACGACCTGCGGGACGGCCACGTGGTCGGCGGTCGCGGCGTGTGCGCCCCAGCGGACGTCGTCGACAGGTGTCTTCCTGGCGCGGGCGCCGATGGCCGCGCCGGCGATCCGGGCCTGGTACTTGCCCTGATGGGTCATCAGCGCGCGCCGGTTGACGTCGCCGACGGCGTAGAGCCAGCCGTCGGCGACGGCGGTCACCCGGCAGGTGTCGTCGACGGTGAGCCAGTCGCCGGGCGTCAGGCCGACGCTCTCCAGGCCGACGTCCGTCGTGCGCGGCGCGCGGCCGGTGGCGAACAGAATCTCGTCCGCGGTCAGTTCCGCGCCGTCGGCCAGGGTGATCCGTACCGTGCCGTCCCCACCGTTCTCGCGCCGCACGGAGGCCACCTCGGTGCCCAGTCGTATGTCGACGCCGGCCTCGCGGAGCCCTTCCGCCACCAGTTCACCGGCGAACGGCTCCATCTTCCTCAGCAGGCTCTCGCCGCGCGCCAGCAGGGTCACGCGGGAGCCGAGCGCCTGCCAGGCTGTCGCCAGCTCGACGGCAACCACGCCGCCGCCCACCACGGCGAGGCGCCCGGGTACGCGGTCGGCGGTGGTGGCCTCGCGGTTGGTCCACGGGCGTACGGTGTCGAGTCCGGGCAGGTCGGGCAGGGCGGTGCCGGTGCCGGTGCAGAGCGAGACGGCGTGCCGCGCGGTCAGCCGGACGGTGTCCCCGGCGGGTGTCTGTACCGACACCTGCCGGGGACCGGTGAGCCGGCCGTGACCGCGTATGAGGTCGACGGAGACCGAGTCGAGCCAGTCGACCTGGTCGTCGTCCTTCCAGAAGGCGGCCATGCGGTCGCGATGCGCGAGGACCGCGTCCACGTCCAGCGGCCCTTGCACCGCCTGGCTCAGCCCCGGGACCCGGAGGGCGTCGGCGCGTGCCATCACCGGCCGCAGCAGCGCCTTGCTGGGTTCGCAGGCCCAGAACGAGCATTCGCCCCCAAGCAGTTCGCGTTCCACGATCACCGTGCTGAGCCCGGCGGCGCGGGCCCGGTCGGCCACGTTCTCACCGACCGGGCCCGCTCCTATGACCACCACGTCGTAGGTGCGGAGGGTCTCGTTCATCACATGCTCCTGTCCCTGGTGGAGTGCTCCGGCCTCCACCGAGGGGCCCGAGCTCGCATTGCTTCAGCCGTGTCCGGCGAGCGGACTCGTCGTCACCGGCCGGGAAGCCGGGTGGTGACCTCCTGCAGTACCCACCCGTTGCCGTCCGGGTCGCTGAAGGCGGCGAACGAGCCGTAGCTGGCGCGCTCCGGGTGCGGGCCGCTGACCCGTCCTTCCTCCGTGCCACGGTGGAACACCCCGCCGGCGTCGTGGAAGATCTCGCCCATCTCGATGCCGCGCTCGACGAGTTCGTCATGGGCGGCCTCGATGTCCGAGACGATGAGGTGCAGGCCCTGGACGGAGCCGGGTGCGGCCGTGGTGACCCCGGTGCCGAAGAGGATCGAGCACTGGGAGCCGGGCGGTGTCAGGTGCACCACGCGGTAGCTGTCGTCGGCCACGTAGTCGACGTCCAGACGGAATCCCGCCTTCTCGTAGAAGTTCTTGGCCCGGTCGACGTCGGAGACGGGCAGCACTACAACTTCGAGCTTCAGATCCATGGTCGCCTTCACTGGTGCGGATGAGAGGTGTCGCGTTGCGGCATACCGCCAGCGTCACCGGTTGAACAGGTGACATCCTGGCAGCCTGCCAAGTCACCTGTCAAACGGGTGACGGGTTTGTCTCCGGTTCGGTCCTCATCGGACACGTTCTGCGACGCGCCGCCGCCAGGAGTGCAGTACGCGGGCGCCGTGGACATCGTCTTCCACGGCAACATCGGTGACATCCGCGTCGTCAACCGTCGCCTGTCCGCGGACGAGTTCCTGACGGCCGGGTGAGCAGTCGCGGCGCAGCCGTCCCGCCTCCGGCCGCGTGCCGGAGAGACGACGCAGCAGGGCGCCTTCGATGTCGCGCTCAGCCAGTTCGGAGTGAGGTTCTTCGACGATCCGGACGCGGCCTTCGGCGACGTCGCGCGGGCGCTGCGACCGGGCGGGACACAGGCCTTCCTTTGCTGGCGTCCCATCGCCGAGAACGCGTGGTTCAGACTGTCTTTCGATGTCGCGGCGGGGCTCGCCCCCGTACCCCGTGCCGGAGCGCCACGGGTCAACACGTATGTATCGGCCGGGGTGTCACCCCTGGACGCCTTCACACGATGCGTCGCGCGAAGGATGTCCTGTTACTCTCACGTTCAACCGCGCGAGCGCGACGCATGTGTGTCGTTCTGCACCCAACAAACCTTCAGGTCATCGATGCCGAATGGACTGTGCCTCGCGTCCGTCAATCCCCCGCAAACGAGAGGGTACGTTCGCGTGTCACAGAAGTTCGATGTTCACGTTCCGGTGCTGATAGTCGGTGGCGGCGGGGCAGGACTCACCTCCTCCATCCTCCTGTCCAGGCTCGGTGTTCCGTCGTTGCTCGTCACCCGCTACCCAGGGACGACGACGCTTCCGCGAGGACACTCGCTCAACCAGCGTTCCATGGAGATATTCACTGACATGGGAGTGTCCGACGACATCAGACGGCAGGCCACGCCCCCGGAGAACGCGAAGGCCGTCGTCTGGTACTCCGGGCTCGCCGGCGGCGGGCCGGAGGGCGCGCACGGCCGCCGTCTGGGATCGGTGGAGTTCCTGGGCGGTGACAACGACCCGGACTACGTCGCGGCGAGCCCCGAGTCCAACGCCAACCTCTCCCTGCTGCGCCTGGAGCCGATCCTGAGGGCGCACGCCGAGAGCTAGGACCAGGCGACGGTCCGGTTCCACCACGAACTGGTCGGCCTGGAACAGGACGCCGACGGCGTGACGTCGACCGTCCTGAACCGGGCCACCGGCACCGCCTACACGGTTCGCTCCCGCTACCTCCTCGGTGCCGACGCGGGCCGCACGGTGGGGGAGCTGGCCGGCGTCAAGGTGACGATGCGCGAGCGTCTCCGCAAGCTGGTCAGCCTCTACGTGTCCGCCGACCTGTCGGAGTACCTGCCGGGCGACGACTCCGTCATCAGCTGGGTGTTCAACCCGGAGTACCCGGAGCACCTGGACTTCGGCGGCGTGCTCCTCTCGCAGGGACCGGAGCGCTGGGGCCGGCACACCACGGAGTGGGTGCTCTCCGTGTCCTGGGCCGATGTGGACAAGTCGCAGCCGGAGAAGATGCTGCGCTGGGCCGGCGAGGCCCTGGGCATCCCGGACCTGAACGCGAAGATCCTCGGGGTGAGCGAGTGGCATCTGGAGCGCTTCCTCATCGACGACTTCCGGGTCGGCCGGGTCTTCATGCTCGGTGACGCCGCGCACCGTGTTCCCCCGGCGGGCGGCCTGGGTCTCAACAGCGCCGTCCAGGACGCTTACAACCTGTGCTGGAAGCTCGCGGCCGTGCGAAACGTTCCCGCGTGGGTTTGTAGAACCCCCGCTCCTCGGCCAGTGCGGTCACGACCGGCTTCCAGTACCGCCACCAGGTCTCGACCGCCTCCTCGTCGGTGTCGGCGACGAGCCCCAGGGAGTGCTGGCCGACCGGCTGCGGGCCGTGCCCGGACTGCTGGAGTGCCCGGTGGTAGAGATCGCCGTGGGTGGAGAAGCGTTGCGGACGTCCGCCGACGACGGCCAGCATCAGGGGCAGGCCGTAGCGGGCGGCGCGCAGCACGGAATGCGGGCTGCCGCCCACACCGATCCAGGTGGGAACGCCTCCCGGGCGCATCCGGGGACGCAGCCGCTGTTCCGTGAGCGGCGCGCGGAACGCGCCGGTCCACGTCACCGTCTCCTCGCGCTGCAGACGCATGAAGAGCTCGAGTTTCTCCTCGAACAACGGCTCGTAGTCCGTGAGGTCGTAGCCGAACAGGGGGAACGACTCCGTGGCCGACGCACGGCCGAGCACGAGCTGGGCACGGCCGTTCGACACGGCGTCCAGCGTCGAGAAATCGTGGTAGAGCCGCACGGGATCGTTGGTGCTGAGCACCGTCACCGACGTTCCCAGGCGGATGCGCTCGGTGGCGGTGGCCACCGCGGCGAGCAGGACGGGAGTGGCGCTGTCGACGTGGCCCGGCCGGTAGTGCTCACCGATGCTGAACACGTCCAGCCCCGCGGCTTCGGCGAGCTTCGCCTCCTCGACGAGCAGCCGCACGGTCTCGGCGTCGTCGAGTGTCCGGCCGCTGTCCGAGCGACCTCCCCGAACGAGTTCAAACCTATCTCGAAGGCCGGGGCCGTCATGGTGTCCTCCTCGGGCAGCCTCGCAGCGGCAGACCACTCTCCACCACATCTGTTTGACTAGTCAAGTATCTGTCGTGTTGGCCGAATGTCAACTTCGACGGCTCGCGATGGACCGCGCGCCGCCGCGAATACTTGCTTGACGGATCAAATAATGCATATGGTTGCCGCGTCAAGTTAGTGAGGTGTGACCAAGTGGTAGCCCACACCACGAAACCGCACGGCTGCTCCGATCCGGCGTCCGAACGCCGGCAGGCGGACCGTCCGCGTGACGACCGGCAGGGGCAGGAGACCGTCACTCGCAGGATCCTGCGGCACCTGGCGACCGGGGCGGCGGCGCTCGCGCTGCTCCACGCGGCCCTCCTCGGAGTCTCCTCCTCCGCCGACTCCCCGCTCGAACCCGACCGGCTGGACACGGCGCAGACCATGGCTGTCGTCCGCCTTCTCGCTCCCTGGCCCCTGACGGCCCTGGTGCCGCTGTGGCTGGCACACCAGCGTCCGGCGGCCTACGCCCGCGCCGCTCTCGCGCTGCTGTCGTCCAGCGCGGCCGGGCTGGCCTACACCTGCTGGATGCCTCTGGAACACCTCCCGGCGCGTGAGGGCAGCCTCCTCGGCGACTACCTATCCATGCCCGGTGCGCTGACGGGTTGGTGCCTGCTGATCGCGCTGGCGGTCACCAGCGCCGTCTCGTCGTCCCGAGCGCGTGTCGCCGTCATGACGACGGCGCTGGGTGCCGTCGCGACGTCCGTCCTGACCACCGAGCACACCGGGCTCGCCGCCACGTTCGCCGCGGGCGTGCCGCTTCTGAGCTGGCTCCTCGCGGGACGCCTCACGCGCCAGGGCGCACGGTCCCGCGGCCCCGCGGACGCCTGGGAGCCGGAAGGCCGGGTGGAGCCGGTGCGCAGGCGCGCCGGAGCCCGGAAACGGATACCGGGCGGCCTCCGCGCCCTGCGGGAGGCGGGCTGACGGCCATGCACCTCGACAGTGTGATCGAGGCGGCCGGATGGTGGTCGTACGCTGCGGTGTTCGTCCTCACGGCCGGGGAGACCAGCGCCTTCATCGGACTTCTGGTGCCCGGCGAGACGGCCGTCCTGTTGGCGTCGGCCGTCGCCGGCCGGGGCGAGCTGAACGCCCCCCTTCTCGCGGCCGTCGTGGTCGCGGGCGCCGTCACCGGCGACAACCTCGGCTATGCCCTCGGCCGCTGGTGCGCGCGGCGGCCCGACCGGCGGCGGCCCCTCAAAGCCCTCGTCTGCCACCGCGACGGACGAGCCCGGGCCTTCCTCACCCACCATGGCGGGGCAGCGGTCTTCACGGGCAAGTTCATCGGCTTTGCGAGGACCTTCCTGCCCTGCGCCGCCGGCTCGTCGGGCATGCCCTACCGGCGCTTCCTTCTCTACAGCACCACGGCGTCGCTGGTCTGGGGCACCGGAACGGTGCTGCTGGGCTTCGCCGGTGCTGCCGCGACCGGACTGCTGCGCACGGCCGGCGCGGTCGCCATCGCCGCGGTGACGGCCGTGACGGTTCCGACGCTCGTCGTCGTCAAGGTCCTCGCACGACGCCGACGCCACCGGCCGGTCACCAGGTCCAGGGTCGTGGCGTGCGGCGGGCCGCGGCGCTCGCCGGCGCGGAGCGCGGCACGTGAGTTCACCCATTCACAGGAGGTATGAGTCATGGGAGGCGTTCGTCTCCGCGGTGCAGACCATACTGGACTGCGCCCGCCGGGTGAGGCCGTTGCGCCCGTCCGCGCAGGACCCGTCCGCCGACGGTATGGCGGTGCTCGTGCAGCCGATGATGCTGGTGAGCGTGGTGCGGGGCGGCCCCGACCGGCTCGTGGACGGCAGTACGCAGGGGTAGCGCCACCAGTTCACCCGGCGCGCCCGCCTGCTCGGCCCCGGCCCGGTCGCCGAGACCCTGCCGGGCGTGCTCCAGCCCCTGAGGAGGACCTCTGGGTGGCCCCGATGTCACACGGCCTGGCCACGGCGCTCGACATCGCCGGGGCGGCCCTCCGGCGCAGGCTGCGCGAGCTGCCCGTCGCCCGTTCTCAGACGGCCCACCCGGAGCCGACCGGCAGCGCGAGAAGGTTTCTTTCGCGTTCTGCCACAGCCCGTGCCGCTGCACCGTCAGAGCACCTCCTGGGACAGCGGAACAGGCGGCTGATCACGCCCCTGATCAGCCGCCTGTGGATGTGCCTCCGGGCCCGGGCGGCGACCGGTGACCGTCAGACCCGGCGTCAGTGACCGGCGCTCTGGCCGCCGTCGACGTGCAGGATCTCGCCCGTCACGAACGCGGCGTTCTCCAGGTAGAGAACCGCGTCGACGATGTCGCTGACCTCGCCCATCCGCCCGACCGGGTGCAGGGCGGCGAACATCTCGAAGTACTCCTCCGAGTGCATCGGGGTCTTGATGACGCCCAGGGAGATGGCGTTGCTGCGGATGCCCCGGGTCGCGTACTCGATGGCCAGCGCCTTGGTGGCGGACTGGAGGCCGCCCTTGGTCAGGGAGGCCAGCAGCGAGGGCACTGCGGAGAGGGCGTGGTCGACCAGGCTCGTGGTGATCTGGACGACGTGGCCGCCGCCCTGACGGAGCATCTGCTCGACGGCGAGCTGGGTGATCCGGAAGAACCCGCTCAGGTTGACGCCCGTGACCGCGTCGTAGTCCTCCTGGGTGTATTCGGTGAACGGCTTCGCGACGAAGATGCCGGCGTTGTTGACGAGGGTGTCGATGCGGCCGAACCGCTCGATCGCGGCGGCGGCGACGCGCTCGGCCGTGGCGGGGTCGGCGATGTCACCCTGAACGGTGACGACGTCCGGGTCGTCCGAGGCGGCGATGGTCCGCGACGTGGCGACCACGGCATGACCGAGCTTGCGATACGCCTCGACCAGGCCCGCGCCGATCCCCTGGGAGGCACCGGTGATGACGGCGACCTTCTTGCCGGAGTTGCTCATGACTGTCTTCTTCGCTTTCGGTGTGACGGCGGTGGTTCCGACCGGTCCGTGTCGGCCGGTCACGCCGCACAACGAGCCGATCGGTCGTCTAATTCCGGCGCCCGCCCCGCCGGTATCGGCGTCGCGCCGCTCTGACCTGCTGTAGGAGCCTGTGCCTATCAGCTGGGAGTCAACACGTCACCGAGCGCCGCCCCGCCGACCGCCGCTCCGTAGCACGGGCCTCATGGAGTTGCGTCAGGTGCGGTACTTCGTCGCGGTGGCCGAGGACCTGCACTTCGGGTCCGCAGACATCCGCCCCCCAATCAGCGACTGAAGCCACTGAACTATGCCATCCCGTCGAACAACACCAACGCCACCGTCTACGCGATCGCCGAACGAGCCGCTGACCTGCTGTGCCGCTCCTGGAGGCCCTGACACCTCGTCCCGAGCGGGAAAATCCCGGCCGACTCGTGAACCCCGAACGACACCGGGACCGTTCACCCATTGAAGGCTCCCGCCGCGAAGACATGGATTGGCTGGCTTCGCAGCGGGTGGAGCGGTCGTCCTTCCGTCTCACCCGGACGGGGAGGGCGACCGCTGCGCACGTGTGCCGCTCCGCTCGCCCCCCGAGCGGAGCGGCACACGTCCACGGGCCGCGCACGGCACTTCACGCGACGGTGTACGTCACCGACCGCTCGTGCTTGTGGCGGCGGATACGTCCCTTGGCCACGAGTGATTCAAGGGTGTTGCGCACCACCTGGGGGGTCGGGGTCCGGTCGGGGTGCTTGGCGAGGAGTTCGTCCCTCAGTTCCTTCGCGAAACGTGGCTGGTCCTGCGCGCGGAGCAGGTCCAGCAGGATGTCCGCGAGCAGAGGCTGCCGCGACTTGCCCCTCGCCTTCCTCCTCGCCGTGCCGTTCTGGGCCTTGGCCGACCTGACCTGCCGGACCGTAGGTTCCTCCTGGGCCTGCTCGGGGAGGGGTGGCGGTTCGCCGACGTCACCCTCGTGCCGCTCGGCGAGGGCCAGGATGTCGATGAGGAGGGCTTCCTCCCGCTTCAACATCTTGATGGTCTGGGCCAGTTCCTGCTGTCGTCGGCGATTCTCCTCCAGATCCGACGCGGCTCGTGCGACGTACCGCGACCGGAGCGTGGCGGTTGACTGGCTGGTCACAACCGTTCACTCCCTCGTTATGCTGATGATGCGCATGGTACCCACGCCCGAGTACACATGCAGAAAAGTGTCGAGGGTCAGTGTCTCGCGCACCATCACGATCAGGCGGTGTCCACCGCCGCGGGGTCACCGTCCGACGGGTCCGCCGTGTCCGGCCGGCCGCGCCAGTCAGGTGTGCACAGCCCGCCCGCGCCAGTCAGGTGTGCACAGCCCGCCCGCGCCAGTCAGGTGTGCACAGCCCTCCGGCGGACTCGCATACGGCCTGACCCAGCGCCACGACCGCTTCGGACAGCTCCGCGGGCAGGGAAGCCGGCCGCGCAGGCGACGGAACGCCTGGCAGCAGCTTTCCCCAGAGCGGCCCCGGGGAGTGCGATTGTTCCGGCGCCGCACCGCGGCCCGGCACGCCGACCGGATCGGGGACGGCGCCGTGACGGCCGGACACCGCTCGGGCCTCCCGCACCACACGATGCCAGCACGTGTGGGACGGGGTGTGCGTCCCCGGGCCACTGCGGAGCGGGTCGTCACACGTGTCCGGCGCGGTGCATCCGGACACCTGGGCCGCCGGGGACAGGGCGATCGCGGCGGCGCGGAGGGCTACCTCCGCCCGGGCCGTCGTCAGGGCCCCCAGGACGCTGCGGGCCAGCTCCGGGCCCGACATCTCCTTGAACCGGTTGGTGGGAAAGCGGACTGCCGACGCCCGGCCGTCGGCGCACACGGTGGCCTCCACCACGCCGTCCGCGGACGACGCCGTCACCGACAGCGTCCGCAGCTCCTCCTCGGCCCGAGCCATGGCGTCGTACCGCTGGGCGAACTCGGCAAGGACCTCTTCCACGCGGTTTCCCGGAGGCGTATCCACCGTTCCGTTCCTCCTGTGTTGGTGCAGCGACTCGGAGTCGGCGTGCTACCAGAGACACACGAGGCATCGGCAGCTACGGTTCACGCGGCCGGACCGCCGTCTCCACACGACCATCACGACCTGGCCATCGCGTGTTCGCACCCCGCGGGCCGACCGCCGTCCGTGACGGGCGGCCGGCCCGGCGCGGGACGGCATCGCGGCGTCACAAGCGCAGCAGTTTTCCGACACCCCCGTCCGCCTACAGTGCGCATGTGCGAGACCGCATCCGGTCTCCGACCGCAGAACGACAGAGCATCAGAACGGCTCAGGGGACTATGACCACGCCCTCCACGGCACAGAACCGGGCAGAGACGCTTGGCGCCATCGTGACGGAGCACCGGGACGGGCTTGTCTCGTATGCCGAAAGAATGCTCGGCGACCGTGGGCTCGCCGAAGACATCGTGCAGGAAACGATCATCCGGGCCTGGCGGAATCTCGACCGCCTCATCGGCATGGAAGGATCGGTCAGGGGCTGGCTGCTCACCGTGACCCGTCACCTGGTCATCGACTGGGTGCGCAAGCCGCACACGCGCAGGGAGGTCGTCGGCGCCGTCTACAACGAGCCGCTGTCGGGCACCGACAGCACCGAGGCGGTGCACCACGCCATGACGGCCAGGCCGCTTCTTCACGGGCTGTCGCCGGAGCACCGCGCGGTGCTGGTGCACATCTACCTGTACGACCGCACCCTCAAAGAGACCGCCGGAATCCTGGGAGTGCCGATGGGAACGGTCAAGTCCAGGCACCACAACGCTCTGCGCAAGCTCCGTGGCGCGGCACGGCTCGAGGCGTCCTGAGACGTGGCCGCGGGGCCGCCTCCCGCTCAGCGGTCGACGCGGCGCGCGAATGTCTTCAGTGTCGAGCACAGTTGCCGGCGGAACGTTTCGCCCCGGGGGAAGAGCCCCATGTCCTCGACGAGAGACGGCAGCAGATGTCTCTCGGCGATGATCCACTCTGCGGCTTCCGCTCTCTCGTCGAACTGCTGAGGCCGTACCCCGGGGCGCGGGGGCGGCAGGATCAGGGCCCTGCGGTGCGCGGCGATCAGCGCGGTGGCGGCATCGGCGCTGTACAGATAGTGCTCGACCATCCGGGCGCGTGCCGCGGACCGCACGCTGGCCGGATCCCGCCGGGAGCTGAGTTCCGCGGCGAAACCGCGCAGCAGTTCATGACACGCGTACCGGCCCGGTACGAGTTCGACGAGCAGGTGGTGATCCGTGAGTTCCGCCATGTCCGCGTGCGTGGCCCACAAGTCGGTGCCGGCCAGGCTGGCGGCGGCCCGCGCGGTGATGTCGCGCGCGGGGTGCAGGCTGAGCAGCCTGAACAGTGACGCGGCACTGTGGCTCAGCGCTTCGTAGGAGGCCGTGAAGGCGCTCCTGACATCGGTGCGGACATCCTGTGTGGCCAGGGCCGCGAGGCTGCTCCGGTCGTCCTGCAGTTGCGCGGCGAGCGAGGCGAGGGAGAACGTCGGTTGCAGCAGCGCCCGGGTGCTCGCGACGGCCAGCGTCAGCGGCAGTCCTCCGCACACTTCCACGATCTCCTCGGCCGCGGCACGCTCGCCCCTGAGCCGGTCCGCGCCCAGGCGGCGTTCGAGGAGTTCGAGGCTTTCCTGCCGGGTCATGGGGTTGAGCGTGACGATCCGGGCGTCGTCCGTCACGGCCAGCCCCTCCAGCCGCCGACGGCTGGTGACGATCGTCAGACAGCCGGGTGTGGCGGGCAGCAGGGGACGGACCTGTTCACTGTCGCCGGCGTCGTCCAGGACGAGGAGCAGCCGACGCCCGGCCAGGGCCCTGCGGTACGCGGAGCCCAGCGCGGCGGCGCCCGGCTGCGCGGGAATCGTTTCGGTGTCCAGCGCTTCGAGCACCGTGCGCATGGCGTCGCTGGGGTCGAGAGGCGCTCGCGACGTGTGGTGGCCCCGGAGATCCACGTAGACCTGTCCGTCGGGATAGCGTGCCGCCGCCAGGTGGGCGACGTGGACGGCCAGGGTCGTCTTGCCCACTCCCGCCATGCCGCAGACCGCGGCGATGATGGCCGGGGCCGGGCTCTCCCCCTCCAAGGGCAGCAGTTCCAGGAACCGGTCGAGCGCCGACCGCCGGCCGGCGAAGGACGCGCAGTCCGGGGGTAGTTGGGACGGCACCGACGCGGCCGAGGCAGGGCCCGCCGGCCTGCGCACGGGCGCGGTGAGCCTGCGTTGCAGCAGGTGCTGCTGGGCGGCTCGCAGTTCGGGGCCGGGGTCGACGCCAAGCTCGTCGGCCAGACTGCGGCGGATGTGGTCGAACTGCCGCAGGGCCTCGGCCTGCCGGCCGGTGGCGGCCAGGGCGGCGATCAGCCGGGCATGCACGGCTTCGTCGAAGGGGTGGCCGTCCAGCGCCTGGCGCAGGGCGGTGAGCACGTCTTCCGTCAGCGCGGGTGCCGCGGTCAGGACGACGTCGGCGGCTTCCTTGACCGCCGCGACGAACTCGTGCCCGACCGCGGTGAACACCGGATGCCGGCACACGTAGCTGCCGTCGGCGACGACGGGGCCGCGCCAGAGCCGGAGGGCCTCGACGAAGCGGTGGGCGGCCCGCGCGGGGTCTCCGGCCCTGGCCGCGAGCCGCGCCTGCGTGCACAGGTCACGGAAGTGCAGGAGATCGGAGCCCGAGGCGTCGACCGGCAACCGGTAACCATCGGCGGCGCGTACGAGGTGCTTGGCGTTGGACCGGCTGCGCAGCTGCGGCTCCAACGTTCTGCGCAGGGCACCGATGTGCCGGTGCACCACGTTGGCCGCGCTGGCCGGCGGCTCGTCGTCCCACAGGACGTCGACCGCCTCGCTCAGTGTGAGGGGGCCGGGCGCGCGCAGCACGAGCAGGGCGAAGAGGGCCAGTCTCTTGGGAGGGCCGAGATCGAGTTCGTCGGCCCCGCGCAGCGCGCGCACGGGGCCGAGGATCGAATAGCGCACTACCGCGTCCATTTCCCGTCCGACCTCCCCGCCGTCGGGACCGATGTCATACGTCACGTACTGCTCGCATGGTGGACGCGGAAAGGAAAGTAGAGGATCGTTCAGGTTTGCTAAGTCGAGTAAATGGGAAATTCCTTGACCTGTCAAGGAGATGCGCGGTGGGCGGCGGGCGGGTACGGCCCCCGCCCTCCGTGGTCAGGGACGCAGGTCCACCCAGTTCCCGTGCGGCGCGGTCCGCAGCAGCGAGGACAGGCCTGCTTCGTCGAAGGCCAGTTTCAGGTCGGCGCCTCCCTCGGAGAAATGGGCCCAGCCGTCGTAGTGGGCCGGCACCACCACCTCCGCACCGAGGACGGCCGCTGCCGCAGCGGCCCGCCGGCTGTCGAGGGACAGCGGGCGGCCCTCGAACTTCGCCGGCACACGCGCCGCCCCGGCGTGCAGCACGGCCGCGGTGACGTCCGGGACGCGGCGGGAGATCGATCTCCTCATCGCATCGCCGGTGCCAGTGGTCTCGTTCACTTTCGGTGTCCCCGATCCCGCGGTCGTCGAGGCCCTGCGCCGGTCCGGGACCACCGTCCTGCAGAGTGTCACCTCCGCCGACGAGGCCCGGCAGGCGCCAGAGGCGGCGGTGGACGGGCTCGTCCTGCAGGCATCCGCCGCGGGAGGGCACTCGGCCACGTTCACCCCGGAGAGGCTGCCCGCCCCGTGCCGCTGCCGGTCTGATCGCCGACGTCCGCCGCGGCACCGCACTGCCGATCGTCGCCGGCGGAGGCATCGCCGGCTCCGCCGACGTGACGGCCGCGCTGCGCGCCGGCGCGGACGCCGCCGCGGTCGGCACCCTGTTGCTGCGCACGGACGAGAGCGGGGCCGCTGCTCCGCACAAGGCCGCGCTGGCGGATCCGGCCTTCACGGAGACCGTTCTGACCCGTGCGTTCACCGGACGCCCCGCACGCGGCCTGCGCAACCGATTCATCGAACGGTACGAGGCGGTCGCCCCGGTGGGTTATCCGGCCGTGCACCATCTCACCGCCCCGTTGCGCAAGGCGGCCACCGCCGTCGGCGACACCCGGCTCATCCACCTGTGGGCCGGCACGGGCTACCGGGAGGCGAGGACCGAGAGTGTCAGCCGCACCCTTCAGCGGCTCGCCGGTCAGCTGTGACCTGACGCGCTCGGCGCCGCCGCGTGGCGCGCAGCGCGTACCACGCGGTCGCGGCCGAGAGCAGGACGAGTGCGGCGGT
Organism: Streptomyces sp. NPDC022910; assembly: GCF_055561075.1. NCBI lineage: Bacteria > Bacillati > Actinomycetota > Actinomycetes > Kitasatosporales > Streptomycetaceae > Streptomyces > Streptomyces sp. NPDC022910. Next base: position 329,698 of record NZ_JBVHHL010000001.1, read on the forward strand.
GGCCGCGGCCAGGAGCACCCCGGTGAGAGGCGGTCCGACCCGGACGCCGGTCGCCACGAGCAGCCTGACGGTGAAGTTCGTGCTCGCCGTCACGGGGAAGCTGAAGACCCACAGCCCGGGGTGGAACGCGGGCTGACGCAGGTCGGGCAGGAGGAAGGCGACGAGAAGGACCGTGAAGAACAAGGTCCCCGCGAAGCCGTAACCGACCGGGCCGAAGCTGCCCTTGTGGGCCGCGGTCCAGGCGATGCCGCCGGTGGCCGGGGGAATGGTCAGAACGGCGAGTGCGGGCCGTGCGGGCTGCGGCAGCGGCCCGGTGGTGACGAGTCCGCCCAGAACGACGGTGCCGAAGGTCAGCCAGTACAGCAGCCCGACCCCGAACGCCGCGTCGGCGACGCCGGGCAGCTTGAGCGACGAGGCGACGGCGCTCGCGATGAACGGGGCGGAGGAGACGGGTAGCAGATAGCCCGGGTGCAGCACGGTTGCGCTGAGCGAACCGGTGAGCCAGTGGGCGAGCAGCCGGGCGGCGACCAGGGCGGCGAGAAGGGCGAAGACCGCGTATGCCCATCGGGCGCGGTCGAGCCCGAACCGGGAGAAGTGACCGGTGATCAGCATCCCGATGATGGGCACGTAGGCGATGGCGAAGCCCTGGGCGGGATGACGGAGGTCGTGACGGAGGTTGCGCCACCTGGCTCCGCCGTGACGCAGATACTGGGCCAGCAGCACGAGCCAGATCAGACCGCTGACCGTGTAAAAGACGTCGCTGACCGGCAGGGCTCCCTGATGGACGGTCGCCGCCGACTGCCAGGCCCCGCCGAGACCGGCGGTGCCGAGCGAGACGGACCGCGCGGACCGTGTGTCCGTCCGCGGTGGCGTTCTCTCTGACGTTGTTCACGCAAGGTCCTGAGGAAGCCCGCCGCCGGGGCGGGTGGGGGCGGGATGTCGAGCAGAGGGCGGACAGGGCGAGACACCCGTGCGGGCGGAGTCCTCGGACTCCGCCCGCACGGCACCGCACGGCACCGCGAGGGCCGCACTCCTCGCGGGCGGCGGGGTGACTCAGGCCGCGGTGTCCAGTACGACGCGGAACCGGGCCTCGCCCGAGAGCATCCGCTCGTATCCCTCCATGGCCTGGGCGAAGGGCACGACCTCGACGCTGGGCCGGATGCCGTGGGCCAGACTGAAGGCGAGGTTGTCCTCGTTCTCGATGGAGGAACCGGTCAGACTGCCGACGATGGCGTGAGTGCCGAAGATCAGGTCGGGGGTCGAGACCGTCAGCGGGTCGGGCGCGGCACCGACGACGACCAGCGTGCCGTTCGGGGCCAGGCCCCGCACCAGCGGGCTCATGGACGCACCACTGGACGCGGTGGCGACGATGATCGAGGCGCCGCCCAGATCGCGCAGTGCGTCTCCCGGGTCGACGACGGTGCTGTCGATGTACTCGTCGGCGCCCAGCTCCCGGGCGAGCGCCTCCTTCTCCTCGCCCCGCGCCACCGCCGCGACCCGGTAGCCGAGGCTGCGCGCGTACTGCAGGGCCAGGTGGCCGAGCCCTCCGATGCCCTGCACGGCGACCAGGGACCCGGCCCGGGCGTGACCCTGCTGCAGCGCGGTGAAGGTGGTCAGGCCGGCGCAGAGCAGCGGCGCCGCGTCGATGGCGGAGAGGCCGTCAGGAATGCGCGCGAGCCCGCTGGCGCGGGCGTAGACCACCTCCGCGTAGCCGCCGTCGGTGGTCGTTCCGGTCTGCGGCTGGTTCAGGCAGTTGACGAAGTCACCGCGGCGGCAGGGCTCGCACTCCCCGCAGTGCCCGTTCAGGAAGCCGACACCGACGCGGTCGCCGGGCTGCCAGGCGGTGACACCGACGCCGACGGCGTCGATGATTCCGACGACCTCGTGCCCCGGGACGACGGGCTGCGAGGGGTCCGCGCGCAGGCCCTCGATGGCCAGCACGTCGGTATGGCAGACACCGCAGGCCTCCACCCGCAGTCGGACGTGTCCGGGTTCGGGGTCGACCAGCTCACGTTCGACCAGCCGGAGGTTGTGGACACCGGTCGCCTCGAAGGCTCGGTACGTGGACATGCTGCTCCTGAGTGTTTGTTGTCAGCCAGGTGGGATCAGGGACGAGGGGCCGACCTGAAAATGACCGGTCGACTTAAATCGAGTCTAGCCGATGCGCCGGCCACGGCTCCTGCGCGCCTGCGACCGGTCCGCCCGGGGTTTGACTCCCGTTGAGGCGACCGCTCATATTGGACGCGAGGTGATCGAGGATGGGACGTGTGTCCAAGCGTGAGGAGATCGCGCAGGCCGCCCTGCGACAGTTCCAGGCGAGGGGCTTCAACGCCACGGGCATCAGCGACATCACCACCGCCGCCGGCGTCCCCAAGGGGTCGTTCTACAACCACTTCTCCAGCAAGGAGGAGAGCGCCTTGGAGGCGCTGAACCGGTACGCCGCCGGCTTGCGGTTCGACATGCTCACCACGCCGGGACGGCCTCCGCTCGAGCGACTGCGGGCGCACTTCGAGTATCTCGGCGGGGACACCCTCGACAACGGATTCGTCCGCGGCTGCCTGGCCGGCAACTTCGGCGCGGAGATGGCGGATCACAACGAGGAGATCCGCTCGGCCGTCCAGCGGGGATTCGGCCGCTGGGCCGAACACATCCAGCGGGTGCTCACCGAGGCCAAGGAGGCCGGTGCCCTCGACAGCGCCCTCGACGTGACGGACACCGCCCTGTTCGTCCTGAGCGCCTGGGAAGGCGCGCTCATCGCGGCTCGGGCCGACAAGTCCGCGGCGCCGGTCGAGGCGTTCTTCCGCATCGTCTTCGGCGTCATTCTGCGCTAGCTAGACCCCGCGCATCCCCACGCGCCCCCGGGTTTCTCGTTCCGGGGTGCCGCTCCTTCGGCTCATCCCCGCGCGCCCTGTCTGACCAGGGCGGACGGACGCGGACGTGGACGGGCGCACGTCGACATGCTTCGGCAACGTCTCCTCGCAGCTCAAGCAGTTCATCGACACGCTCGGCGGCCTCTGGGCCGAGGGCAAGCTCGCGGACAAGGTCTACAGCGGCTTCGTCTCCACCGCCACGGATCACGCCGGCCACGAGTCCACCCTGCTCGCCCTGTACAACTCCGTGCACCACTTCGGCGGCATCACGGTCACGCCGGGCTTCACCGACCCGCAGAAGTTCGTCGACGGCAACCCCTACGGCACCTCGCACGCCGACGGCCAGGGCGCCAAGCCCGTCGGCGAGGTCACCCGCCTCGCCGCCGGCATCCAGGCCGAGCGCGTCGTGAAGATCGCCGCCGCCCTCAAGGCCGCCGCCTGACCAGGCCACCCGACATACCCCCCTGTCGGCGCCACCGCCTGGTCGCCGACAGGTATCCAGGACGGCTCGACGGGACGGGACGGCGCCGGGTACATGCCGCGCCGTCCGGCGGTGACTGGCCGAGCATGTTCTCGCCGAGCGATTGCCGCTCGGGTGCCGTGGGGCAGTCCTCCCGCCCCGGAAGCCCCCCAGAGTCCCGCAGCCCCGCAGCCCCGAAGAACCGAGAGGACGAACGACGATGAAGGAATTCCTGGTCGTGCTCACCACGACCGTGCCCGAGGGCACCGACCCCGCCGAGGTCGACCGGCGACGCGCGGCCGAATCCGTACGGGCCAGGGAACTGGCCGCCACCGGACACCTGTTCCGGCTGTGGCGCCCGGTCGGCGAGCTGCGCAGCGTCGGGGTGTGGCGCGCGGACGACGAGGCCGGCCTGCGTGAGAAGGTGCTCGGCACGCTGCCCCTGTGGCCGTGGATGAACGCCGAGATCACCGCCCTGCAGCCACACCCTAACGACCCGGGCCCCACCGGCCTCACCGTCTGATCCACATGGGGCGCGGATTTGTGGCGCGCCCCTCCGTGAGAGGAGAAAACCGATGAACGGCACAGGAGCACAAGAAGCCGTCCTGCGTGGCGTCATGGACCAGTGGAAGACCGCGGTCGACGCGCACGAGCCGGAGAAGGTCGCGGCGCTCTTCACCGAGGACGCCATCTTCCAGGGGCTCCATCCCTACAGCGTCGGCCGGCAGGGGGTCTTCACGTACTACGACTCCCAGCCGATCGGACTGGCGGCCGAGTACCAGGTGCTGGAGACGCGGAGTCTCGCGGACGATGTCCTGCTCGGGTATCTCGACGTCGACTTCAGTTTCACCGACCGGCCGGACATCCACGTCACTCTCAGCGTCGTGCTCAAGCGTGTGGCCGACCGCTGGTACATCTCCCACTACCAGGTGACCAGGCTCGGCTGACGCGCTTCGCGCACGGTCACCGGGGCGGGGCCCGCTCCGCCTCCACTGGGTGTCGTCGGCAGGCTCTGTCCCACCGTGTCACCATCCTAATCGGTTAAACCGGTGACGGTGTTGAGGTGTTTCGAACACACCGGTCGGCAGGGCCTGCGTCACGTGGGAAGCGCGCCGTGAAGACCGTCGCCACGTCGAAGGAGCACAGACATGGCGGGACGGCCGAATCAGGACCGTGAAGGGGCACCGGTGGGTCGGCGCGCGCTGTTGGGCATGCCGGCCACGGGCGCCGCGGGGCTCGCCGCCGCACCGTACCTGCAACGCGGCTGGGAGGGGTTCCTCGCTGCGCGTGCTCGGCGTGTACGCGGCCCATCCCCACCGTCTGCGGGAACGCGCCGGCTGACACCGTCACAGGTGTGAGGCGTGGCACAGCGTCAAACCACCTGCTTTATTGACGCGTCAACTATCGCGTGCTCTACTTGTTTTGACAAGTATTTGCGGCCGGGCCAGAACTGACCTCAGGCACGGCCGACCCATGAAAGGGCGTCCTCATGACCAAGATCGGTATCATCATCGGCAGCACTCGGCCGGGCCGTAACGGTGAAGCCGTCGCTCGCTGGGTGCACGAAGTCGCCTCCGAGCGCACCGACGCCCAGTTCGAGCTGGTCGATCTGCTGGACTACAAGCTCCCCGTCCTGGACGAGGCGTACCCGGCCTCCCTGGGCAACTACACCCAGCCGCACACCCAGGCCTGGGCCGAGAAGATCGCCTCCCTCGACGGCTTCGTCATCGTCACGCCGGAGTACAACCGCTCCGTGCCGGGCGCGCTGAAGAACGCGATCGACTTCCTCTACGCCGAGTGGAACAACAAGTCCGTCGGCTTCGTCAGCTACGGCTCGATCGGCGGCGCCCGCGCCGTGGAGCATCTGCGTGGCATCGCCGGTGAGCTGCAGCTGGCCGACGTCCGCGCGCAGGTGGCGCTCTCCCTGTTCACGGACTTCGAGAACTTCTCCGTGTTCAAGCCGGCCGACATCCAGCGTGACACGCTCGTCACCGCGCTGGACCAGGTCGTGGCGTGGGCCAAGGCCCTCGCTCCGCTGCGCGCCAGCTGAATGACCTCGCCGGCTTCGGCCGGCGACATCCCGGTCCCTGTTGTCCAAGAGCGGAGGACGACGGTGACCGCTGCCGGCCGGGGCCGCTTCCCGGAGGAGGGGAGCGGCCCCGGCCGGCCATGTGCCGTGCGGCCCCCCTTCGCGCGACACCCTGAGCGGCGGTGCGCCGCCTCCCGGCGGCCGGGCGCGAGGTTCCCCGGCCGTACGACGGCGGCCCCTGGCCATCGGGACCAGGGGCCGCCCCGGATCCAGGACCTTCGGGCCCCGGTGTGCCGTCAGGACGCGGCTGTGACGGAGGCCGGCCGGGCGTTCAGCAGCGCCAGACAGTTGGCCCAGAGCGAGCCGAGCGGTGAGGTGGTGTTGTAGAGCTTGGCGAACAGCACCTGGCCCTCCAACTGCGCGACCACGGCCCGGGCTGATTCGCGGGTGTCGCTGACGGCGACCTCCCCACGGCTCTGGGCCTCGGTGACAACCGCTTCGATCATGTCGACCTGGTCCTCGAAGATCTCCTTGAGCCGGTCGCGTACGGCCTCGCTCTGGTTGCACATCTCCAGGGAGAGGTTGCCGAGCATGCAGCCCGCGATCGATCCGCGGTTCTCCCGGCCGGCCCGGTGCTCGGCCTCGGTGGCCTCGAAGAGCTGGCGCAGTCGCTGGAGGGGCTCCGTGTCGCTCTTCAGGATGCGGGTCCAATCGCGCCGCTCGGCGGCCCAGTGCTCGTCGATCACGGTGAGCGCGAGGGCTTCCTTGGACTCGAAGAAGTAGTAGAAACTGCCCTTGGGTACCTCGGCCGCCTTGCAGATCTCGGCCACGCCCAGCGCCGAGTAGCCGCGCAGCTCGATGAGTGACTGCGCAGCGTCGAGGATCTTCTTCCTGGCGTCACTTGTGCGTCCCATAGGGCCAGTATACGACCGATCTACTATAAAGGGGGGGCGGTCCGCTGCGCTAGACGTCACGCGAGCCGCTGAACCAAACGAGGCCGCGCATACGTGTGATAGGTGTCCCCGGCATCGGCCGGCGAGGATGTGTGCCGTATGGCAGGGCCGTCCGTTGTTCAGCATCACCGTCCGCGATCACCTCATGGTCGCCCACAGCTTCCGCGGCGAGGTCTTCGGCCCCGCCCAGCGACTGCACGGAGCGACGTTCCTGGTGGACGCCACGTTCCGGCGCGACCAGCTGGACGATGACAACATCGTCGTCGACATCGGCCTGGCCGCCCCGGAACTGGGCGCGGTCGTCGGCGAGCTCAACTACCGCAACCTCGACGACGAGCCCGACTTCGCGGGGATCAACACGTCCACCGAGTTCCTGGCCAAGGTCATCGCCGACCGGCTCGCCGAGCGCGTCCGTAGCGGCGCGCTGGGGGAGGGCGCCCGCGGCATCGCCGGGATCACCGTCACGCTCCACGAGTCGCACATCGCGTGGGCGAGTCATGAGCGTGTGCTGTGAGGGGGCACCGCCCGCGGCGGGGGCCCGCCGGATGAACCGCACCGCCCGCGCGTTCTGGCTCCGTTCTCCGGGTCACGGCGAGATACGTGACGTCTCCTCAAGGTCGCCGAGCTCGCTCCCCGGGCCGCCATCGACTCCAACCCGGCCTGGGCCGCCGACCACGCGGCCATCGCCGACATCCCCGAGGCCACCCCGGCGGACGTCGAGTGGGCCGACGCCGTCATCTTCGGCACGCCGACCCGCTTCGGCAACGTCTCCTCGCAGCTCAAGCAGTTCATCGACACGCTCGGCGGCCTCTGGGCCGAGGGCAAGCTCGCGGACAAGGTCTACAGCGGCTTCGTCTCCACCGCCACGGATCACGCCGGCCACGAGTCCACCCTGCTCGCCCTGTACAACTCCGTGCACCACTTCGGCGGCATCACGGTCACGCCGGGCTTCACCGACCCGCAGAAGTTCGTCGACGGCAACCCCTACGGCACCTCGCACGCCGACGGCCAGGGCGCCAAGCCCGTCGGCGAGGTCACCCGCCTCGCCGCCGGCATCCAGGCCGAGCGCGTCGTGAAGATCGCCGCCGCCCTCAAGGCCGCGGCTGAGGCCGAGGCCGGCACCGAGGAGGGCCCGCGGCGCTGGTGGCAGCGCCGGCGCCGGTGACACCACGCGTCACCGCAAGGACCCCACACATCCCGGGGGCTATAGACGTCCGGTCGCCTATATTGTCCGTACGGACGGCCGAACCCCTCGGCAGGCAACCGGAAGGTTGCTCACTCCGACCAGCCGTGACAGGAGATGTTCCCATGCGTGTCGAGATCTGGACCGACGTCGCTTGCCCGTGGTGCTACGTCGGCAGAGCCCGCTTCGATCGGGGCCTGGCCGCGTTCGACCACCGCGACGAGGTCGAAGTGGTGCACCGTTCGTTCGAACTCAACCCCCAGGCCGAGAACGGCACCGTGCCGATCATCGACGCGGTGGCGGCGCAGTACGGCCGGACCCGGGAGCAGCAGGTGGCCAGGGAGGAACAGGCCGCGGCCATGGCGCGCGAGGTAGGGCTGGACTTCCGCATCGGCGGACGTGTCTTCGGTAACACCTTCGATGTGCACCGCCTCATCCACTTCGCCAGGTCGCACGGCCGGCAGGCCGAGATGATGGATCTCGCTTTCCGGGCGAACTTCGCGGAGGAGCGGTCGATCTGCGACAAGGAGACGCTGGTGGCCCTCGCAGTGGAAGCGGGTCTGGACGAGGCCTCGGCCCGGGAGGTGCTCGACGATGCGACCGCGTTCGCCGCGGACGTGCGGGCCGACGAGCGACTGGCGGCCGAGATGGGGGCCGGCGGTGTGCCCTTCTTCGTGCTGAACCGCCGTTACGGAGTCAGCGGCGTCCAGTCGCCCGAGACGTTCACGCGGGCCCTGGAGCAGGCCTGGGCGGACCGGGCCGCCGCGTGAGACGTGGCCCCTCGGGGCCCCGAGCTGAGAAGGGACCATCGCCGGCATGGCCCGGCCGGCCCAACCGGCGGATGGTTCCGTCCGCCGGTCGGACGGTACGACGCACACGCGCGTGCACCCGAGACGGGTGAGGGACCGAGCCACCCGGCCCGGCCAGGTCCTTTTCGCGCGGCGGTGATCAGGTGATCAGTTGCCGCCGTCCTCCCAGTGCTGCGTCACGGGGGTCGCGGTGACGGCGTTCTCGTAGACCAGCGCAACGCGGTGGCCGTACTGGATGGTGTACATCTTCTTGCCGCCGAGGACGACCGTTCCGCTGCTCTTGTCGTAGTCGTCCGTGACGGCCGGGGCCTGCGTGGCGACGTACGCCTGACCCGCGGGGACGGTGTACACGGTGAGGGGGGCCTGTGTCGAGGGCGAGATGCCGGCCGGGTACTCCGAGGCGTCCGGGTAGCTGCGGCCGTAGACGGCCACCGAGGCGGAACCAGCCGGGCGGATCATCTTCACCCCGTAGGCGATCTTGGCGTTCTGGCCGTCGGGGTTGTAGAACCACACCTTCGCACCGCTGAACCAGATCGCGGTCCAGTCGCCGCTCACATCCGCGACGACGAACTGCTGCCCGGACTGGGCCGTGCTGCCCCAGTCGCTGATCTCGTTCGTGCCCGGGGCGTTAGGGCGGAGCGCCTGGTCACCGAACAGCGGAGCGGATGCGTCCGGGGCGGTGCGCACGTAGACGAAGTTCGACGCCTGCTGCCTGTCCGTGCAGGTGGTCGTGGGATCGGACGGGTCGTCACCAGGACAGACACGCACGGTCTGCACGTTGTCGGCGAACGGCGGATCGATGGTCACTACCGAGCCCACGGTCGGGACGCGGTGCGTTCCGCTGTAGGGGTGGCCGAGGAGCGTCATGAAATGGTCCCAGTCCCAGCCGTTGCCCGGGTCCCAGTGCATCCCGGCGGCGTGAGCGTCGTCCGGACTGTCAACGTTGTCATGCCCGATGACGTCTGACGGTCCAAAGGTATGTTGAACCGTGCCGCCAGGTACGTGACGAGGTCGGCCGTGGCCTCGTACTGCGCCTCCGTGTACCACGTGGCGCCCTGCGCGGCGTACCCCTCGTGCTCGATGCCGATGGAGTGCAGGTTCATGGAGTAGTTGCCGGCGTGGAAGGCGATGTCCTTGGTGGGCGCCATCTGCGTCACCGCGCCGTCGGACGACCGCATCACGTAGTGGGTCGCGGCGCCGTTGGTCTGGGAGGAGAGGCCCTTCACGCCGGCGTCGTAGGTGGTCTCCAGGTCGTGGATGACGATGGTGTCGATCCGGATGCCGTTCGCGGGCCGGTTGGACACCTGCACACCCGCTGCGGAGCCGGGCACGAACGTGCACGCGACAGCCGACGGGCACTCGGTGTCCGCGGTGGCCGCCGCCGTCAAGTGCAGCCGGTCGATCTGCGCCTTCGCGGGGCGGATCGAGGGGACGGCAGTGAGGCGGACGCGCTGGCCGTCGCGCGTCGCGGTGGAGGCGCCCTTGCGGATGGTGCCGAAGACGCGGTCGGCGAAGGCCACCGCCCCCTGCCGGTCCGTCGACTGGCTGTAGCGGGCCACGGCACCGAACCACAGGGCCGGGTCCGCCGGCGTGCCACCGGCCACCTTCTTCTCGTACGAGGCGAGGAGCGCCGCGCCGCCGCGGATGTTGGCGGCGGGGTCCTTGCGCAGGGTGTCCGGCGACATCCCGGTCAGCTTCGCGGCGGCCTGGAGAGTGTGCAGGGCCGGCTTCGCCGCCAGGGAGGCGAGGTCCTTCCGGCCGGCACCGCCCGCGGCTCCACCGGCCATCATCGCCGGGGTGACGTCGGTGAGGTGCATGGGACCGAAGCCGCCGTCGGTGCTGTGCTGCGCCCCGTGGGCGTCCCACGCAGACTCCTCGTAGGCGACGCCGAGCAGCACACTGACCGGAACGTGGTACTCCGCGGCGGCGGAGGCGAAGTCCTGCTGCCGGGAGGTGACGGTGGAATCAGTCGCGGCGAGTGCGGTGAACTGCGTTGCGGTCAGGCCGCCTGCGGCCAACGCGCCCGCCGCGATCATGACGGGGAGACGCAACCGTGTTTTCCTCTTGTGCAAAATGACGATCCTTACGCGAAGTGGGAGTGAGCGGTCATCAGGTGTGAGCCGCAACCACATGTGCCGAGCGCGTCGGCGGACATGACGGGTCGGTAGGCACATGAGTCGGACAGACGGTCAACGCGATTCCGTGGACGGCCGGAGCCCGACGAGCCTCCGGCCTGGTCACGATGTGAACTGCGGTCGCACACCTAGCTGTAGCGGGTGCCACGTCCACAGTCGGCCCTCCGCTTCACACGTACCTTACGGGAACACCAGCCGGCGCTCGGACCCACCCCTCGTCGGCGTCGGGTAGTGGCGGCAAACCCGGAACCTCGAGCGGTTCGGATACGACGTATCTGTCGGAATCAGTTGAGGACGCCGCGTTGAGGGACGGGCTCCCCGGCGCAGCGTCGAAGTCCCGCCAGGGGCCGAGGTGTTGTCCGTCCCGGGGTACGGTCCGGAGGGCGGACGGGGTGGATGCACGTCGTTCCCTCGGCGGGGAGTTCAGTCCGCAGGGCAGGGTGTGTGCCCCATGAAATGACGCGTGACACCAGTGGGTGCGTCCCCGGCTCCATACGTCCCGTGGTCGCGCGGCGAAGGCCGTGAACCCACCGCGCGACTGTCCGTCTGCGACGTACGGGGCGCCGGGTCGTCGCAGCCGCCCGAGTGCCTGTCAGGAGCCGGCAGGCGACCGCCGTCCGTGACACCCAGCAGCGCCAGGCAGGTCGGCCTGTCGGCCCGAGAGAAGGTCGCCTACGACAGGCTGCTGCACTTCTACCATGACGGCTTCGGCTATGCGGCGATGATGAACCAGAGCCCACAGACCATCGGTTACGCCCTCGCCGACTCGCCCCTGGCGATGGCGGCGTACTACTACGACAAGATCGCGGAGTGGACCGACTCCGGCGGCGAGCCCGAGAAGGTCCTCACCTACGACGAGATGCTCGACGCCATCTCGCTGTACTGGCTGACCAACACCGGGGCATCCTCCTCCCGGCTGTACTGGGAGGGCTACCAGGCCGGCGGCGGACCGTTCGACGCGTTCGACCCCCGACGTCCCGGTGGCGGTCACGGTGTTCCCGGCCGAGATCTACCCCGCGCCGCGGAGCTGGGGCGAGCGGGCCTACGGCAACCTCATCCACTGGAACGAGGTCGACAAGGGAGGTCACTTCGCCGCCTGGGAGCAGCCGCGACTGCTGTCCGAGGAGCTGCGCACGGCGTTCAGGTCGCTGCGGCACTGAAGCTCCGCCGCGAGGTGCTCATGCCTGGGGCCGGTTCAGCCGGCTGAACCGGCCACGGACCGCTCAGCACACCTGCGGCCTGATTCGGCGCGCGTGCTCAGTGCCCCGCGCTCATGCCGCCGTCGACCAGCGGCGGACTACGTCGTCGTGCGCAGCTACGGCGGCTCCACCAGCAGCTTGCCGCTGGAGGACCTCCTCGACGGCAGGGCGTGGATCGCGCACACCTACGACGGCTACCCGCTCTCGCCCGAACACGGCGGACCGGCCCGGCCGGCCTGGGGCCCCGAACGCGCGGCTGAGGCGGCCGGCCAGCAGGACAAGGCCACCAGCACCAGGCCGAGGCCGACGAAGGAAAGGAGGACCTCGCGCAGCTCGGGACCGTACCGGCCCTGCGCCCGCAGTTCGGCCACCCGCTGCCGCCACAGCGACCGGCGCGACGCCAGGACGGACGAGTCCGGCCGCCGCAACCTCGTCATCCCGCCCGCCCTCCTCCTCTCGGTCTTACGGCATCCCCCGTGCGGACACGCGCTCGCCCTCGGCTCCGCCGGTCCGACCGTACACCGGCGGCCACCCGGCTCAGGACCCCGCGCCCACCCGCGCACCGCCGCCGCTCACCGCCCGGGGATGGGTAGTGTCAGGGACACCGTCTTGCCCTGTCCGTTCGGGGAACTGTTCCACGTGTCGGCCAGCGCCTCCACGATCAGCAGACCCCGGCCGTGTTCCGCTTCCGCGTTCTCCTCCTCGCCGAGCGACAGCGACGAGGGTATCGGCGGGTTGCTGTCGGAGTCCCGTACCTCCAGCCGGAGGTGGTCGTCGAAGGCCCGCAGCCGCACATCCACGTCACTGCCGGCGTGGATGAGCGCATTGGTGACGATCTCGGAGACGACCAGCTCCAGGGGCTCCGACATCTCCTGCAGCCCCCAGGAGCCCAGCTGGTCCTGGACGAACGTGCGGGCCGCCCGGACCCCGAGCAGATCACGGCGCTGGATGTGCAGGCTCCCCACCCGCGGTTCCTCCTGCCCCACCGCCCCGCCGTACAGCGCCAGCAGCAGGACGGCGTCGTCGCGGCGCTGCTGTGGCGTGGAGCCGTCCTCGACGACCAGGTCGGCCAGCTGTTCGAGATCGGGTGCAGAACCGCCGCTGTCGGCGCCGAGCAGCGCGTGCAGACGCGCCTGCGGATCGGGCACGTCCCAGCCGACGAGGCCGTCCGTGTACAGCATCAGGACCGAACCGCGCTCAAGACGGTGCTCGCTTGCCTGACACGCGTCCGCCGTGGGAACGCCCAAAGGCAGGTTGGCCGGAGCGGTCAGGACGCCGATGCTCCCGTCCGGCCGCCGTACCAGGGGCGGGGGATGCCCGGAGAGGGCCACCTCGGCAGTGCCGTCCAGCGTGTCCAGCGAGACGACGCAGCAGGTCGCGGTGAGGTCGGTGCCCAGTGCGGCCAGGAGTCTGCCGGTCCGGTCGATCACCGCGGCGGGACGGTGGCCCTCGGCGGCGTAGGAGGCCACCGCGGTGCGTATCTGCCCCATGACGGCGGTGCTCTCCACGGAGTGTCCCTCGACGTCGCCGACGACCAGCACCGCCCGGTCCTCGGGCAGCGTGATCACGTCGTACCAGTCACCCCCCATCCTGGTGGTGACGCCGGCGGGCCGGTACCGCGCCGCGGTCGCCAGCCGCGGCAGATCCGAGGTAAGCATTCAGCAGGAATGCGGCTGATCGGTGACGGTGTGTGAGGTGTCCTGGTCAGGTGACTCTGCGCGATGGGTGGCATCCAGAGGTTGCCAGTGAAGGCGCGGTGGATGGCGTGGAAGGCGCTCAGGCCGTGTTTGCGTGCAGAGTCGAGGTAGGAGCGCACGGTGAGCCAGGCCGCCGCCCCGTGTTCGGACTGGTGGCAGCCGGAGATCTTCAGCTGGGTCTTCACCGGCCGCAGGGCCCGTTCCCCGCAGTTGTTGGTGAAGGGCACGTGGAGCGGGTCGTCGGCGTACCGGAGGATGGCATGAGCCTGATCGCGCAGGCGTTCCAGCAGATTGCGGGCGGTGGTCTGCTTGCGTCCCTCGGCCCGGGGGTGCTCGGACAGGCCGGTCTTGACGCCCTGGTGGAACGCCTGGAGGTGCAGCAGCAGGGCCTCGGGGGCGATCTCGTGAATCTC
>NZ_JBVHHL010000002.1:0-38253 GCF_055561075.1 Streptomyces sp. NPDC022910
CGGAACGCGCCAAGGCGAGACGACGTCCGCCGGACGACCACGCACCGATTTTCACGCACACAGGGTGTCGCCGTCAGGCGACCGGATTACTGACCCGTTCGAGCCCGTCGAGGAGAAGATCCAATCCGAACCGGAACTCCTCGCGCAGCGGCACGGAGGTCAGCTCCTCAGCCGCGGCCGTCGTGGCCGGGTAGGCAGCCGGATCGAGAGAGCGGTAGTAGTCCCGCAGTTGTGCCGCGTCCTCGGGCCGCGCGGCTCCGGGGCCGTGCTGCTGGATGGCGAAGCCGATCACGTAGTGGCCGAGAGCGGTGAAGGCGCGGGCGGCCAGGCCGACCGAGAACCCGTGGCTCAGGAGCAGTCCGAGGATGCGCTCACGGTTGACGAGACCGTTGGGGCCGACGGGAACCTGCGCCACCAGCAGGGGCAGCGCGTTGGGATGCCGGCACAGGGTGTCGTAGAAGGCCTCCGCGCCCACCGTCGCGGCTTCACGCCAGGACAGACCGTCCAGCGCTTCCGACGGCACCCGTACCTCGCCGAAGATCCGGTCGACCACGTGAGTCAGCAGTTCATCCTTGCCGCTGAAGTGCCGGTAGAGCGTCGCCGTACCCGACTCCAGAGTGTCGGCGAGCATCCGCAGGGTGAGTGCTTGGACTCCGACCTCGTCCACGAGTTTCAGTGCCACGTCGATGATGCGGCCGACATCCAGGGGCGGACGGCCCCGACGGTAGGTGGGAGCGGGCGGGCGGCTCGCCCACCAGGCGGGACTGCCCGGGACGGCAGGCACTTCTGAAGCCACGAAATCTTCCCTCCTCGTCGAGTCATCGAGAGTAACCGGATACTTGCGGAGTCAAAGTATCCAATAATAATCTTTTCGGTGCTAGTGTATCCGTTATGTGCTGCGGCACCGCTCCCACGACCGAAACCAGGCAGAACGGGCGAAGGGGATGGAGGTGGACTTTTCATCACTGGTGCGGCTGGACAGGCTGGCGCCGGCCCTGGCCGCGGCCCTCGACGACGAGCGCTGGCTCCGGCTCGACGCGACACTGCTGGCCGGCGGTAAATCCAATCTCACGTTCGAGATCACCAGTGAGGCGGGCGCGGTCGTCCTGCGCCGCCCCCCGTCCGGGGAACTGCTTGCCCGCGCGCATGACATGGGACGCGAGGTGCGGGTCCAACGGGCATTGAGGGACACGGCCGTCCCAGTGGCCGCAGTTCTGCTGGAGGACGTGCAGGGCGAACTGATCGGTGCGCCGTTCTACGTGATGGAGAAGGTGCCCGGCTACGTCATCCGTGACGCTTTCCCGCCGGGCTACGCCGACACGGCGCCGGACCGTACCGCACTCGCCGACGCGCTGGTCGACGTCCTCGCCGCGCTGCACGCCGTCGACCCTGCCGAGGTCGGACTCGCGGGCTTCGGCAGGCCGGCCGGCTTCCTGGAGCGGCAGGTGCGGCTGTGGCAGGGACAGTGGACGAAATCGAGGACGCACGACGTTCCCGCGTTCGACGCACTTGGCGCCGGGCTCGCAGCGATGCTCGACAAGGTTGCCGTGCCGAGGTCCTCGGTCGTGAACGGCGACTTCCGGCTCGACAACTGCCTGATGGACCTGGCCGACTCAGGCCGCGTCGCCACCGTACTCGACTGGGAACTCTCCACGCTCGGCGACCCGATGACCGATCTCGGGCTGCTGTTGTTCTACTGGCGCGAGGCGGGCGAGACCGGGTCACCGCTCATACCGACCGTGACGACGGAAGCCGGGGTCCCGGGCCGGGCGTGCCTCGCGGAGCGCTACGCGGCGGCGACTGGTGCCCCCTTGGACCACCTCGCCTTCTACGAGGCCTTCGCCCACTTCAAGTTCGCCGTCATCGTGCAGGGGATCGCTGCCCGGGTCGCGGCCGGAGCCATGGCGGGACAGGACTTCGGAAACCTCGACGCCGAGGTGGTCCGGTGCGCCGAGGAGGGCATGGCCCGACTCGGACAGGAGGGGTGTTGAGGGCGTACCCCTGTCCCTGGCATCCGCTCCGCTGCGTGCCCGAAGTGCCGCTGCGCGCTCCGCGTAGGCAAGCCGTAGGTCCGGACAGGCCTGATGGAGATCGCCACGGCGGCATGGTCCCTCTCGGTGTACCCGCTGCCTTCCTCCGCGCGCCGGTCGATGTCGTCGACGAGGGCTGCCAGCCTCGGGTCCGCGCACTGTCCACGCCACAGATCCTGCATGTGCATCATGGTGTCGCCATGTGCGACGGTCGCCCTGTTGCCCGACACGATGTCGGACACGGCTCGTTCATGGAGGAACGCTCGCCGCCGCTGCCTCGCGCCAAGCGACGCGACCAACTGCCGGGCCGCATGCTCCAGTCCATGAAGGGGGCGCAACGATCCACCCAGGAGCGCGCTCTCCGCCGGGTCGGCGCCCATGAAGCACGGAGTCGTCGACACGACTCGGCCCGCGACGATCAGGTTGTTCAGGGAAATATGGTGACCACCGAATCGCCACGCCCAGATGGGGTCCCCGGGCCCGCCGAAGAGCCTGAGCCAGTACAGGCCGGGGTCGCGGCCCCGCTGCCGGCCCCAGTTGACCTGCCAGCCCTCGACCTGTCGAGAACGTTCTCCAGGCCCATCACCGTGGCGACCGTGGCGAATTCCGCCTTGGACACTCCGGACGCCACCAGCTGCATGGCGAGGCTCTCCTGATCGGGCGTCTGATTCCGGATGGCCAGCCCACCGTGATCAGTTGGCGTGTAGAACCACTTCAGTCGCTCAGCCTCCGCTCCCGGCGTCAGCGGGGGCCGCACTGGGCGACGGCCACCTGCTCCGGCGTCAGAGAGCGCAGCCATGCCGCTGCCGCACCGGCCATGGCGGCAGCCACCGCTTCACGTTCCGGGGCCGTGGCGCTGGGCACCAGCCGCGATGGGCTCTCAGCCGACACGGGACTGCTCCGTGTCCTCGGACACGTCCAGCATCACCTTGATGGCGTCGCCTCTCCGCTCCGCGTATGTGTCAAAGGCTTCCGCGACGTCCTCAAGGGCGAAATGGTGTGTCACCAGTTCGGAGGCGCGGAGCCGTCCGCGGCCCGCCAGGGAAACCGCTCTGGCTACTGAGCCGGTTCCCTCGCCCCGCACTGTCTCGATGGAGATGCCGTTCATCACCGCGTGGTTGAGGTCGGCCAGTACCGGCCGGTCGAAGAACCTGACGAGCACGACCTTCCCGGAACGCCTGGCCATGCGCAGAGCGTCGTCGACCGCGCTCGGGGCCCCCGAGCATTCCGGGACGATGTCGGCGCCCTGCCCTCCGGTTGCGCCGCGGACCGCCACGACGGCGTCTTCCTCACGGGAGTTGACGGTCGGGTCGGCCCCGAATTTCCTGCCGACGATCGGATTACGGAGTCCTTGTAGCCGTAAAGTGCTTTTCGGTGCTAGCGTAGCCGTTATGACCTCCAGCACCACACCCGCGATTCCGAGTCGCATGCGGGCCGCCCACGCCGACCGGTTCGGCGCAGCTCAGGACGTCTTCGAGGTGGTCGACGACGCGCCGGCTCCCACGCCGGGCGAGGGCGAAGTCCTTGTGCGGCAACGGGCCACCTCGGTCAATCCGATCGACTGCCGCAGACGGAGCGGCTACGGCCGGCAGCTGATGAAGCTGCGGGGGCTCACCGGATTCCCCCTCGTCCTGGGCAACGACGTTTCCGGGGACATCGTGGCTGTTGGGCCAGGGGTTACCGCCGTGAAGCCCGGGGACGCCGTATTCGGCGCCAAAAGGCCCTCGCCGCAGGGGACGTACTCCGAATACTGCGTCGTCAAGGCCGACGATGTCGTGGCCAAGCCCGCGGAGCTGTCCTACCGCGAAGCCGCCGCGCTGCCTTATGCGTTCCTGTCGGCGTGGGCCGCGTTGCGCGATGCCGGTTTCCGGCCCGAGACCGCTACTGGAAAGCGGGTGTTCCTGCAGGGTGGCTCGGGCGGGACGGGCGTGGTCACCCTGCAGGTCTGCAAGGCGCTGGGTGCCCATGTGGCCACCACGGCCGGGCCTGCGGGTATTGAACTGTGCGAGAGCCTCGGCGCGGATCAGGTGATCAACTACCGGACACAGGATTTCGCGGAGCATCTGCGCGGCTTCGACTTCGCCGTCTGCCTGGCCGACGACGCCGACGAACGGAAGATGCTCTCCATTCTGCGCCGCGGACCAGGAGCCGGTTACGGCACGCTCGTACACCCCCTGATGCGCCTTGTGGATGACAAGGGCCTGCTTCTCGGCGGGGTTCAGGCCGCCGCAACCCTCATCGGCCGACGCCTCCGTCAGGCTCTGCGCCGCCGACGTTACGGCTGGAGCCTGTTCGGCCCCGACCGCGCGGCACTGGAGCTGCTGGCCCGCCTGGCCGCCGAGGGCAAGGTGCGCGCCGTCATCGACCGGACGTATCCACTGGCCGACATCGCCGCGGCTCAGGAGTACGTCGAGCGCGGACGTGCGAAGGGGAAAGTCGTTGTCGACATCACCTGATCATGTACTGATCGCAGGAGCGGGTGTCGGTGGACTGACCACCGCAGTGGCCCTCCAGCGGCGTGGCATCCCATGGGCGATCATCGAGGCGGCACCCCGGCCGACGGCGATCAACACGAGCATCCTCCTGCAGCCCAACACCGTGCAGGTGCTCAGCGAGCTGAACATCGGCCGTCAGGTGGCAGAGAAAGGGCAGCGAGTCGCACACACCTCGATCATGTCGGTCACCGGCAAGGTCCTCACCGAGGTGAGCGCCGAGGACGTGGAAGGAACCGTCGGCGCTCCCGCGCTCGGGATCCACCGCGCCGACCTCCACGAAGTACTGCTCTCCGTGCTTCGCGACGGATGCCTGCTCACGGATGATCCCGTGATCGGATTCGAGACGGGCGCCGACGGGGTAGCGGTGTACCTGCGCTCGGGCGAGCGTCTGCAGGGGCGCGGTCTGGTGGCCGCTGACGGCATCGACTCCCTGATCCGAACGCGCCTTCACGGCGATCGACCGGCCGTGGACTCGGGAACGACCTGCCTGCGCGGGGTCACCGAGATGTCGGCGGAACCTCCCGACGAGGTACTCGAATGGTGGGGCTACCGGCTGCAGTTCGGGATCATCCCGCTGCCCGACGGACGCAGCTCCTGGTTCGCGCTGATCCCCACACCGACCCGCCCCGTGCGGGATCCGGCGGATCGTCTGACGTTCTATCAACGGCTCTACCGGAAATTCCCTGCTCAGGTACGGGACTTGCTGGCCGCCACCGCGCCCAGGAACACCATTGAGGTCGAGCTGCGACACCGGCCGTGGCGCGGCGGATCCGGCGCCGTGACGCTGCTGGGGGACGCCGCACATCCGATGCTGCCCAACCTTGGGCAGGGAGCCGGTCAGGCCATCGAGGATGCCGCGGCGCTGGCACGCCGCCTGGACACCACCGCCTCGGTGGCCGACGCCTTCCGGGACTACGAACAGGAACGCCGCGCGCGAGTCCGCTGGATCCAGCGTCAGGCGATTCGTATGAACCAGATCGCTTCCGTGCCCTCAGGGCCGCTCAGCACGGCACGGGACGCGGTGCTGCGTGGCCTGCCTGCCCGAGTTGAGCGCACCTCCGTGATGCGCATGTTCGACGGAGCCCACACATGACACCTACTGAGGCGTACAGCGACGCCTTCGTCGACGAGGAATCCCGTTTCACCTGGGTGAACGGTGTGCGGGTGCACTTCAAACGAGAAGGCAGCGGTTCGCCACTGCTCCTGCTTCACGGCAGTGGTTCCTCACTTCAGGCCTTCGACCCCATCGCCGACGACCTCAAGGCCGTCTGCGAGGTCATCCGGCTCGACCTGCCGGCCTTCGGCCTCACCGGCCCCCGTCCCGACCGGGACTACCGCATCGAGGCCTACGTGTCCTTCGTCGCGGAGTTCCTCTCCGGCCTGGGCCTCGACAAGCTGGACGTGGCCGGCAGTTCGCTGGGCGGGAACATCGCCTGGAACCTGGCGGTCGAGCACCCGGAGCGGGTGCGGAAGTTGATCCTGATGAACGCCACGGGCTATCCCGAGAAGTCCTTGCCGACGGCACTGAAGATGGCCCGCAATCCCCTGCTGCGCCCACTGCTTCGCCGGTGGGCACCGAGCGGCGCGGTCGAGCAGAATCTGCGTTCCTCAGTCGGCCCGCGCATGCACGTGGACCAGGTCTTGATCGACCGGGTCACCGCGATGATGAACCGGCCGGGCAACCGGTCCGCCTTCATCGATTTCGCCAACACCGACCAGGCCGACCGCTCCGGCCGGATCACGGAGATCGTCGCCCCGACGCTGGTCCTGCGCGGCGACCTGATCGACGGCCAGCACTTCCGTCGGGACATCGCCGGCAGTCACGAAGTCGTCCTCACGGGTATCGGGCACCTCATGCCCGAAGAAGCCCCCGCGGAAGTCAGCGAAGCCATCCGCTCGCGAGCCGGGACCCGGGCGCCCGCCCGGGTCCCGGCTCGCTGAACTGGTCGCGGACCGCCTTGTGCTCGCCAGGATCCGTGGGCAGATCGGCCTGGACCAGACCCGCACCGTCGTCACCGGTTCCGCTCCACTGGATCAGGACGCGATGGTCTTCCTGTTCGCACTGGGCCTGCCGATCAGCGAGGCCTGGGGCATGTCCGAGACCACCGGTGTCACCACCCTCAACACCGCATCGAGGCCACGCCTCGGCACCGTCGGAACCCCCCTGCCCGGTACGGAAGTCCGGCTGGCCGAAGACGGCGAACTCCTGGTCCGGAGCGCCGCGCTCATGAAGGGGTACCGCGGCGACCCTGCCAGGACGTCCGAGACCATCGACTCCGACGGCTGGATCCACACCGGGGACATCGGCCGAATCGACGCGGACGGCTACGTGACCATCATCGACCGCAAGAAAGAGCTGATCATCAACGCGTCGGGCAAGAACATATCGCCCGCCAACATCGAGAACGCTCTTCAGACCGCCTGCCCCCTCGTCTCGGCCGCCATCGCGATCGGGGACCGCCGTCCCCATGTCAGCGCCCTGTTCACCCTCGACCCGGACGATGCCCAGGCCTTCGCCGCTCAGCACGGCCTGGCCGATACGGCACTTGCCGCGTTGGCGGCGTCCCCGGCCGTCAAGGCCGCAGTACACGGGCGTTGATGCCGCCAACGCTCGTCTCTCCCGTGTCGAGCACATCCGCTCATGGACCATCCTTCCTCACGCCTGGGAACCGGGTGGTGACGAGCTGACCCCCACCCTGAAGCTCAGGCGCCGTTTCATCATCGCCAAGTACGCCGACGAGATCGAGAGACTCTATACAGCCAGGTGATTAGCAGCCGTTGCTCGGCGGCTTCCGGCCGCGAGCAGGGAGCCGGTCACCGGGGTTCCGCCGGGTACCTCATGCATCGACTCACGGCTGACGAACGGGTCTTGCACCGGACAGCTGTCCGGTGCAAGACCCGTCGCTGTCGTCGCGAGGCGCCGATGAACCCGGTGCGACTGCGGACGCGGAACATGAGGAGTCGTCGTTGCCTGCCAGGCGAAAGCCGATGGCCCCTGTGGGCGGCCGAGGAGAACCGAACGGACGGTGTGGTCGGCCACACCCATCCCGGCCCCCACCGTGATCGCCGCTCCGATCGTCCCCGGCTCCAGCCCGCCCCAGCTCACACAGCGGACGTCGGATACGCGCTGGCGACCGTCGTCGGTGCCCTGCTCGCGGACGTCGACGGCGGCTGGCGGACAGGGACCTCGCAAGGGCGGCGCGTGAGGCTCGCGCAAGCCTCGCCTGACACCGAGACGCATCGAACGCCGAAAGGGAGGCCCCCGCAGGCAAGAGCCTGCGGGGGCCTTTTCGACGTGCCGTTGGCAGCCTGGAAGGCCGAGCGTCAGGCGTACGGGTCGAAGGGGATTCCGGCCGGGCTCGTGTAATCGAGAGCCCACTGGAAGTCGCCGTCGTCGATCTTGAAGGTGGCCGAGCCGAAGTCGGCGCTGCTCAGCTTGTCGCGGTAACCGGCCGGGTAACCGTCCCAGCCGACGAGGCGCGGGTAGAACCAGTTTCCGGTGGCGTTCTCCGCCGGTTCGTCGTTGCTGTTGGCGAAGCGGAAGCAGTGGCTGGAGATGCCGTCCTTGTGGTACACGATCTTCGGGTGGGTGCCGTCGAAGCGGATCTCCGACCGTGCGAGCGTCTGGTAGGTGTCGTGCTGGGACACCGACACGTACTGGACCTCGTTGTTGTTGATCCACACGATGACGTGTTCCCAGTCGTGGGTGTGCCCGAGGGCCGCCGGGCCGAGCGTGATCTGGTCCTTCTCGAAGTAACTGGCGTACATGACCGCGCACCAGCCGTTGTTGCACTTCTCGCGCGAGTAGGTGTTGGCGTTGTTCAGCTGGGCGGGGTCGTGGCACTTGCCGTTGACGTCGCCGCCGAGTGCCAGGCCGGGGTTGATGGTGCCGTCGGCGCCGATGGCGGCGGTGGCGTAGCAGCCGTCACCGTCGTAGTCGTAGGCGGGGGAGAAGGTCTGCTCCAGGCCGCTTGCGTTCTGCGGCAGCAGGGTCAGGACGTTTGCGTGGGCGGTCGCCGGGATCGCGACGACGAGCGTCATCGCGCCGAGTGTGCCGAGAAGGACGTTGGCGAGGGATCTCAACTTGCGCATGGGGACTCCTTGTTGAGCTGAGCGGACGGCGTCAGCAGTAGAGGTTGCCGCCCGGCGTGACGCCGAGGATCGAGGTGAACCGGTTGTAGGCGTCCACGCGGCTCTGCACCTGCGCGGGGTTCTTGCCGTCGCACTCCAGGGAGCCGTTGATGGAGCGGATGGTCTGGCCGAAGCCGGCCTGGTTGACCATGGCGTTGTGCGGGGTCATGGTGCCGGGGCCGGTCTGGGTGTTCCAGTACCACAGGCCGGTCTTCCAGGCGACGGAGGCGTCGTTCTGCACCAGCCAGGGGTTGTTGAGCAGGTCGATGCCGAGCGCGTCACCGGCGGCCTTGTAGTTGAAGTTCCAGGACAGCTGGATGGGGCCGCGACCGTAGTAGGCGGCCTGGCCGGCCGGGCAGCCGTACCACTGGCTCCAGTCGCAGTAGTTGGGGTAGTTGGCGGTGTTCTGCTCGACGATGTGGACGAGCCCGCCGGTCTCGTGATTGACGTTGGCGAGGAAGGCCGCGGCCTCCTGCTTCTTGACCGTGTCGCTGCCGGTGTTGGCGAAGCCGGGGTAGGCGCTCAGCGCGGCGGTCAGGCCACTGTAGGTGTAGAACGAATTCCGGTTCGGGAACATCTGGTTGAACTGCGACTCGGTGACCACGAATCCGGACGGGGTGCCGCCGCCACCGCTCGCGGGCGCGTTCCACTTCTGGTTCGCGCCGCCGGAGCAGGTCCAGATCTGCAGCCGGGTGCCGTTGGCGCTGTTGTTGCCGGTGACGTCCAGGCACTTGTTCGCGGCCGGGTTGACGATGTCGTGCGCGGAGCTGATCACCCACTGCTGGTTGGCGCCGCCGGAACAGTCCCACAGCTGGACGGCAGCGCCGTCGGCGGTGCTGCGGTCGACGACGTCCAGGCACTTGCCGAGCGCACGCAGGGTTCCGTCACCGGGGTTGGACCAGATCTGGGCGCCGGTTCCGTTGCAGTCGTAGAGCTGTACGGCGGTCCCGTTGGCGCTGCTGGCGCCTGCGACGTCGACGCACTTGCCGGCGAGCCCGGTGATCGAGCCGTCGGCGGCCTGGGCGGGCGTCACGGTGAACAGGGCGGTGAGGACCGCGGAGAGAACGGCGAAGACCGCGAACCGGCCGAGGAAACGGGGTCTGTGCATGGTTGAGGACGCTCCTTGGGTGTAGGGGGTGAAACGGCCGTCCCTTGAGCGCAGGGACGGCCGTCGGCGGAGCTGGTGTGCTTAGGGGTAGCTGGTCAGATTGGCCACGTTGGTCGTGGAGTTGGACGGGCCGCCCGTGTTGTTGACGACGTGCCGGATGGTGCCCACGCCGCCGAGGGAGACCGTCACCATGCTGGTGAAGCGCACATTGGAGTTGTTCGGCGCCTCGATGGCCCGCTCGGCGGCCACGCTCGGGTTGACGTTGAAGTAGCAGTAGCTGCCAAGCCCGTAGGCCTGGTGGCTGGTGACGGAGTCGGCGACCTTGTAGGCGGCGTAGCCCTGGGTGGAGCCGTTCATCCAGGCCGCCTGGTTGGGCGGGTCGTAGGGCATCTCGTTCTGATAGAAGTACGTGCGGCCGCCGTTGCCGTTCCAGATGGTCTGGTACTTCTGGTAGTGCTCGACGAACAGGCCGTACATGGTGACGTTGTCGCCGTTGACGATCAGTCCGGTGTCGCCGGTGTTGGAGTTCCAGCCGATGCCGGTGCCGTGGTCGCCGCGCCAGATCCAGGTGTGGTCGCCGATGACGTTGTCGCTGTTGACGACGAGGCTGGTGGTGGCCTTGCCGACGGCGGCGCCGCCGACGCGGAAGTACACGTCGTGCAGGGACGTCGGGTTGGCGGCGTGCGAGGCGGACGAGCCGGTCGGGCCGATCTCCATCAGGGTGGGCGAGTTGGTGGTGCCGGCGTCGAAGAGGACGCCCGCGACCTTCACGCCGTCGACGTCGGCGACCTTCATGGCGGTGACACCGTTGTCCGGGATGAACGTGGCGAGGCCCAGACCGAGGACGACGGTGTTGGCGCGGTTCACCTGCAGGGTCTGGTCGAGGTGGTAGACGCCTGGGGTGACGAGGAGGTTCTTGCCCGCCGCGAGGGCGGCGTTGATGTCCGCGGCGGTCGCGCCCGGCTTCACGATGTAGAAAGCGTCCAGGGACAGCGAGCTGCCGGATGCGCCGTTCGTCCAGCTCGTGCCGGTGGAGTTGGACCGCAGCGACGGCACGAACACCTGGTAGGCGCCGTTCTCGTCGACGTACAGGAACGGCTTCTCACGGCTGACCGGGGTCTGCGCGACCGTGGTGTACGGCGGGCTGGGGAAGCTGGTCGTGGGGACGCCCTGGCTGCCGACGAAGACCATGTTCCAGTTGGAGCCGGTCCAACTGCCGAGCTGGGAGTTGCGGGTCAGCCACTGCTGCTGGCTGCCGGAGTTGACCTGTCCGTCGACCTTGGTGTCGGCGAACAGACCGCCACTGGACCAGCCGTTGTCGTCCAGGGCCAGGTTGCCGCGCAGGTGCATCCGGCGGTACGCCGACGCCTGCGAGACCGCCCAACGGTCGCTGCCGCCGTTCGGGTTGACCGACATGTTCTCGGCGCCGCGCCAGAAGTTCTGCGTCGCGTTGCCTTGGAACCAGTCGGCCTCCGCATGCACCGCGCCGTTGATCGTGACCGCGTCCGGGCTCAGACCGAGACCGGCGACCTGGGTGTAGAAGCCGACGTTGA
The DNA here is from genome assembly GCF_055561075.1 of Streptomyces sp. NPDC022910. Taxonomy (NCBI): domain Bacteria; kingdom Bacillati; phylum Actinomycetota; class Actinomycetes; order Kitasatosporales; family Streptomycetaceae; genus Streptomyces; species Streptomyces sp. NPDC022910. The sequence continues at coordinate 11,318 of NZ_JBVHHL010000002.1, forward strand.
CGTCCGCGTCGTAGGAGCCCGGCTTGAACAGGACGGCGTAGCGCTGGGAGCCGAACTGGTTCGTCTCCTGCTGCTGGAAGATGGTGTTGAGCCTGCTCTGGATCGTCGACGCCGACATGGACGGGTCGAAGACGACGACGTTCGGGCCGAGGTCCGGGGTCGTGCTCGACTGGGTCACGGGGACCACCTGGAAGCGCTGGGCGGCGCTGCCGTTGCAGGTGAACTGCACGAACTGCACGCTGTCCGCGGTCGAGGCGCCCGGGTCGTCCAGGCACTTGCCGCTGTTGCGGTTGACGAAGTGGTAGGCGCCGCCGCCCTCGTGAACCGGCAGCCACTGCTGGTTGGCACCGCCGCCGTAGGCCCACAGATGGACCGGCGCGTTGTCGGCCGTGGACACGTCGGCGACGTCCACGACCTGGCTGGTGTTGTTGCGGTTGTTGATACGGACGTAGCCGTCGCTGGTGGTGGTGAAGCTCCACTGCTGGGCCGTGGTGCCGTTGCACTTGTACTGCTGCACGACGGTGCCGTTGGCGGTGCCGGCCGCATAGGCGTCCAGACACCTGCCGCTCGCGGCGTTCATGACGGTGGCGAAGCCGGTGGGCAGTGCCTCGGCGGCACTCGCCGCCGCACTCGCGGGCGCGGGTGCGGTGGTGAGCAGGGAGGCGACGGCCGTGGTGACCAGCGCGGCGGCAGTGGATCTGCGGCGGCGCTTGAGCGCGGTGCGCAAAGAAGTGAGCACGGAATCTCCTTGCCGATCGAGTCGGCGGATGGTGGGGGTGGCTGGATCAGCCGGTGTACGCGGCAAAGACGCGGGTGAAGTCCCACTCGGACTGGCCCACACCGGAGCAGCTGTCGGCGGGGCCGCCGGTGCACGGGCGGTCGCGGTTGACGGACCAGAAGGTCAGCCGCGCCAGGTGGTGCTGCTGGGCGTAGGCGAGCATCGTCCGGAAGTCGTTCACCGTGACGGTCTCGTTCTGGTCGGTGATGCCGTTCATCGACGAGATGCCCATGGACCGGTAGGCCTGGTCGTCGCTGTAGCCGTACGCGTTCTTCAGCGCGTTCTTGAGGCCCTCGGCGGCCTGCACGGACAGGTTGCCCATGCTCTGGCCCACACCGCCGAAATTGAACGGCATGATCGTCCAGGCGTCGACGGTCAGACCGGCGCCCGCGGCCCGGTTGATCAGGCTGGTGTCAGGGCCGCTCTGGCCGGTGCCGATGGTGACGTACACCTTCAGGCCGGGGTTGTTGGCCTTGACGGTCTTCAGGGCGTCGACGGTGCGCTGCTGCACGGTCGGGCTGTTGTAGGCGTCGGCTTCGAGGTCGATGTCGATGGCCTTGAGCCCGTAGGCGCTGATGACCTTCTGGTAGGCCGCCGCCAGTTCACCCGAGGTGGAGCACGAGCTCTCCAGCTTGTTGCCGCTCCAGCCGCCGAAGGACGGTACGACGTCACCGCCGTTCGCCCGGACGGTGTTGATCGTCTGTTGGTCGACGCCGCCGGTCAGCGCCCGGCCGCCGTCCCACTGGGGGTTGCAGTAGCCGTTGCTGAGCACGAAGGCGAGGGTGAAGTACTTGACGCCGGTGGCGTTGGTGACCGTGGTGGGGCTCGGCGGGCTGCCCCAGCCGTTGTAGAGGTACGGCGCTACGGCCATCGGCGTGGGCGGGGTGCTGCCGTCATCGGGGGCGGACGCGGTCCACTTCTGGTTGGCGCCGCCGCTGCAGCTCCAGATCTGTATGCGGGTGCCGTTGGCGGAGTCGTTGCCGGTGACGTCGAGGCACTTGTTCGCCTGCGGGTTGACGATGGCACCTGCGGAGGAGACCGTCCACTTCTGGTTGGCGCCGCCGGTACAGCTCCACAGCTGCACCGAGGCGCCGTCGGCCGTCGAGTTGCCGGTGACGTCGAGGCACTTGCCGAGGGCGCGGAGGGTGCCGTCGCTGCCGACCGTCCACTGCTGGGCGGCGGTGCCGTTGCAGTCGTAGAGCTGGACGGCCGTGCCGTCGGCGGAGTTCGCCCCGGCGACGTCCAGGCACTTGCCGGCGAGGCCGGTGATGGTGCCGGTGGCCGCCTGCGCGGGGGACGCGGTGAGCAGGCCGGCAGCGAGGGAGAGAGCGGCGAGGGAGACAGCCGTGGGGAGAGGCTTGGGCATGTGCACAGGGGCCCTTCGTGGGGGGATGAGCAAACCGAGGCGGCGTTCACCTTATGAACGGTGGATGCGTCACGCGGTGCGGGTGCTGAGCCGTGAACCTAAAGGTCTGGACCGCTTTCGTCAAGGAGTGAAGTAAGCTGTGAAGGAAGCTAGTTGGCGCTTCCGGCCAGGCTTCGTTCGCCCGCGGGGGTACGCATGCCCGGCGTTCGTCCCGTTGGTGCTCCCGCAATCAATCCAGTGACCCTGCGTGCGCACAGAACAGCCACTTGAGCTACCCTCTGCACGATCGTGGACCTCTACCTGCTCTTCCACCTCGACGGCAGGGCGCTCACGCTGGGCCTGATCTGGCTCGGCCTCGGCGTGGCACTTGGGTTCCTGGGGCGTCTGGACGAAGGTGCCCCGGTCGTTGATGCGTACGACCAGCGAGCTGCCGTTGGCGACATTGGTGACCTGGACGCGGGTGCCGAACGGCAGCTGAGGCTGGCGGCTGAGAGAAGTCGCAGGAGTGTCCGCGTTGTTGTCGAAGAGTTCTCCGTCGGCGGTCAGGGCGTCCGGTGGCTGGTCCCGTAGTGCGTGGCCCAACACTGGTCGCCTGCCTTCGGGAGGGCGGCCAGTGCGGTGGAGGCTGTCGGAAGAGGGGCCGAGAGTGCGAGCGCGGCCACGACGAGGCTGCACCGTACCTCGGTGAAACGTGTGGGGGCGTGTTCCGGCCATGGAGGACGATCACAGCCCTTCGGAAACAAGGGGGCACGGGGACGACACGCCAGCTCAACTGACCTGAAGCCTGGGTGCGTTCATGAAGCGCGTCGGCCGGAACCGAAAGGGTCTGTACCAGACACGTCAAGTGGTGAACGGTGAAGTGGGCTTGGGATCGGCCACTTGAACGCTTCCCGAAGAGGCCGGGCGGTTCGGTACGTGGCTCCATCGTCCAAGACGCAGGTGCGCCGGTCCTGTCCCTGTGAACTCCGTTAGTTTCGCGTTCAGTTGTTGACGCCCGACAGAGGCGGGAGTACAAATCCCGAGAGCGCTCTCACGCCTGCTGCTCCTCCAGCCCCCACGCACGCCCACTCGGCATCCGGAGACTCCTATGCAGACTTCCTCAAGTGCGCTCACGCACAGACCAGCGATCGGTGCCGCGCGCTCCCGAACGGCTCTCGGCCTGGTGATCACCCTCCTCGCCACCTGCTTCCTCGCCCTGACGCCCTCGCTCGCACGAGCCGCCGACCAACTGCTCTCCCAAGGGCGGCCCGCCACCGCGTCCTCCACCGAGAACGCTTCCTTCCCCGCAACCGCAGCCGTGGACGGCAATCCCGGCACCCGCTGGTCCTCGGCCTTCGCCGACCCCCAATGGCTCCGGGTGGACCTCGGCTCCGTCCAGCAGATCAGCCGTGTCACCCTCACCTGGGAGGCCGCCTACGCCAAGGCCTACCAGATCCAGACCTCCACCGACGCGGCCAACTGGACGACGGTCTACTCCACCACCACCGCCACCGGCGGCACCCAGAACCTGACCGTAACCGGCAGCGGCCGCTACGTACGCATCTACGGAACGGCAAGGGCGACCCAATACAGCTACTCCCTGTGGGAGTTCCAGGTCTACGGCCCCGGCGGCGGCACCACACCGCCGGACGACTTCTGGGGGGGCACCAGCGATATCCCGCCCGCGCAGAACGCCGTAGAGGTGAAGATCCTCAACCGCACCAACGGCAAGTACCCCGACAGCCAGGTCTACTGGAGCTTCAACGGCCAGACGCACTCCCTCGCCGAACAGCCCTACCTCGACATGCCGGCGAACTCCGCAGGCCGCATGTACTTCTACCTGGGCTCGCCCAACAGCCCCTACTACGACTTCATCGAGTTCACGGTCGGCAACAACGTCTTCAACGGCAACACCACACGCGTCGACGCCTTCGGCCTCAAACTCGCCATGCGTCTGCACGCCAAGGACGGCTACGACGTCGAGGTCGGCGAGAACCGGCAGACCTTCGCCGAGGACCGGGCCACCACCTTCCAGCGCTTCACCGACGCGGTCCCGTCCCAGTTCAAGGTACTGGCCCAGACCCAGGCGCCGTACCGGATCATCGCCCCTGGCAGCGACCCGAGCTTCCGCGCGGGCGGCGCCAACGCCAACTACTTCACCTCCTACGCCCAGTCCGTCGGCGTCAACGCCGCCACGTCCGACATCTTCGGCTGCGCGGCCTCCCTGGCGAGCAACCCCGACATGTGCGCGGCCCTCAACCGCCACGTTGCCACGCTGCCGGCCTCCCAGCAGGGCGACCCGAGCCAGTACTACAAGGCCGCCCCGGCGAACTACTACGCCAAGTTCTGGCACGACAACGCCATCAACAACCTCGCCTACGGCTTCCCCTACGACGACGTGGCGGGTCAGTCCTCCTTCATCTCCCACAGCAACCCGCAGTGGCTGCTGGTCGCCGTCGGCTGGTAACGGTCAACGCATGCAGAGGACCGCGGGGCCATCGCACTGGAAGGTGTTGCTGACCCCGCAAAACCTGTCCCGCCACAGGAGTCCCATGTGTGACATCGAAGGCTGCGCAGTCGCCTGAGCGCCGTCGCCGCCGCGACGGCGCTGTTCACGGGCCCTGCTGTCACAGCCGAAGCCGCCGGCGAAGTCGTCACGCAACTCGCCAAGGCCGCGGGCTTGGCAGGTACTGGCCGCGGTCGGTCTGACTCCCGGCGCGAAGGGGGAGGTCGCGGGCACCACGGTGAGTCGGCTGACCGTGGTGCCCGACACTGTCTAGCGGCTGACGTTCGTGGGTGCCGCGTCGATGCCGAGGATCTCGCGGTGCCCGTCGGCGTTGACGCCGACCGCGACCAGCGCATGAACGTCGATGATGCGGCCACCCTCGCGGACCTTCTGCGTCAATGCGTCGACCTAGACGAACGAGTAAGGCCCGGCCTCCAGTGGCCGGTTGCGGAAGGCGGCGACCTGCTCGTCGAGGTGCTTGGCCATCGCGGAGACCTGGGACTTCGACAGCTGCGTGACCCCGAGGGACTCGGTGAGTTTCTCGACGCGGCGGGTGGAGACGCCGAGCAGGTAGGCGGTGGAGACCACCGAGATCAGGGCTTGCTCGGCCCGGCGCCGTCGTTCCAGGAGCCAGTGCGGGAAGTAACTTCCGGACCGGAGCTTGGGGATGGCGAGTTCGACGGTCCCCGCCCGGGTGTCCCACTCGCGTGGGCGATATCCGTTGCGGTGGTTGACTCTCTCCTCGCTGACCTGGCCGTATTCGGCATTGCAGAGAGCGTCGGCCTCCGCGGACATGAGTGCGTCGGCGAACGGCTTGACCATCGCGCGCAGCAGATCGGGACTCGCCGCGGCGAGGTCGTCTTGGGCGAGGGCGTGCAGGGGCACACTGCCGGGTGCGGTCATCGTGCTGATCTCCTTCGAGCTTCGACATCTCGAAGATCAGCCGGTGGCCGTTCCTGTATCCGGACACTCACTCCGACGCCGGGGCAAACGCCCGGATCAGGTGGGAGCCCGTACACCACTTCTCAGGACGCAACCTGCGCACATTGTCGCAGGGCAGGGCCGTACGGCTCTCGCCGTCACGCGGGACACCGGCCCGGGCCGGGTAGGCCGGCGCCGCCGGTCCTCCGTAACGCCGCGGGTCCGCGGGCGCCGTGGCGCCCGCGGACCCGGGTGGTCGAGCAGCGAATCGGGTTAGTAGGAGAACTGCTGGATCTGGCTGCCGTCGCCTGCGTACGTCCAGCCGGTCCGGGTTGCCGGGTCGAGCTGCATGACGCGCTCGCGATGGGTTTCGAGCCGGCCGCCCCAGGCGCCGGCAGGCTTGTACTCGACGCCTGTCACGGTGCCCACCGTCTCGCCCGTCTTCAGGTCGACGACGGCGATGCGGCCGGTGGCGTTGTTGTCGTGGAAGCCGTACTCCGCAAAGTTGCCGGTCGGCGTCTCGTTCGGGAACTGGAATGCGAACAGCGCCAGTTGGTGCGCGCTGTCAATGGCGAGCGCTTGGGCCGGTTGCGCCATTCCGAGACTCACCTGGTCCCCGCTGGGCAACTGCGCGAAGTACCCGGTGCCGGCCAAGAGGTTGGGGGTGATCGTAAGTGAGTGGAACCACGTTTCGTAGAGGTTGCCCTTCTGGTCGGAGGCGAGGTCGATGGCACAAGGGATTCCCCCCTGGCTGTTGGTGACCGTTCCGTTGTCCAGGTTGATCGAGGCCATGGTGCCGGACCCGACAGAGCCTATGCAGTTTTTGGTGTTCCCGGTCTTCTGCGCAGAGAAGACGCCGGTCGACTCGTCCACGTCCAGCAGGCCGTAAGGCACGCCGTCCGGGGTGGACTCGTCGAGCTGGAGCGGCATCCCTTGAGCGCCGGTCGCCATGTCCACGGGGAGCACGAAGCTGTCACGGGAGCCCTGACGGTCGCCCGGACGGTAGGCGAGCACCGCTGCACGGTGCCGCTTGGCGTCCACCCGCCCGCCGATCACGACGTACTGGTCGTCGACCCGGACGGGGCTGCCGACCGCGTTGCCGGTGCTCGTGTCGTAGGTCTCGAGCCACTGCTCGCCGGTGGTGGTCTGCTTGTGCAGGACCAGCGTGTGGTTGGCGGAGTCGACGCCGAACACCTCGTAGATGGAGCCGTACGCGGGGTCGCTCGTCAACTTGCGCCCATAGGTTCCGGTGGCGGCGTTGTAGTCGTACACCGAGCCTTCACCGGTGGGGCTTTCGACCGCCGCGACGGACGTGCCGCCGGGGACGATCGCGAAGTTGGTCAGGTTGGTGCCGTCGGGGGCCAGTCCGTCGTCGTATCCCAGCAGCGACGTCGGCGAAGCCTGCCCGACTATCTTGCCGTGCTCGTCGACGGCGAACACTCGCAGGTCGTAGGCGAGCGATGAGGGCAGCTTGAGCGCGAGGGCGTCGAGTGCCACCGTGCCCCGCGTGCCCTTCAGCGAGCGGTCGAGCGTGGCCGGGGCGTCCACCCCGTTGTGGTCGCGGGTGGTGCCGTTCTGGTTGCTGAACAGGTTGTACGAGTTGTACATGTTCGGCCCGGGCGCGGAGAACTCCAGCAGCGTGCCGGTGGCGCCCTCGACCCCCGATACGTCGTAGTGCACCGAGAACTGCGGTGCGGCCCGGTTGATCTCCAGCAGGTGACCGAACTCTCCGGATGCCTTCGCTGCCAGGGTCGGTGCTGCCGGGCGTTGCGAGGGGTCACCGCCGTCGACCCGGATCGAGGCGAACTCGCCGTACAGCGGGCCACCCTTGCGGTTGCCTTTGGGGTCCTCGAGGATACCGATCCCGTAGATGCCGCCGCCGGCGGAGAAGGCGCCGGCGGGGACGGAGACCGTGCCGTGTAGTCCCGTCAGCGGGGTGGTGTAGGAGGCGGAGAAGATGGGCGCCGACGCGGGGTTCCAGTGGCCGACTCCCGACACGACCAACTTCGGCGAGCTGACGTTGCGCACTCCGGTGAGGTCGTAGCGCACCTGAACGGAGTGCCCCGCCTTGACGACGGGCTGTACCACCGGGGCGAGCGACTCGACATAGCCGCCGTCGGTGGGGCCGAAGGTCAGCTCGTGGGTGGCCGAGGCCAGCACCTGGTGGCCGTGGCGCACCTCGAAGGTGAGCGAGACCTGACGGTCCGTCGCGGAGACGACCGGCAGTCCGGCCGCAGTCAGCATCTGCGTGGGGGTCAGCCGGATCGCCGGCACATCGGAGGTGAACTCGTGATGCCCGATGCGCAGCGCGTAGCTGACGCCTTGCCGGTCGGGCGAGCCCGTCACGTCGGCGCCGATGGTCACCGGTCCCACCAGGCCCTCCCCGGTGTCACCGGGTCCGGCCAGGTCGATGCGTCCGGGGTCGGTGGCCTCCAGGTACGAGCTCCCGAGTCCGCCCTCGGTCTGGCGATGCGCCACGGAAAGCCGGACGATGCGGGGCGTGCCCGTGTCGGCGTGGCTTCCGTGCGCCTTGGCCAGGACCGCTTGCAGCGCGGCGGTGACGTCGAGTTGCGGGCCCACGTGCAGCGGCTGGTCGATCTGCGGCGGCGTGGGCACGGCCCGGCCGGTGCGCTCCAGCAGCGAACGGACGTCATCGGGCGACGGGTGCTGCCCGGTCAGCCGGGATGCCTGCAGCACGACAGCGGCAGCGGCCGCGATTTCGGGCGCGGACGCCGAGGTTCCTCCGCTGAGGACCTCCGCCACGGACTGCGCGCTCTGGCCCTGGTGCTCGAAGGCGGGGATGCCGTCGCTGGGCGCCGAGACGTCCACGCGCGTGCCGAATCCCGAGGAGAAGATTCCGGAACCGTTGAGCCTGGTGGTCGCCCAGGTCCCGTTGGCCGACGCGGCTCCGCCGTTCTGCGGCGGCACGGACAGCGTGTCGTCGGTCGTGGTACCGCCCGCGGCGATCGCGCCGGAGTCCAGCACCTTGCTGGGCGTGGTCGACAACTGGTCGTCGTCGATCCGGGTGGTGTCGGCGGCCTTGCGCGTCACGTTGGTGGCGGTGCTACCGCCGTCGGGCCCGACGCCCGCGTTGGTGAACAGCCTGGTCCCGTCGTTCGACGAGACCACCACGGGGATGCCGTACTGCTGCACGATCGACGCGATCACGGCCCGCTGGACCGGGTCGTCCTCCAGGTAGCGGCCGGGGATCCCCGCAGCGTCGGTGCCGTAACCGAGGCTGGCGGTGATCACGTCGGGGCGCGGCTGCTGCCGGGCCGCGGCCAGCAGCGCCACCGCGATCTGGCTGAACGTCGGCTGCTGCGGGACGACAAGCCGGTATTTCGCACCCGGGGCGATGCCCAGCAGGTCGGAGTACCCACTGCCCTGCATGCCCGGACGCTGCAGTTCGTGCGGAAGCGGCGCCATCACGGAGAAGTCCAGCAGCACCTCACCCAGAAAGGGGTCCTCCCCCTGGGTCGACCCGGTCGGGTCGAGTGCGCCGGTCGCATCCGCGGTGTAGGTGGGGATCAAGGGCATCGTGGGGATGTCCAGGTACCGCTGCCCGTTCTGGACGACGGTCGTCGCCCCGGTGGCCGGGACGTCGGGTTGCCCCGCGTCGGTGAGATCGCCGATCGAGACGTTGGTGATGGTCTCACCGGTGCCGGGCAATTGGTCGAACTTCTGCTTCAACAGGCTGTAGGCGCCCGTCGCGTTCACGCCGCCCGCGTTGAGGAAGCTCTGCAGCGAGGTGCCGAGAGCCGAGTTCCCGGGCACACCGTCGGAGCCGGTCGCACCGCTGCTCGGGGCCTTCGCCGACGAGCCGGCCTTCCCCGCCGTGGCGCTCACCGAGGAGGGCAGTGGCACGGAGCCGGTATTCATGGGGGAGACGGTCTGATCGGGCTCGGCGTAGACGACACCGGGTGTGGCGGCCAGCGCGCGCGCCGCCGCCTTGGCGTCGCCGCCGGCGAGCTGGACGACCTGGACCTTGGACAGGTCGATCGCCCCGGAGCCCAGCTTGGCCTGGGCGGCGGCGTGCAACTGCTGGGCCTGGGCGGCCGAGAGACCCGGCATCAGAGGCCGCAGGGAGACCGCGCCGGCCCGGTGGAGTGCCGTGTTCACCACGGTGCTCGAGGTCAGCGGGGTACGGACCTGCAGATTGCGCTGCTTGCCCAGCGACTTGCCCGTCACCTGGGTGGCTGAGCCGAGTACCACAAGGACCTGGCGAGGGCTGGTCTTCGCGGACTGCGCGGGCGTGGGCTTCAGGAACGGGCGCCACGGACCGAGCGCTGAGGATCCGGGTGTGGAGGGCAGCGCGGCCCCCGCAAACGTACCTTTCGCACCGGAATCAGTGGCCGCAGAGCCGGACCCGGGGGAGCTTGAGGGAATCGCGGCCGCGGGTATCGTTACGGCCGCAGTGATGGCCACGAGCGCGACACCGACGGCACCAAGCCGTCTGCCGCGCGTGTGGGCATACGTCATGGGACACCTTTCTCAGGGAGCGAATCCGCGAGCACGGATCCGCACCGGAAGGCTCTGCCTCGAACGTGCCCAGGACAGCGCCAACTTCAGCGTGAAAGATGTCAACCGCGACCAACGAAACACAAGGTTACGAAGGTGGCGGATCTCCGCCAGACGGCGGAAGCCGCCACAGGAATTGGCGGGGCGATATGGAATTTAGCGTGCTCGGGCTTGCGGAAGAAACAGAATACGTTTACGTGGCACTGGTCCGGCAGCCTCGCTGCACCTCTTCGGAGTTGGCCGACGTTTGCGGCATGCCCGCGACCACTGTGGGAAGACTGCTGTCCAAACTGGTCAAGGTCGGGCTCGCCGTGCAGGACGCCGGACGCCCGCCACGCTTCACCGCCACTCCCCCGGATGTCGCCGTCACCGCGCTGATAGACCAGCGCGAGCACCAGCTCAAGGAAGCACGGGCCCTGGTACAGCGGTTGACCGAGACCCACCGGGAGGCGGCCCGGATCGACCAACGCGACATGGCCGTCGAACTGCTCACCAGCCGTGAGCACATCAACGCCACCGTACTCCGACTGACTGTCGACGCCCGCCGCGAGGTGCGTGTGTGCGACCGGCCGCCCTATTTCGACGGCCCCGGCAGCAACCTCGACAGTCAGCTCCAGCAGCAGCGGCGCGGCGTGATCTACCGGGTGATCTACGACCGCGAAGCGGTGGCCTGGCCCGGCAGGCTGAACAACGACATCGTGCCCAGCATGAAGGCAGGCGAGCAGGCACGGGTACACCCTGAGTTGCCCCTCAAACTCGTCATCAGCGACGACCGGGCGGCCATCCTCCCCTTCAGCCTCGCGCCTGGGGGCCAGTCAGTCGCCTACCTGGTCCACCGCTCCCCCGTGCTCGTAGCCCTGGAATCGCTCTTCGAGGCACAATGGGAGCACGCAGTGCCGCTGTCGGGCGCCCCACTGCCACCCGGCGACGCCACCACCGCGGCGGAATCCGAGGACGCAGAGCCTGATGAGGAGACTCGATCCCTGCTTGCCCTGCTCGCCTCCGGCCTCACCGACACGGCCATCGCGCGCGCCCAAGGCTGGAGCGAGCGGACCACCCAGCGTCGCGTCCACCAAGTCATGTGCCAACTCGGCGCCTCCACCCGCTTCCAGGCCGGCCTCGCCGCCGCCCGACGCGGCTGGCTATGAAACGAGCACCAGCAAGCCTGACCCCAGCCGGACAAACAACCTGCTCAACGACCCGAACCAGAGTTTTCACACGGGACAGGCAGTACGAACGGTGACGCGCATCACACCTCCGTAGGTAAACGGCCCGTTGAAACCCACATTGTGACAGTTTGCGGGAAAGCTGGAAGAGGGCTGGGATTGCGCGCCTGCCCGGGCGTCCCCCGCAGCTCAGTCACTCGTCCTTGCTTGCCTGGCGGTGATGCAGGCGATGCTCGGTTTCCACTGCGAGGCCCGCCGGCTGCGGCATCTACAGATGCAGATCGCCGCCCTACGCCACCGCCAGCGGGCCCGCGCCGAGGACCGCATCCGCGCCGCCCGCGCCACCGGCCTGCGCAACCTGCCCCTGCACGACACCGCGCAGAACCAGATCTGGCTGGAGATCGTCCGGATCGCCCTCGACCTGCTGGCCTGGATGCCAATGCTCGCGCTGACCAGCGCCGCACGCCTGTGGGAACCCCGCCGCCTGCGACTGCGGCTGTTCTCCACTGCCGTCCAGCTCGTCACCACCGCCCGCCGCCGCATCCTCCGCCTGGCAAACAGCTGGCCCTGGACCAACGTGATCACCAGCGCGATCGCCCGGCTCGATGCCCTCCCGAACCCCGGCTGACCAGCAGCGTCCCGTCCCTACGAGCAGCACACCCCGGAGCCGTGGAACCCGGCGCCCACGCGGCGCGACACCCGGGCCCCCAGCCTGCCCACAAGCAGAAATCCCCGCTCCGAACGAGCAGAAAAGGTCCGTCAGCAAGCTGACGGACCCTCATGTGCAGCACCGACTGGGGCTGGACGGGATACACGTTCAAGTGCACGTTCTACGTGACGAGGTTCCACACCCAGGTGCTCAAGGCGGACATCGGCACCATGGGCGGGGCCGCGGTCGCCACAGCCGAGGCGTACCTGTGCGCCCGGCTCACCCACCCCGTCGCCATCGGCGCCTGCGTGGCCCTCGCCTTGGCGTACACCTGTTGGGCGGTGCACCACGTCAACGCCGCGGCTGCACGGGGCGGCTGCTTCACCTGGACCTTCGGAGCCACCGTCGGTTGGGGTGTGCACGGCGGGATGGCTCCCGGCAACGTGAGCAAGAAGAACAAGTACTGCAAGAAGTAGTCCGTCGGTGAACGTCCTTCACTGACGGGCGTTCACCGACGGGGAGGTGTCGGTGGCGCTGAGACGCGCCACCGACACCGCAGTATTCGACCACAAGAGCGGAGACCGAAGTGATCTCGTTCAAGCTGGGAGCTCGACTGAGCGCGGGTGCGCGCCGAGGTTCTGCCGCACGAGGCCTGGGTCACGAGGGGCGCGCCGGGTGTGTTCGGCGCCGCGCCCTACGCCGCTTGCGTCTCGGCCGACTCGAGAACACCCCCTCTCGAGAGCCGGTGACGAGCAGCCTTTCCGGGATGCTGCCGGTCTGTTCGAGGGAGCGGGTGTCACGGATTTCGTCGTCCACCGGCCTCGTCCCGGGCTCCCTTACCAGGGCCGCCCCGAGGTCATGGAGGACATCGCGGGCATCATCCCGACCGGAAACGGCCCGGCGCCCGCCTGGCACCTCATCGATCGCGCACGGAAGCTCTCCGACCGGACCGTTCGTGCAGATCCCTTCGCCGCGGAGCCCTGGGCCGACTCCCGGCACCGCCGGGCCCGGCCGAGCACCAGCGCACCTCCACTGCATCTCGATCGGCGGGAGCAAGTCTCCGAGGGCGGCCGGGAGTGGCCCGGCCGCCACACAGCTGAGGCGGAGGCGGCATGACTCGGGTGGACCCTGCGGAGTTCCGTGGATTCTTCGGAGCGATTCCCACGGCCGTGGCGGTGGTGACCACGGTCGATCCCGAGGGGCGGCCCCAGGGGCTCACCTGCAACGCCTTCTCGGCCGTCTCACCGCAGCCTCCGCTGCTCCTGGTCTGCGTGGACGGGAACTCCCGTACGCTGCCGTCCCTGTTGTCGCGGCGCGCGTTCGTGCTGCATCTGCTCGCGGACGACGGCGAGGAGACCGCCCGGGTCTTCGCGAGCCGGTCCTCGGACAAGTTCGCGGGCCTGCCCTGGTTTCCGGGCGAGGCGATCAGCGGGCTGCCGGTCCTCGAGAAGGGCGTCCTGGCGTACGCGGAGTGCACCCTGGCGCACACGGTGGAGGCGGGCGACCACCACCTGCTCATCGGGAGGATGGAAGCGGTACGGGTACGCCCCCGCCGGCCCGTGCTCTACCAGCGGGGGTCGTTCCGGGCCTGGGACGGCCTGGCCGAGGAGGCGGTTCAGGCGTGACAGGCGGGGAGCCCACCGTGGAACTCCACCATCTCGGCGAAGAGAGCCGGCATCTCGGCGGCGTCTCCGACGGCCTGGCCCCGTTTCTCGGCATACGCCCTGTGGAGATTGGGCACCAGCCGTTCGGAGTCGATCCACTCGGCGTAGGGGCCGAGGTCCGCCTCGCGGGCGACCTCGAGCGGCGTGAGCCCGGCCGCCAGTCCGTCGTGGGCGAGTTGCTCGACCAGGCGGAGATAGCCCGCGGCGGCGTCGAGCACCTCCGGTCCGGCCACCGGGCCGTGGCCCGTCACCACGGTGCGGGCGCCCAGCGACCGCAGGACGGTGATGGCCTCGAGGGAGCCGGCCACCGACCCCATCGGGCAGAACGGGGTCACCCCGGACATCACCAGGTCCCCGGTGAACAGCACCCGTTGGCCGGGCAGCCACACCACGGTGTCGCCGACGGTGTGGGCCGGGCCCAGGGACAGCAGCTCCGCCGTCGTCCCGCCGATGTGCAGGGTCAACCGGTCCCGGAACGTCAGCTCGGGGAGCACGACCTCGACGTCGCCCCAGTGCACACCTGGCCACAGCCCGGTGAGGTGCAGGCCGACGGCGGCCATCTCCGTACGCGCCCGCTCGTGCCCGACCACGACGGCCTCGGGGAAGACGAAGTTGCCGAAGGTGTGATCGCCATGGGAGTGGGTGTTGATCACCATGCGCGGCGGCACGTGCGTCACACCGACGACCGCCTCGCGCAGGGCCCGGGCGCGGGCCTCCGTGGCCGCGGTGTCCACCAGCGCCGCCCCGCCGTCCGAGACGATCAGACCGGAGTTGTTGAGGCACCAGCCGCCGTCCGGCTGCAGATGGGCGAAGACTCCGTCGGCGACCTCCTCCAGCCTCGGCTTGAATCCCTTGAGTCCTACGGTCGTCTCGGCAGTCATCTCGGCTCCCTCGTGGAAATCCTGGACATCGCGCATCGTCGGCTGTCCGGATGGAGGCCTGCTTGAGGGAGCCGGGGCGACGGCCGTCCCGGGGACCGAGGGAAAGCGGCCGACCGGCCGCAGACGTCTGTGACCTGCCGGAATGCCTGATGTGAGAAACACACACGGGGAGTCTGCGAACTTCACGGGCGAACTCGTGCCCTACGCCCTGGGGTCGAGGTGGCACCCAGTGCCATGCTGCTACCGCGCTTCGCCCCACACGAAGGCAGAACGGAGAGAACCTGTGAAGACACGGGTCTTGGGTCCGCTCAGCGTCGAGTACAACGGCACGTCCATCGTCCCGACCGCCGGCAAACCACGGCAGATCCTCGCTCTGCTGGCCCTGCGGCCCGGGCGGGCCGTGCCGGTCGACACACTCATCGAAGAGGTCTGGGGAGACGCGGTGCCACGCAGCGCCGTGACCACTCTGCAGACGTACATCCTGCAGTTGCGCCGCAAGATCAGCGAGGCCCTGGGCGAGGACCCGGGCATCTCGCCCAAGGACGTACTGTCCACGTCCTACGGCGGCTACCGGCTCGTCCCGCCGCCCGAGGGACACGACCTGGCCGAGTTCCAGGACATGCTGACGCGCGGTACCAGGGCGTTGGAGACGGGGGACGCGGAGGCCGCCTCCTCACTGCTGGGCACGGCCCTGATGCTGTGGCGCGGCCCGGCGCTGGCGGACGTGCCCACGGGACTGGTCCTCGAACTCGAGGTCATCGGCATGGACGAGGCTCGGATGACCGCGCTCGAACAGCGCATCGAGGCGGATCTGCGGCTGGGCCGGCATACGTCGCTCATCCCTGAGCTGCGGATGCTGACGGTCCGTCACCCGCTGAACGAGAACCTGTGCGCCCAGCTGATGACGGCTCTGTACCGTGCGGGCAGCCCCTGGCGCGCCCTCGAGGAGTTCCGGCGCCTGCGCAGCCGGCTCAACGCGGAGCTCGGTGTGGAGCCGACTCAGCGGCTGCAGCGGCTCCACCAGGCGGTGCTCGAAGGGGACGCCGCCACGGAGCCCGTGCCGGGAGCCGTCCTACGGCGCGCGGGCTGACCTGGCGGCCGCTGCGCTGACCAAGTAGGGGACCGGGTCGGATCCGATCCGGACGGCCCGGGAGGTGAACGACCAGCCCTCCGGGCCTTTCGGGTGCGGCCCGTCGAAACCGTCGAACCCGAAGCCGCGCACGGGGACGCGCAGCCCGGTTCCCAACGCCTTCACGTACGCCTCCTTCAGTGTCCACAGCCGGAGCAGGCCGTCGCCGCGTTCCGGCTCGTCGAGCCCGGCCAGAGCGGCCAGTTCCCGCGGCGCGCAGACGCGTCGGGCCAGCTCCGGCGGCGCGCCGCGGCCGGCGCGTTCCGCGTCCACGCCCACGGGGCCGCGCCTGCTCACGCCGACGGTGACCAGTTGCCCGGTGTGGCTGATGCTGAGCCAGACGCCGGGCAGGTCCGGCAGCAGAGGCCTGCCGAGCGCGGTGTGTGCGAGCCGCACCTCACACCAGGGGACGCCGAGCAGCGCGCCGACCGTGCGGCGGACCAGGACGCGGGAGGCGAGGAACCTCCGCCGGGCCGCGGGGGTGCGCAGAGCGAGCCGGCGGGCCCGCTCGTCGGGCGACAACCCGTCGGCCCCGCCCGGAGGCAGGTCCAGCGTCCCGGCCCCGCCCGCCGCCCACGCCCCGGCCTCGCCGTAGACCACGACGCGGCCGGAGTCGTGCCACGCGGCCCGCACCGGATCCCACGGTCCTTCGGGTGAGAGGCGCCGATACGGGACCACGGTCAGAACATCTGGTCGTGTTCGACCTGCCGCGACCGGGTGAACACCGCGTCGTCCTCGATCACGAGCACGTCGTGCACCAGGCAGCTCGGGGCGATCTCCGGCTTTCCGCCCGGACGGATCGTCACCACCAGGGCGTACACCGTGGACTTCAGGGACCCGTCGTCCTGGGGGGTGAGCGCCACGTGGTTGAACCAGTGCCGCCGCCGCACCGGGTCGTCCTCGAACCGCTTGTGGAATGCGAGGAGTTCGGCGACGATCCCGTCCCGGCCGACAGCCGCTTCCGCGGCCGGCGAGTGCTGGAACACCCCGTCCTTGGTGAAGGTCGCCGCGTAGTCCTCGAACCGGCCGCTGTCCAGCGCCTGCATCTGGTGCGCGTAGAAGTGCTGGACCCGCGCGAAAAGACGGTCCGTCACAGCGTTGCTGTCGGTCACTGGGATTCCTCCTGTTTCCTTCCGGCCGCGAGGGCCGCGAGGGCCGCGAGGGCCGCGAGCCGTCCGTCATGGCTGCGGCATCGTCAGCCGGCGCGCTGGAGCCCAGGTGGAGAGCCGCCGTAGCGGCTCCACGGTCGCTCCAGTCCAGCTCGACCGGAGCGCCGGACTCTCAGCGGAAACGAAGGGTCACGACACCACGGAGGGCACATGACCGCGACCTCACCGCCCGTTGCTCTGATCTCCGGAGCGACCAGTGGCATCGGCTTGGAGATCGCCGGGCGGCTGGCCGGACTGGGCACCCGTGTCTTCCTGTGCGCCCGGGACGAGGGCCGGCTGGCCGCCACCGTCAAGGAACTGCGGGAGCAGGGACACGACGCCGACGGAGTGACCTGCGACGTCTCCGACCCCGCGCAGATCCGCGACTACGTGCGTACGGCGGTGGAGCGTTACGGGCCGGTCGACATCCTGGTCAACAACGCGGGACGCAGCGGCGGCGGGGCTACCGCGGAGATCCTGGACGAGCTGTGGAACGACGTGATCACCACCAATCTGACCAGCGTCTTCCTGATGACCAAGGAGGTGCTCACGACCGGCCGTATGCAGGAGCGGGGGCGCGGCCGCATCATCAACATCGCCTCCACGGGCGGCAAGCAGGGTGTGGTGCACGCGGCCCCGTACTCCGCCTCGAAGCACGGCGTGGTCGGCTTCACCAAGGCGCTGGGACTCGAACTGGCCCGCAGCGGGATCACGGTCAACGCCGTCTGCCCCGGGTTCGTCGAGACGCCGATGGCGGAGCGGGTGCGAGAGCACTACGCGGGCATCTGGGGCGTCAGCGAGCAGGAGACCTTCGACCGGATCACGGGGCGGGTCCCGATGGGCCGCTATGTGGAGCCGCGCGAGGTGGCGGCCATGGTCGCGTACCTGGTGAGCGATGATGCCGCGGCCGTGACCGCTCAGGCGCTCAACGTCTGCGGCGGACTGGGGAACTACTGATGGCCGCCGGTCCTCCCGTCGCCCTCGTCACCGGGTCCTCGTCGGGGATCGGGGAGGCGATCGCGCGGCGCCTCGGCCGCGGCGGCTACCGGGTCGCGGTGAACTCGTCGCGCTCGGTCGAGGCGGGGGAGAAGGTGGCGGCGTCCCTGCCGGACGGCGTGTACGTCCGCGCCGACGTCGCGGTCGAGTCCGAGGCGCGGGACCTGGTCTCCTCGGTCGTCGAGCACTACGGGCGGCTGGACGTCCTGGTGAACAGCGCGGGCCGGACCAAGGCCGTCCCGCACCGGGATCTGGAGGCGGCCGGACCCGCCCTCTGGCGCGACATCCTCGATCTCAACGTCATCGGCACCTGGCAGACCACGGCGGCGGCCATGCCGCATCTGAGCGCCACCGGTGCCGGCGCGGTGGTCAACATCTCGTCCATCGCGGGCAGTCGCACCGCGGGCAGCTCCATCCCGTACGCGGTGAGCAAGGCCGCCGTCGAGCACATGACGCGGCTGCTGGCGAAGGCGGTCGGTCCGGACGTCCGGGTCAACGCGGTCGCGCCCAGCCTGATCGAAACCCCGTGGACGGCGGACGACCCGTTCTTCGCGCCGATCGCGGAGTACGTGCGGCAGAACGCGCCGCTGCGCCGCGTGGGTGTGCCCGACGACGTGGCAGCGGCCGTGCAGCACCTGGTCGAGGCGACGTACACGACCGGACAGATCGTGTACGTCGACGGCGGCTGCCACCTGCTGTGACCCGTCACCCGACCGATGTCAGGAGCCCGGCGTCATGCGCCTCGCTGTGAATCTCACCTACCAGGGCGGGGCCGAACTCGCCCGCGTTGCCGAGCGGTTCGGCTACGCGGCGGTACTCGCCCCCGAGGGATACCGATCGGACGCGGCGAGCCTGCTGGGGCTCGTCGCCGGCCGGACCGAGCGCGTGGCGCTGATCTCCGGCGTGATGCAGATCCCGGCCCGGCCGCCGGGGCTCACCGCGCTCACCGCGGCGACACTCGACGCGCTGAGCGGCGGCCGGTTCCGGCTCGGCCTCGGCGTCTCCAACCCCGATGTGGCGCGGGGCTGGTACGGCGCCGAGGCCGACCGGCCACTCGCCCGCACCCGGGAGTACGTGGAGCTGGTACGCCGGGCCCTGGGCGGCGGCCCGGTCCATCACGAGGGCCGCCACTACTCGGTCGGCGGCCCCGCCCCGCTCCACCTGCTCACCGAGCCGGTGCGGGCGGACCTGCCGGTCTACCTCGCGGCGGTCGGCCCCGCGAACCTGCGGCTCGCCGGCGAGATCGCCGACGGGTGGATCGGCGTGTTCACCGCCCCCGAGGCGGTCACCGAGGCGGTCGCCCGGATCGCCGACGGGCGCAAGCAGGCGGGCCTGGACATGGCCGGATTCGAGGTGCTGCCGAGCCTGCCCACGGCCGTCGGCCCCGATCCGGCCACTGCGGCGGACCTGTTGCGCAACCAGTACGTGTACCTCATGGGCATCGGCGACGCCGAGCGCAACGTCTACTGCGCGCTCGCCCGCCGTCTCGGCTACGGCCACGCGGCCGGGCAGTTGCGGGAGCGGCTGGACGCCGGCGACCGGGCCGGGGCCGCCGCGACGCTGCCCCTCGACTTCATCGACCGCACCGCCCTGATCGGGCCGGTACCGCGCATCGCCGAGCGGATGGCCGAGTACGCCGAAGCCGGCGTGACGACGCTCGGCGTCATGGTCTCGGCTGCGGCCGCCTCGTCGGAGGAGCGGCTTGCGATCCTGCGCGGCTGCGCGGAGGCGTGGCAGCTGTCGGGCACGGCCGACTGAGGGCGTTTTCCAAGGAGTGATCATGAGATCGGTTCAGACCGTCCTGTTCGAGGACGACTTCACCACGGGCTGGCGTGCGTCCGGCCCCGACGCGCGCTGGGAACTGCGGCCGCTGTCCTGGCTGCCGGAAGGGGACGGCCGTGTGACGGCGTCGTCCGAGGGGCTGTCCGTCGTGTCCACCGGGCGGAATCCGGACACCGGGCTGCCCGCCTTCGCCCAGGCCCCCGAAGGACACGACGGGGCGGGGCATCTGCGATGGGCCGCGTTCGCCGTGCCGCAGGCGGGGGACAGCCGCCAGGGCTTCGCGCTGCCGGACGAGGGCGAGTTCCGCGCGGGCACCGCCTTGACGGCCGAGCTCTACAACACGGCGCAGCATCCGTACGGCGATGCTCTTCAGGACCCGGACGCCGCCCTCACCTGCGGCATGGCGGCGATGATCTGTGTGGACATGGCGTCCGGCATGGTCTTCGACTTCGCCCTGACGAACCGCCGGGTGTGGGCGCTGTACGAGCGGCTGCCGCGCCCCGGCGCCCAGCATGGCACGTTCTCCTACGCCGTTCCGGTCGCCGAGCGCACCGCCGAGGCCGGCCACGATCTCGCCATCGCGGTCGACGCGGCGGCCGGGCGCGCGAGGTGGCTGCTGGACGGCGAGCAGGTCTTCGCGGTGTCCGGCATCGGCCTGCGGCCGGCGTCGGACGAGTATCTGGCGCGTGAGGAGCCCGGTCCCGAAGAGAAGGTGACGGTGCGCCGGCTCTCCCTGGGGCTGGGGCTGTTCGCCGATCCGGTGTGGGGCCAGGGGGCGCGGCTGGTGGCCCGCCGCGCGGTGGTGACGACGTCCGGGTGACCTGCCGCGGTCCGGCGGCACGGAAGACACCGTGATGGGGGGACGGCCCGACGGCCGTCCCCCCGACGCCGTTCCACGGCCCTGAGTCACACGCTCCGGGCGTGGATGCCGGGGCGTTCCGGATCCAGGCCCCAGGACAGGATCCGGGTCGGCCGGATGCGGATCATCTCCCCGCTGAAGTGATCCATGTGCTTCTCCGCACCGGTCAGCGCCTGGGCGCGGCCCCGGATCTCCACGGCGCGCACCCGCCACGGGCTGAACGAGGCGATGTCGTCGACCACGAGGGAGACGTTCTCGTTGGTCTGCACGTTGCGGAACTTGCGGCTGTCGCCCAGCGCGCGTCCCTGGATGTCGATCGTTCCGGTGGCCGGGTTGTAGCGGAAGGCCACCGGGTTGTTCTGCGGCACGCCGTCGGGGGCGACGGTGGCGAGTCTTCCCAGCCTCTGGGTGCTGAGGTAGGCCAGTTCGGCTTCGGTGAACGCCACGGCTCAGGCTCCTTCCGCCGCCTGCTGTACGGCTTGTCGCTTCTGGGCCCGCTGGGCGGCGAACACGGGGCGTTCGATCGCCGCCAGCACGGCGGTGGCGAGCAGGGCCACCAGAGTGACGACCAGCACCCACCAGAAGGCGGTGCCGAAGGCGTCCGCCATGCCGGCCGGGGTGTCGCCCGAGTCGGCCAGGCGGTTCTGCAGGACGACCACGATGATCGCGGTGCCCATGGAGCCACCCACCCGCTGCAGGATGCTCAGCTGCGGGGTCGCGTCGTTGACCTTGTTGCGGCCGAGGACCCGGTAGGCGGCGGTCATCGCCGGCATCATCGACATGCCGATGCCGAACCCGCGGACGACCAGCGCCAGGCAGAGCGCCACGTACGAGGTGTGCTTGTCGATGAGGACGAACGGCAGCGTGGAGACGATGTTGACACTCCCGCCGATGATGGCGGTGAGCCCGCCGCCGATGCGTTCGGTGGTCCGGCCCGACAGCCACATGGCCGCCGCGGCGCCGAAGCCGGAGGGGCCCAGCAGCAGACCGGTCGTCACGGCGTCCTCATGGCGGACGGCCTGGTAGTAGAGCGGCATCAGGATCATTCCGCCGTACATCGCCCCGCCCAGGCAGAACGTGGCGACGCAGGCCGCGCTGAACGCCCGGTCGCGGTACAGGCGCATGTCCAGTAGTGGCCGCCGGGGCTGTTCGGTGCGCAGGGCGTGCACGACGAACGCGGCCGTCAGGACAAGACCGGCGGCGAGCGAGACCACCACGGCCGTGGACGCCTTTCCCGTGTTGCCCAACTCGGCCAGTCCGTAGGTGAGACCGATCATGCCGAGCGAGATCGCCACGAGCCCGGTCACGTCCAGCGGCCCGGCGTTCTCGGCCGGCTCGCGGGGCAGCAGCCGCAGTCCGAGCAGGACGGCGATCAGCCCGATCGGCAGGTTGACGAAGAAGATCCACCGCCAGCCGGGTCCGTCCAGCAGCAGGCCGCCGATGGTGGGGCCGATCACGGGCGTCAGCACCATCGGGATGCCGATGATGCTCATGACCCGTGCCATGTTCTGCGGTCCCGCCTTCCTCGCCAGGATCATCTGACCGACCGGCAGGGTCAGGCCGCCCCCGATGCCCTGCAGCGCGCGCAGGGCGATGAGCTGGCCGCTGTTCTGGGCCAGGCCGCACAGCACGGAGGCGAGCGTGAACAGCACGATCGAGGCGAGATACAGCCGGCGTGCGCCAACGCGCCGGGCCGCCCACCCGGTCACCGGGATGACGGACGCGAGGGCCAGCAGGTAGGCGGTGACGACCCACTGGACCGTGTCGAGGCCGGTGTGCAGCTCGCGTGTGAGGTCCTGCAGGGCGATGTTGACGATCGTCGAGTCGAGCAGTGAGGCGATGGCGCCGGCCACGACCACCACGGTGATGCGGCGGACCTCGGGGCTCAACTTGCCGGGCGGTAAGGCGGCCTGGGCCGCGGCGGTACTCGTGCGGGCACTTTCTGTGGACATGGATGCATGATTGCCCGGCTGGGTAACCCTGTCAACCAAATGGCTGATGACGCTGTACAGACGGGTGACAAGCGCTAGCATGACCCTCGTGGAAAGCAGCGAAATGGCACAGAGGAAACCGGAAGAGCCGGAAGAGCCGGAAGAGAAGGACGAGAAGGACGAGAAGGCGACACGGCAGCCGCGCCGCGCACCACGGCCCGAGGATCGCGTCCTCGACGCCGAGCGCAGCCGCCGGTTGCTGCTGGACGCGGCGCTCGACGTGTTCTCCGCCAAGGGCTTCGACGGTGCCCGGGTTCAGGAGATCGCCGACCGGGCCGGTGTCAACAAGCAGCTGATCAGCTACTACTTCGGCGGAAAGCTCGGCCTGTACCGCGAGCTGCAGAAGGCCTGGCAGGAGCGCGAGACCGGTCTGGGCGGCGCCGACCTCCCGCTGGAGGAGGCCGTCGTGCGGCATCTGCGCGACGCGCTGCGCGACCCGCGTCCGATGCGGCTCGGCCTGTGGCGCGGCCTGACCAATCCTTCGGAGCTGGCGACGGACGAGCCGGAGGAGCGCGAGGACCTCTCGCACACCCACGCCCGGCGCGACCGCGGGGAGCTCGCCCAGGACATCGACCCCGCCTCCGCGGTGCTGCTGCTGATCGGCGCGGTGGCCGCGCCGGTCACCATGCCCCAGCTGGTCCGCCGGGTCTTCGGCATGGATGCCTCGGACCCGGCCTTCGAGGAGCAGTACGCGGACCAGCTGCGCCGCATGATCCGTCGGCTGGCACTCCCACTGCCGGACGAAGAGCCCCACGACGAGGGCTCCACCGGTCGTCGAGCCCCGGTCGAGCAGCCCTGATCAGCCTGGCCCCGTACCGGCCGATCACTGGGAGGAACCATGACCATGGCACCCGGCCCCCACGCGGGCTTCATCTCGCTCGTCACCATCAGGACCAAGGACACCGCCACCCAGCACGCACTCGTGAACATGCTCTCCCGTGACGTGGAGGCGTGGGTGCGGCACTGCCCCGGCTTCATCTCGGCCAACTACCACCTCAGCACGGACGGCACCTCGCTGGTCAACTACGCGCAGTGGACCAGCGAGGGCGCCTACCGGAAGTCCTTCGAGCGCAACCCCGACAAGGAGGCCCTGCGCCAGTCCATCCGCGACCTGCCCGGGGTCCTCGACGGTCCCTCCATGACCGGCTACCGGCTCGAGCGCAGCATCGCCGCCCCCCAGCCTCCGGAGCCGTCCGAGGACCTGCGGACGACCGCGGACTGGGTCCGCCGCGGTGCCATGCAGCTCGGCAGCAGGCTGCGCAAGGAAAACCCCGAGAACCCGCCCGCGCTGCACGAACTCACCGTTCTCGTGCAGCTCATGAACAACCGCGCGCCCAAGACGGCCGAGGACCTGGCGGCGTACGACGAGGTGGCCCTCGACACCATGGTCGAGACCCTCGACGGGCTCGCGTCGCGCGGTCTGGTGGAGGCGCGGCCGGACGGCCGCAGCTACGTGATCACGCCGAGCGGCAAGGCGGCCCTGGACGCCGGCCGCGAGGTGCGCACCGACTTCCT
Source organism: Streptomyces sp. NPDC022910 (assembly GCF_055561075.1). NCBI lineage: Bacteria > Bacillati > Actinomycetota > Actinomycetes > Kitasatosporales > Streptomycetaceae > Streptomyces > Streptomyces sp. NPDC022910. Next base: position 35,166 of record NZ_JBVHHL010000002.1, read on the forward strand.
GATGAAGGCAGTCGAGGCACTGGGCCTCACCGCGGCCGAACGAGCGGTGCTGCTCCAGGCCGGGCCGCTGCTGGAGCGGCTCGCCCGATACTGAACCCCCTCACCCGAGGAGCGCTGATGCGCGTCGACATCTGGACCGACCTCGCCTGTCCGCACTGCTACTACGGCTCCCGCAACCTGGTCTCCGCACTGGAGCTGCGCCGTGACCCGACCGAGGTCCACATCGCCTGGCGAAGCTTCCAGTTGATGCCCGGTCCTCCCGCCCCGGACCGGGACCCGTCGGAGCCGGTGCCGAGCCTCTACGACGCGCTGGCCCGGTTCAACGGCAGCCGGGAGGCGGGCAAGGCAGCCATGGACCGCATCGCGCCCAGGGCCGCGGCGGCGGGCCTGGACTTCCGGCCCGACCTCGTGCGCCCCTGCCGCACCATGAACGCCCACCGCATGGTGCACCTGGCCGCACGGCACGATCTCGCCGACCAGGGGGTGGCCAGGCTGTCCCGGGCGTACTGGGCAGAAGGCCGCGACCTCGCGCACCACGACACCCTGGCGGGCCTCGTCGCCGAGACCGGCGTGCCGCGCGCGGAGGCTCAGGAGGTACTGGCCGGGAACCGCTTCGAGGCGGACGTGCACACGGACCGGGAGGCCGGGCTGGCCCTGGGGATCACCGGCGTTCCCTCGATCGTGATCGCCGGGCGGTACCTCGTCCCGGGCACCGCCGCCCCCGAGGACATCGCCCGGGCGCTGGACGAGGTGGCCGCAGCGGTGTCGGCCGGCTGACCGGGAGCGTGCCGTGCGGGGTCCCTCCGTCCTGAGGGTCCCCGCACGGTGTTCAGCGCGACCGTTCCACGCCCGCCGCGCTCGGCGCCCGGTGGTGCTCCGCCGGGGCCCAGTTCGTCCGGGCGAGCCATGCCTCCAGGGTGAGCAGGCCGGGCTTGCGCCGTCGCAGGGCGGGCAGGTCCGCGGAGTACCCGATGCGGTTGAGCCAGTCGTAGGCCGTGGCCTGCCACTCGCTCTCCTGCCGCAGTTCGTCCATCGGCACGGCCTCGTAGCGAGTGGGGATCCCGGTGTGCCGCTGGAAGGCCTCCGCGATCGTCTCGCCGGTCAGCTCGTCACCGGCGATCTCCCACGCCCGGCCGATGAACTCCGCCGGGGCGTCGAACGCCTCCGCCGCGAAGAACCCGATGTCCTGGGACGCGATCATCTGCAGCGGTGTGCCGGGGGCGAGCCCGCGCCGGTACACGAGCTCCCCGTCCCGCAGCAGCGGCGGGTACTGCCCGAAGTTGTCCATGAAGTAGGTGGGCCGGATGAACGTGGCAGGCAGCCCGCACTCCCGTATCCGCTCCTCGATCCGCAGCTTGGCCTCGCGCCAGAACACCCCGGCCGGGTTGTCGGCACCGCCGACCGAGCTGTGCACGATGTGCTCCACGCCGGTCTCGGCGGCGACGTCCGCGATCAGCTTGCCGTGCCGCTCCTCGGCCGGCACCCCGCCGGGTCCCAGCGGGGTCTGCACGCTGAACACACCATGGGCACCGCGCATCGCGGCCCGTACCGACTCGGCGTCCTCCAGATCTCCCCGGACGGGCACCGCACCGCTCGCGGCCAGCTTCCGCGCCGCCTCGGACGCCGGGTCACGGACGAAGGCGTGCACCTCCCATCCCCTGGCCAGCAGCTCGCGGGCCGTGGAGCCGCCCTGGTTTCCCGTGGCTCCGAACACGAGTATCCACCGTGCCGACATAGCTGATTCCTCTGCTCGCTTGGCTCGACCGACGAGGTCAGCTTGGTCACGCGGTCTCCAGTCTCACTCGAGCCCCGGCAGCGAGCCTGGGCGGGGCAACGACAGTGACAGCAGAAGGAGTTGGCCGCCATGCCGGACCGTCCCATCGAATCCCCCGGGCTGACCAACGCGGCGGTGGACGTCGCCAAGATCGCCGCGGAGTGCGCGAACGAATCCGAACGCCACCGCAGGCTCCCCGCCGAGGTGGTGGAGTCGCTGATCTCCGCGGGATTCGCCCGCCACTTCGCGCCCGCCGCGCACGGGGGCCGCTCCGGCCGGTTCACCGAGGTCGTCGACGCGGTCGCCACGGTGGGCGCCGGCTGCACCTCCGCCGCATGGGGCGCCTCGCTCACCGCTCACCTCCCCCGCATGGCGGCGTACCTGCCCGAGGAGGGGCGGGCCGAGATCTGGCAGCACGGCCCCGACACCCTGATCGTCGGCGCGCTGATGCCCCTGGGCCGGGCCAAGCCGGTGCCCGGCGGGTGGCGGCTCGACGGGCGGTGGCCCTACGTGAGCCTGATCGAGTTCTCGGAGTGGGCGCTGGTGTGCGCGGTCGCACCGGTCGACGGCACCTCGGCCGAGACCCGCTTCTTCGCGGTCGACAGGGGCGCCTACACCGTGGAGGACACCTGGGACAGCGTGGGCATGCGCGGCACGGGCAGCAACACCCTGGTACTCGACGACGTCACGGTCCCTGCCCACCGGTCGTTCCTGCGCGACGACCTGATTGCGGGGACGGCTCAGGACGCGGCGGACCCCTGCCACCGGGTCCCGCTCAAGGCCGTCAACGGCCTGTGCTTCGCGGCGCCCGTCCTGGGCGCGGCGCGCGGCGCCGCCGACGCCTGGCTGGCCCTGGCCTCCCGGCGCGGCTCCGTTTCCGACACCGCCGCCGCCGATCTGGCGCGCGCGACGGGGGAGACGGACGCCGCGGAACTGCTGCTGCACCGGGTCGCCGGGGCCGCCGACGGGGGAGCGGTCGGCGCGCTGGAGGTCACCAGGGCGTCCCGGGACTGCGCGCTGGCCGCCGACCTGGCGGTCACGGCCGTGGAACGGCTGTTCCGCAGCGCCGGGACGCGTGGCCAGCAGCAGGACTCCGCGCTGCAGCGGGTCTGGCGCGACGCACACAGCGCCGGCAGCCACGTGGTGCTCCAGTTCCAGCCCGCCGCGGTCGAGTACGCGCACCAGCTGGCGGGCTGAACGCGCGACGGCCGGGGGGGGCCCCGGGGGGGGGGGGGCGACCCCCCGGGGGCCCGTGACGCGCCCGGGCCCGCGGGGGGGCCCCGGGGGGGGCGGCCCCGGCGGGGCGGCGCCGGC
>NZ_JBVHHL010000002.1:38263-338258 GCF_055561075.1 Streptomyces sp. NPDC022910
CGCCCCGGGCCGCCGGGCCGCCCGCCCGGGGGGCCGCCGCCCCCCCCCCCCCCCCCCCCGCGGGGGCGCCCCCCCCCCCCCGGGGGGGGCCCCCCCCCCCGGGGGGGGGGGGCGGGGGGGGGGGCGGCCCCCCCCCGGCCCGTCGCGCGTTCAGCCTGCGTACGCCGCGTGGTGCCCCGGCGGTGCTCTCACAGGCGTGCCGCGGCAGCGCCCTCCAGCGTCGCCCGGCTGTTGCGGCCGAGCGCGTCGCGCAGATAGGCACGGGCATCGGCCAGCGTCGCTTCCGGGCCCAGCACCTCGGCCACGGCGTCCGTGGCGATCACGACGGTGTGCCGGGCGGTGGCCACGGCGCCCGAGAGCCCTTCGGCGAACGACCAGTCACCGCTGTGCCCGGCCAGCAGACGCGGGGTCACCTGCTGCTTGTAGGCGATCCACTCCCCGCTGCGGCACACGCGCACCGACCGGGTCGTGTGCCGGGAGCCGTCCGAGGTGACGGTGTCCATCTCCATCTGCTGGACGTCCGGGCGCGGCTCGGCCAGCACCACCCGGGACACGTGCGGCAGCAGGTCCGGCCAGCGCTCGGCGCGGGCGACGAAGTCGTAGGCCTCGGCTGAGGGGACGGACAGCTCGATCGTGTCGGAGAAGGTGAAGACCACCTCGTCCACCGGGTGCCCGGTGCAGGCCAGTCGCCCCAGGGCGGCCAACTCCCGCCCGCTGTTGCGGTCGAGCGCCGCCGACACGGCGACCACGGCCGCGGGGTCGTCGTCGGCCACCGTGAACCGGTGCCGCAGCACGATCTCCGTGCCGCCGGAAGGCAGTTCACGGAAGAACCAGCCGCCCGACATCGCGGTGACCGGCGGGTTGCTGTGGTCCTGCCGGAAGGAGATGTAGCGGCGCCCGGGGTCGAGGACGCGGCGCGACGTCCAGTGCACGACGTCGCCGTTCACCTCGGCCCAGATCTCGAACCGCTCCGACCTGGCCGTACGCTCCAGATGACGTACGTGCACGGTCGGTTCGAAGACGGCCGGCCAGCGGCCGACGTCCGCGACGAGGGCGTAGAGGGCGTCGGCGGGCGCGGCGACCGTCAACGTGTGGTCAGTGCGATGCACGGTGGCAGGGGACATGGGCTCTCCTGGTCGTCTCCGGCGGGCGGGAGCAAGGGGACGGGACCGCACCCCGGTCTGTCGGTACGGCCCCGTCCTGGGTGGGGCGGACGCGGTCAGGCGGCGGCCGCGGTGAGGCTGTTCACCAGTTCCAGCAGGGCGCGCGGCGTCCGGGCGTCCGCGACGGCCTCCTCCGGCAACGCGATGCCGTAGTCGCGCTCGATCTTCGCCGCGCTCTCCATGAGGGCCAGCGAGTCGTAGCCGAGGTCCTCGAACGTCACGTCGAGGATGTCTCCGCTCAGATCGATGGAGTCCTCTTCGCCGGCGCAGGCGATGAGCGTGCTGCGCAGGTCGTCCAGGGTCATGTGGGTCATTGCGTGGGATCTCCCTCGTGTTGCGGTCGGTCAGGCGGTGGTGAGGACGACGGCCGCGTTGAAGCCGTGGCGTCCCCGGGCGAGGACCAGCACGGCACGCGCCCGGATGGACCGGGGTTCGCCGACGACCAGGTCCAGGCCGTATGCCTCCGGGACGGACGTCGCGTGGGCGGTGGCCGGGACGACCTGGTCGCGCAGGGCGAGCAGCGCCGCGGCGACGTCCGCCGGGCCGCCGCCCGCGTACATCCGGCCGGTCAGCGCCTTGGGCGCGGTCACCGGCACTCCGTGCGGCCCGAAGATCTCGCGCAGCGCCCGTGCCTCGGCCTCGTCCAGCGAGGGGACACCGGCCGCGTCCGCGAACACAGCACCGATGTCGGACGGCTCGAGACCCGCGTCGGCGATGGCGAGTTCCGCGGCACGGCGCAGACCGGGCGGCCGGCCGGAACCCGGAGCCGGGTCGAAGGTGGCCGCGTAGCCGGCGATCTCGCCGTAGGTACGGGCCGCACCCCGCTCCCGGGCCGACACCGCGTCCTCCACGATCAGGATGGCGCCGCCCTCGCCCGGAACGTGGCCGCGGGCCGCGGCGTCGAACGGCAGGTACGCCCGCTCGGGGTCGTCCGCCGTGCTGACCCGCCCGCCGGCCAGCTGGGCGGACCAGCCCCAGGGGTCGAAGGCCGAGTCGACCCCGCCACTCACCACCAGCCGGGTGCCGCGCCGCACCGTGCGGCGGGCGTGCCCGATGGCATCCAGGCCGCCGGCCTGCTCGCCGACGAGCGCCGCGCTCGGCCCGCGCATGCCGTTGCGGATCGAGATCTGGCCGGTGTTGACGGCGTAGAACCAGGCGAAGGACTCGTAGACGCTGACGTACTCCGGCCCCTGGTGCCACAGTTTGCGGAACTCCCGGTGGGTGAAGTCGAACCCGCCCTGCGCGGTGGAGGTGACCACCCCCATGTCGTAGTCGGCGATACCCGACCCGGGGTCGATACCCGCGTCCGCCAGCGCCCAGTCGGCAGCGGCGATGGCGTAGCGGGTGGACACGTCGGTCTGCGGCAGCAGCCGGCTCGGCAGGTGCTCGGCGGCGTCGAAGTCGCGTACCTCCCCGGCGAGTTTCGCCGGATAGCCGGAGGTGTCGAAACGGCTCAGCTCGGCGATGCCGCTCTCTCCCGCGAGCAGGGCCTTCCAGTACGCCTCGGTGCCCAGCCCGTTGGGGGCGACGACGCCGATCCCGGTGACGACCGAACGGACGGCGCTCATACGGCACTCACCTCCGGCGCGTGCAGCACCATGGCGCTCTGGAAACCGCCGAAGCCACTGCCGACGGTCAGCACTGTGTCCACCCGCTGCTCCCGCGCGGTCCGCGGGACGTAGTCCAGGTCGCACTCCGGGTCGGGGGTGTGCAGGTTCGCCGTCGGCGGGACGACGTTGTGGCGGATCGCCAGGGCGGACGCGGCGATCTCGATGGACCCGATCGCGCCCAGCGAGTGGCCCACCATCGACTTGATCGAGCTCACGGGCACCGCGTACGCGTGCTCGCCCAGGCTCCGCTTGAAGGCGGCGGTCTCGTGCCGGTCGTTCTGCTTGGTGCCGGAGCCGTGGGCGTTGACGTAGTCCACGGCGGTGCGGTCGAGCCGTGCCTCGTCGAGGGCCGCCCGGATCGCCTCGGCCATCTCACGGCCGTCCTTCTTGAGCCCGGTCATGTGGTAGGCGTTGCTGCGCGTCGCGTAGCCGCCGACCTCGGCGTAGATGTGGGCACCGCGGGCCCGAGCCGCCTCGTACCCCTCGAGCACGAACATCGCCGCGCCCTCCGCGAGCACGAAGCCGTTGCGGGTGCCGTCGAAGGGACGGGAGGCCGTCGCCGGCTCGTCGTTGCGCGGTGTCGTCGCCTTGATGGCGTCGAAGCAGGCGACGACGATCGGTGACACGGGCGTGTCGGCCGCTCCCGCGAGCACGGTGTCGGCACTGCCCTCGCGGATCAGTTGGACGCCGTAACCGACGGCGTCCAGGCCCGACGTGCAGCCGTCGGAGACCATGGTGACCGGGCCTTCGGCGCCCACCTCCCACGCGATTTCCGCGGGCATCACCCCGGGACTGAGGTAGTCGAACATGTACGGCGACAGGTGCGCCGGGTCGACCAGCCACTCGCGCCCGGCGTCCGACATGACCAGGTACTCGTTCTCCAGGCTGGTCGCCGACGCGACGGCGCTGCCCAGCGACACGCCCACCCGGCGCGGGTCGAGCGACGTGAATTCCAGACCGCTGTCGGCGACGGCGTCCCTGGTGCACGCAACGGCGAACTGCGTCGCCCGGTCCATCCGGCGGATCTCGCGCCGGCTGAACCCCTCCGCCTCGGCGTCGAAGTCGGCCTCACCGGCGATCCGTGAGCGGAACGGCGAGGCGTCGAAGAAGGTGATCGGCCTGGTGGCGGTGCGCCCCGCGGTCAGCAGATCCCAGAACTCCTTCGTTCCGGTGCCGCCGGGCGTGCGCACACCGATTCCGGTGATCACCACCCGCCGGGTCACCGCCCGGCTCCTGTACTGCTCGGCATGGTCCGATCGCCCCTTTCGGTGTGGGCCCGGAGGTATTCGACGGGGCCACCCTCCGAGCGGCCGCTTGAGCCTGGCTCGGGAGCGGATCGTGGCTCGGTTGCGGCCGTGACCATGGCGACTCTTCACTTTTCGGCAACAGACAGGACACGAGGTTGCGTATGATCGGTTATTGCGACTGATTGCGTGCTGGCGCACCTACGGCGGGGGGAACTGTGGGTAGGTTGAACAAGTGGGTCCCGACGGCATGGATAGCCGTGTGCGTCGTCTCCGCACTCCAAATCGGAGTGGCGCTCAACGGGCTGATCGAAATGCTGTCGGTCGAGGCGTCTCGCACGGCCGTCATCGCATGGGCTCTCTTCCTGCCCGTGCTGGTCGCCCTGCAGGCGCTGCACAGCCCGCCGGCAGCCAGGAAATTCCGGCGGTTCTCCGTCTGGGTGCTGGTCCTCCAAACACTTCTGACCTATCTGCCGCCCCTGGTCTTCCACGTCATGTGGCCCGGCATGGGGGGCTTCGCGGCGGGCGCGGCGACAGCCGGCCTGCGGGGCCGTAAGGGAGCAGGCGCGTCCGGCGCGTTCGTCGCGGTCCTGGTCCTGGACGTGTCGGTGAGCAGGCACAACGGCCTGTCGTATGCGGAGACGACGGTGGCCGCGAGCGTGACCCTGGCGATCGGCCTGGCCGTCACCACGCTGCTCAGAATCGCCTGCCGGCTCACCTGGATGCGCCACGCGGAGGCCCAGGCCATACGCAGTGCACTGCAGGACGAACGCGTCCGGATAGGACGCGACATGCACGATCTACTCGCGAGCCGACTGGCGTTCGCGGCCATCCGCGGGGAACTGGCCAATCGTTATCTGGGGAGGCAGAACGAACGGGCGCGCTCCGAGCTGCGCAACGTGCTGGGGCTGACCCGGGACGTCCTCACCGACATGCGCTCGATGGCGCACAATTTCGGCGATCTCTCGCTTGGTTGCGAATTGGACAATACCCGCTCATTGCTTGAGGGCGTGGGCGTGGCCGTCACCGTTCAGGAGGAGACGCGTATTCCACCGGGAGAGGTTCAGAATCTGTTCGCCACCGCGATACGCGAATCGGTGACCAATGTTCTGCGGCACAGCGAGGCGACCATGTGCAGCATCTCCCTGCGACGCAGGGGCCATGTGGTCGAGCTGTCCGTGCTCAACGACGGAGCCCGGGGCACACGGGACCCCGCCGCGGGTGCCGGGCACGGCATCGCCAACCTGACCCTGCGCGCCGCCGAACTCGGCGGTCGGTGCAAGGCATGGTCTCCCGCTGCCGGGCGCTTCCTGCTCACGGTGACATGCCCGGCGAAGGCGTCGGTTGATCCGCTGGGGGCAGCCATCCCGCTTCCCGAGCAATGCGCACTGCGTCAAGACGACTACGTGCACCCAGTTTTGTGATGCAGTTGCCGAGGTAGTTGCGGACCGTGCCGACCGACAGCCGGACGGCCTCGGCTATGTCGGCGGCCGTCTGCCCGTCCGCGGCCAGGCGCAGCACCTCCGTCTCCCGCGGGGTGAGGGGGTTGACCCGGCTTTCCCAGGCCGCCAGCATCAGTTCAGGGGCGATCACCCGCTGTCCCGCGGCCACCTTCCTGATCGCCTCGGCGAGCGCGTGCGGAGCGGCGTCCTTCAACAGATAGCCGCTGACGCCCAGTTCCACGGCCTGTCGTATGGTGGCGGCGGTGCCGAGGCTGGTCAGGAGCAGCGTCCCGCACGACGGTAAGTGCTCGTGCAGCTGGCCGACGACCTGGAGGCCACTCGTGTCGCCGAGGTTGACGTCCACCACCGCCACATCCGGTTGGTGGGCAAGGGCGAGGGACAGCACCTGGCAGCCCGCGCCGGTGTCCGCGACGACGCTCAGATCCCTTTCGGTTCCGAGGAGTTCGATGAGCGCGCCCCGGATGAGATGCTCGTCATCGGCGAGGAGCACGCGTATCACTGAGCCTCCAGCGGTCCGACTGTTCGAATGACAGGGTTCGACCAGTCTATGCAGTCCGGCTTGAGGACCACCTGAGGGCTTTGCGACTCCCGGATCTCGAACTCCTGGGCGCCTGCACGTTGTTCAGGCAGGCCAGGAGGCCGGCGGGAGATCGCAGTCGTTCCGTCCGCTGTGCCTGTGGTCGTGGTGGCGGCCTGGATGCGCGCCGCCCGTACCGTCCCGTGGCCGGTCACCCGGCTCGCCAGTACGGACGGCCGTGCCCGCGGTCAGCGAGGCGATCAGAAGGCGTTGCCGGCCACGCCCTCCCCCGTCCGCGACTACTGCCCGAGATCCACTCTCCCCGGCAGGTCATCCTGCCCGTCGGCCAGCGAGCGTCGCGTGACTCGCTCCAGGTGGGACGTGAACACCTCACGGGCGTCGGGAGTCAGGGTGCGCAGGGCCACCAGAGCCGTGATCACCACGTCGCAGAGTTCGGCCTCCACGTCGTCCCAGCTGTGGGTCGTGCCCTTGCGCGGGTTCTGGCCCGTCGCGCCGATCACCGCCTGGGCGACCTCGCCGACCTCCTCCGACAGCTTCAGCACGCGCAGCAGCAGACCGTCCGCACCGTCGTGCGTCCGGTTCGCGTCCAGCCAGGCGTGCAGCCGGTCGATCGACTCCCACAGGTCCGCGGAGGCGTCGCGCTCACTCATACCCGCAGCCTGCCATGCGGCGGCTACTGCTCGAACAACGCCTCCTGGTTCCCCTCCCCGTCCGCCTCCTTCAGCAGCCGCCTGTTCCGGGCCCCCACCACCGCCGCCGCGGCCGCCGCCGTCACCGCGAGCGCCACCGGGACCATCCAGTCGCGGTTCACGGCGTCGCCGAACAGCTCGTCCAGGGAGAGCCGACCAGGACCCGCGACCGCCAGGCCCGCCGCCGTGAGGCCGAGGGACAGCGGGTGCTCGTAGCCGCCGTTCTGGGCGAAGAAGCCGTTCGGTACGTGCACGGCCATCGCCCCAGCCATTCCGCCGGCCGCCGCGGCAGCCGCCGCCGGTGTGGCCAGGCCCAGCGCCAGCAGGGTGCCGCCGCCGGTCTCCGCGAGCCCGGAGGCCACCGCGCTCGCCTTCCCCGGCCGGTAGCCCACGGACTCCATGAACTGCCCGGTCCCCTCGACCCCGCCTCCGCCGAACCAGCCGAACAGCTTCTGTGCGCCGTGCGCCGCCAGTACCCCGCCGGTGCCCAGCCTGAGCAGCAGGAGGCCCACGTCACGTCGGTCGATACAGGTCACGATCACTCCCGGGGCAGGCAACAGGAACGATTCCCACCGCGTTCCCACCGTCCCACCCCTCACACCCGCCCGGCCTGTCCTCGGCGCCGTTCGGGTGGCGCATGCCCGGGCGCGGAAGGCGGGACCCGGGATTCGGGTGGCGGGCGGCCGGGACCGGTGTGACGCTGTCAGCCATGACGATTCAGACAGCAAAGCTCAGCGACCCGGTCGTCCGGGCCTTCGTCACCGCCGTGAACTCCCATGACCGCGAGGGCTTCCTGGCACTTCTCGCACCGGGGGCCACCATGTCCGACGACGGCTCCGACCGGGACCTCGCCGACTGGATCGACCGGGAGATCTTCTCCTGCCATGGCCACATGGACGTCGACAACGAGTCGGGCGGCGGCCGCTCCCTGCTCGCCCGCTACCGCAACGACACCTGGGGCGAGATGCGCACCCGGTGGACCTTCACCGTGGACGACGCCGGCAGGATCTCCCGCTTCGAGACCGGGCAGGCCTGACCACCGTCGCACGGCTCTTGCCCTGAAGTGCGCTCCACCTTCTAACGTCGCCGGGTATGGAGACCAAGGAGCACACCAGGACACTGGGCCGCAGCGGGATCGAGGTCAGCGCCCTCGGCTTCGGCTGCTGGGCCATCGGCGGCGAGTGGAGCACTCCCGACGGACAGGCCCTCGGCTGGGGCAAGGTCGACGACGAGGAGTCCGTACGGGCCGTCCGGCGCGCCCTCGACCTCGGCGTCACCTTCTTCGACACGGCCGACGCCTACGGCACCGGTCACAGCGAGCGCGTCCTCGCGCGTGCCCTCGGCAAACGGCGGGCCGACGTGGTCCTCGCCACCAAGTGGGGCAACGTCATCGACGAGGAACGCAGGCTGCTCGTCGGCAGCGACGACTCCCCGGCGTACGCCCGCCGCGCACTGACCGCGTCCCTGCGCCGGCTCGACACCGATCACATCGACCTGTACCAGCTGCACCTGTCCGACGCCGGTCCCGAGCGGGCCGCCGAACTCCGCGACGCCTGCGAGGAGTTCGTCGGCGAGGGACTCATCCGGGCCTACGCCTGGAGCACCGACGATCCCGCGCGGGCCGCCGTGTTCGCCGAGGGCCCGCACTGCACGGCGGTCCAGCACCGCCTCAACATCCTCCAGGACGCGCCCGGACTTCTCGCCCTCTGCGAGGAGTCGAACCTCGCGAGCATCAACCGCAGTCCCCTCGCCATGGGTCTGCTGACCGGCAAGCACACCCCCGGACACGCCCTCGAGCCCGGAGACATCCGCAACACTCCGCCCGCGTGGCTGCCGGGCTTCAAGGAGGGGGAAGGCGCCGACACCGAGTGGCTGCGGCGGGTCGAGGCCCTCAGGGACGTCCTCACCAGCGACGGCCGTACGCCCGCCCAGGGCGCCCTCGCCTGGATCTGGGCCCGCAGCCCGCGGACCGTCCCGATTCCGGGCTTCCGTTCGGTCGCCCAGGCATAGGAGAACGCGGGCGCGATTGCGAAGGGGCCGCTCACGCCCGGGCAACTGGCCGAGGTCGACCGGATACTCGGGAGGTGAGCGGCCCCCGGGAGGCCGCAGGCGCGGGTCAGTGACCCGTGCCGTACGCCTGACCGCCGTACTGCTGCTGTCCGTACTGCTGGGCGTGCGGGGCGCCCTGCTGCGCGTACTGCGGGGTCCGGCGCGCCCCGCCCTGCTCGGTCAGGGTGAGCTGCCCGGCCTTGATGATGGCCAGGCGCGGGGCGCGGCGGGCGATCGAGGAGTCGTGGGTGACCATGACGAAGGTCAGCCCGTACTCGTGCCACAGGCCCTCGAGCAGGGCCATGATGTCGTCCCGGGTTCCCTCGTCGAGGTTGCCGGTCGGTTCGTCGGCGAGCAGCACCTTCGGGCGCTTGACCAGGGCGCGGGCGATGGCGACGCGCTGCTGCTGGCCGCCGGACAGCTCGGAGGGGGCGTGTCCGAGGCGTTCGCCGAGACCGACCGAGCGCAGAGCCTCCGCCGCCCGCTCGCGTCGGTCCCCCGGCTTCACACCGAGCGGGACGAGCGCGGTCTCGACGTTCTCCTGAGCGGTCAGCGTCGGGATGAGGTTGAACGACTGGAAGATGATGCCGATCTTCGCGGCACGCAGCCGGGTCAGCTTGGCCTCGCTGATCGTGGCGAGGTTCACTCCGTCCAGTTCGACGCCGCCCGTCGTGGGCCGGTCCAGGCCGCCGATCATCTGCAGCAGGGTCGACTTGCCACCGCCGGTGGGGCCCTGGATGACGAGCTGGTCGCCGTCCTCGATCGTGAGGTCGATGCCGCGCAGCGCCTCCACCGTCTCCTTGCCCCGCGTGTAGCGCTTGGTGACGCCGGTGAGCTTGTACATGGGTTCTCCGTGACAGATGGGGGTGGGGCGCCGTGACCCGGGGGGAACGGACACGGCGCCCCGGTGTGGGGAGGGTTACTGGACGCTGCGCAGGGCGTCCGCCGGGCGCATCCGGGAGGCGCGCCAACCGCCCATGGCGCCGGCGATCAGACCGCCGGTGACGGCAAGGACCACCGCGAGCGTGATGGTGGTCAGCGAGACCGGCGCGGACAGCGCGATCTCCATGGTGTTCTGGGTCGTCTGCCGGCCGGGGCCGCCGCCCGGACCGCCGCCGCCCGGGCCGCCCATGCCGCCGCCGGAGGAGCCGAGCTGGGCGGTCAGCTTCGGGCTGATCGCCGTCACCGTGTACGCGGCCGCGAGACCCAGGGCGATACCGAGAGCGCCGCCGAGCAGACCGTTCACGACGGACTCGCCGACGACCTGACGGGTGACCTTGCGGCTCGGCCAGCCGAGCGCCTTCAGGGTGCCGAACTCGCGCACCCGTCGGGAGACGGCGGAGGAGGTCAGCAGCGCGGCCACCAGGAACGCGGCGACCAGCACTGCGATCGACAGCCACTTGCCCACGCTGGTCGCCAGGTTGGAGGCGGTGGACAGCGAGCCGGAGACGGTGGAGGCGAGGTCGGAGGAGGTGGTGACCGTCGTGCCGGAGATGTTCTGCTGGATGGTCTTCTTGACGGTCGCGATCTGCTTGGAGTCGGTCGCCTTGACGTAGATCGTGGTGACCTTGTTCTTCGAGTCGGCGAGCGTCTGGGCCTGCTTCAGCGGCAGGTAGACGTCGGTGGTGGACTCGCTGCTGTCGGGCGTCGCGATGCCGATCACCGTGTACTTGGTGCCGGAGATCTTGAAGGTCGAGCCGACCTTGTACTTCTTCTCCTTGGCGTACGACTTGCTGACCACGGCGACCTTGGCGTCGGTCTGCGACGCCGTGAACGTCTTGCCCGAGGTGATCTTCATCGCGGCGAGCGGGCCGAGGTCCTGGTTGGTGACGTCGACGCCGGCCACGGAGTAGTTGTTGACGTCGAAGGAGGCGCCGCCGCCCTGGACCTGCGGCTGGCCGCCGCCGCTGCCGCCGGGGCCGCCCTGCTGCTGCGAGTTGCCGGACGTCGACGTCTTCGCCCTGCCCTGGGTGAAGGAGCCGTCGACCTTGACGACGTTCAGGCTCAGCGCGCCGACCGCGCTCGCCACGCCCTTCTGGGACGCGACCTTCTCGACGAGCGAGGACTGCAGGGCCTGACCGCCCTGCGTCATCACCCGGTCCGAGCTCTGCTTGGTGCTGCTGTCCGACTTGGCGTCGAAATTGAAGTTGGGTTTCTGCCCACTGTTCGCGGAGCTCGCCGACCGGGCCTTGGTGACCGTCATGTCGGTGCCGAGCCCGTACAGCGACTTCAGGACCTTGTCCTGCGCCTGCTGCATGCCGGCCGACACCGAGTTGACGGTGATGACCAGCGCGATACCGAGCGCCAGACCCATCGCGATGACCAGAGCGGCCTTCTTGCGGCGGCCCAGCTCGCGCCTGAGATAGATGCCAAACATCCCGTTCCTCGAAAGGTTCTTGGCGCCCGCTGTGGGCGCGGTCACAAACTAGGGAGAAACCTTTGAGCGGCCCTGAGTCAGGGATGTGTGAGGGCTGAGAAAGTGACGCCCGGGATCAGATTTCCGTAAGACAGCGGATTCCTAAGCTGCGCAGGGTGTATTGCCAGGAAACCCCTGTTGAGTGGCCCGTCGGTGAAGAGAGGCGGGCCTGCCCGGTGCGCTCCGCCCGGTGGGACGGTGGCGGGGCGCACAAGGGCGGGCCCGCGTAATGCGCGCGCCTTTCGCCGCTCTCACCGCCGTGGTGACCCCGCCATGACCCGGGCTTTGCCCCGCTTTTATGACCCCGCTGTCTGCCGCCCCCGACTCCCTTTGTACGGTCCCCGGATGCGTGATTCCTCTCCGCTCTCCCCGCGTGCCGCGCGGATGTCCCGCCGCGCCGTTCTCGGGCTCGCCGCCGCCGCGCCGCTGACGCTTGCCGCGCCCGCGTCCGCCTCCACCACCATCGGCGGCGAAAGGCTGGGCCGTTCCGGCGTCCAGGTGCAGCGGGCCGACGGCCTGCCGAAGAAGCTCACCGCCCGCTCCTGGCTCGTCGCCGACCACGACAGCGGTGAGGTGCTCGCCGCGTGCAACGCGCACCGCCGGCTCGCGCCCGCCTCCACGCTGAAGATGCTGTTCGCGGACACCGTGCTGAAGAAGTTCGAGCGGACCCGGACGTGCAAGGTGACCGACGCCGACCTCGCCGACGTCCCGGCGGGCTCCAGCCTGGTCGGCATCAAGCCCGGGATCACGTACACCGTCGAGCAGTTGTGGCTCGGCGTCTTCCTCCGCTCCGGCAACGACGCGGTCCACGTGCTCAGCCACATGAACGGCGGGATCGCGAGGACCGTGGCCGAGATGCAGGCCAGGGCACGGGACCTGCAGGCCCTCGACACGCATGTGGTCAGCCCCGACGGGTTCGACCACAAGGGCCAGCTCTCCTCCGCGTACGACCTCACGCTGTTCGCCCGTCACGGCCTGAAGAACGCCGAGTTCCGCGACTACTGCTCGACGAAGACCGCCGACTTCCCGGCGGGCGGCACGAAGACGTTCCAGATCCAGAACACCGACCGTCTGCTGACCGGCGCGTGGGGGCTCGGCACGTACAAGGGGCTGATCGGCGTCAAGAACGGTTACACCAGCGACGCGGGCAACACCTTCACCGGCGCCGCCACCCGCGGCGGCCGCACCCTCCTCGTGACCGTCATGCATCCGGAGCCCGGCGGCAACGGTGTCTACGAGGAGACCGCCGCCCTGCTCGACTGGGGCTTCGCACACGCCGGAACGGCCCGGGCCGTGGGCGCGCTGGTCGATCCGCTCAGCGAGGGCGGGGCCGACGTGACGCCCTCGCCGACGGGTACGGCGGCGAAGGGGGCATCCGGTGCCGATGCGGCCACCGCGCGCAGCGGCTCGTCGTGGGGGCTGGTCGGCGGGGCCGGGGGAGCGGTGGCGTTGCTGGCCGGCGGGGCGTACACGTTGCGGGGACGCCGGCGGCGGGAAGCGGCGGACGAGGGCCGGCACCGGCGCTGACCTGTGGGCAGCCGTTCCGGGATCCGGTGCGTACCCCGCGGTCCCACGCGAGGTCCACCCCCTGCCGGACCACGGAACGGCTGCCGCCTCCCCCCTTGGTACGGCCTGCGGAACCCCAGTGCTCCAACTGTGAAGCTCTGGTGGAGGAGTGTTGAGCATAAGCCCGTCACGTGCCGAAATGGAGCGGAGAGAGGAATTCCGGTTGTGTAGGTTGAGCACTTGACGGAGCTCTGGGCCGGTCAGCCGCGGCCCACGTACGGCATCGTCGTCGCCAGTACCGTCGCGAACTGCACGTTTGCCTCCAGCGGCAGCTCGGCCATGTGCCGCACGGTCCGTGCCACATCGGCCACGTCCATCAACGGTTCGGCCGCGAGTTCCCCGTTCGCCTGGAGGACTCCGCGCTGCATATGGGCGGTCATGTCGGTGGCCGCGTTGCCGATGTCGATCTGGCCGACCGCGATGCGGTACGGACGCCCGTCCAAGGACAGCGACTTGGTCAGTCCGGTCAGTGCGTGCTTGGTCGCGGTGTACGCCACCGAGTGCGGGCGGGGTGTGTGCGCCGAGATCGAGCCGTTGTTGATGATCCGGCCGCCCTGCGGATCCTGCTCCTTCATCTGCCGGTACGCCGCCTGCGCGCACAGGAACGCGCCGCCCAGGTTGGTGTCCACCACGTGCCGCCAGGCGTCGTACGGCAGGTCCTCGACCGGCACCCCGCCCGGGCCGAACGTGCCCGCGTTGTTGAAGAGCAGGTCGAGCCGCCCGAACCGGTCGCGCACGGCCGAGAACAGGGCCGTCACGTCGCCGGGTTGCGAGACGTCGGTGCGGACGGCGAGAGCGGCGCCCTCGGGCACGAGCGAGGACGTCTCCTCCAGCGTCCCGGCGCGCCGTCCCGCGAGCGCCACCGACCAGCCCGCGCGCAGCAGTTCCACGGCGACCGCGCGCCCGATCCCGGAGCCCGCGCCGGTCACCACCGCGGTCCTGGTTTGCCTGTCAGTCATGGACCCGCAGCGTAAGGGGATGATCCGGCCTGCGGAATCCACTGTCCGTCATACGGTTGTCTCAGACGGATACGAGGTCCGGCTGCGTGGTCTCGCCCGGGTAGCGGACGCCGATCCGGTCGCGTATCGCGTCGAGCGTGCGCATCACGGCGAGGGTGCCTTCCAGCGGGACGAGCGGGGACTCGGTCTCGCCGGCCCGCAGTGCGCGCATGACCTCGCTCGCCTCGTGCTTGAGGCTGGTGCGCGGGCCGTCGGCGGGGTCGGCGCGGAACTCCTCGGGGTCGCGGCCGTCGCGGTGCAGTACGAAGTGGTCCGGGAAGAAGAAGCCGTACGGGATGTCGATGCGGCCCCGGGAGCCGGTGACCGAGGCGCAGACGGGGGTGCCGCCGTGGATGGAGCAGTGCACCGAGGCGAGAGCGCCGCTCTCCCAGGAGAGCAGCGCACCGGTCTGGAGATCGACGCCCTCGTCGGAGAGCACCGCTCTCGCGACGACGTCCGAAGGCTCCCCGAGCAGCAGCTGCGCGAACGACACCGGATACACGCCCAGGTCCAGCAGCGCCCCGCCGCCCAGCGCCGGGTCCCGCAACCGGTGCGAGGGCGGAAAGGGGCCGACGAGCCCGAAGTCGGCCTGCACACTGCGTACCTCGCCGATCGCCCCGTCGTCGACGAGCGCCTTCAGCCGCCTCACCAGCGGATGGCAGTACATCCACATGGCCTCCATCAGGAAGGCGCCGCGCTCCTTCGCCAGCGCGACCAGCTCCTGCGCCTCGCGCGCGTTCAGCGTGAACGCCTTCTCGCACAGCACGTTCCGCCCGGCCCCAAGACACAGCCCGGCCGCGGCCCGGTGTGCCGAGTGCGGAGTGGCGACGTACACCACGTCGACGTCCTCGTCCTCGGCGAGGGCGCCCCAATCGCCGTAGGCCCGGGGTATCCCGAACCGTTCCGCGAACGCCTTCGCCGACTCCTCGCCGCGCGAGGCCACCGCCACGATCTCCGCGTCCGGCAGGTCGACGAGATCCGCGGCGAACGCCGCGGCGATCCCCCCGGTCGCCAGGATCCCCCACCGCACCCGCCCGTCCGTCGTCCCCACCATGTCCGCCCCTCGGTACACCGCCCGGTCACCCCGTACGAGCTGAGAGCATAAGTGGCGGACAGAACGAAGAGGGAGGGGCACATGCCCGAGCGTGGCCGCACCACGCACGACCGCGAGGAGCCGGAAGGCCACATATCCGAGGCGGAGAAGACGACACCGGTGCCCCCGGGCACTGCTCCGGCCCCGGCACCCGCCGCCGGATCCCTCGCCGGGGGCGCCGCCCTCCGCCGTACCGGTCTCCTCGTCACCTTCCTCCTCGGCGGCCTCACCGCCACGCCCCCGCTGGCCATGGACATGTACCTCCCGTCCCTCCCGGAGGTCACCACATCCCTGCACGCGCCCGCCGCGATCGTGCAGCTGACCCTCACCGGCTGTCTCGCCGGCATGGCGCTCGGCCAGCTGCTGGTCGGCCCGATGAGCGACAAGTGGGGACGTCGGCGCCCGCTGCTCGCGGGCCTCGTCGTCTACGTCGTCGCCACCGCGCTGTGCGCGCTCGCGCCCTCGGTGGAGTCACTCGTCGCGTTCCGGCTGCTGCAGGGACTCGCGGGCGCGGCCGGAATCGTGATCGCGCGCGCCGTCGTCCGCGATCTGTACGACGGCGTGGCCATGGCCCGGTTCTTCTCCACCCTCATGCTGATCTCCGGGGTCGCGCCCATCGTCGCGCCGCTGATCGGCGGCCAGATCCTGCGCGTCACGGACTGGCGGGGCGTCTTCGTCGTCCTCACGGCCGTCGGACTCGTGCTCACCGCTCTCGTGTGGGTGAAGCTCCCCGAGACGCTCCCGCCCGGTGAGCGGCACGGCGGGGGAGTCGGCGCGGCCCTGCGCTCCATGCGGACCCTGCTGGCCGACCGTGTCTTCACCGGCTACACCCTCGCGGGCGGTTTCGCCTTCTCGGCGCTCTTCGCCTACATCAGCGCGTCTCCGTTCGTGATCCAGGAGATCTACGGCGCCTCCCCGCAGACCTTCAGCCTGCTGTTCGGCCTCAACTCGGTGGGCCTGGTGGCCGTCGGTCAGATCAACGGCAAGGTCCTCGTCGGCCGGGTCGGCCTGGACGAGGTGCTGGCGGTCGGCCTCGGGGTCATCACGCTCGCCGCGACCGCGCTGCTGCTGATGTCGACGGGCGTCTTCGGCGAGGTCGGCCTCGCACCGGTCGCCGCGGCCCTCTTCGTCCTCATGTCGGCGATGGGCCTCGCCATGCCCAACACCCAGGCGCTGGCCCTGATGCGCACCCGGCACAACGCCGGTTCCGCGTCGGCGCTCCTTGGTACGTCCTCCTTCCTCATCGGTGCCGTCGCCTCGCCGCTCGTCGGGATCGCCGGTGAGCACACCGCCGTCCCGATGGCCTTCGTCCAACTGGCGGCGGCACTGGTGGCAGTCGCCTGCTTCGTGACACTGTGCCGTCCGTGGAAGGGACGCGCGGCCGACATTTCGGGGGAGGACAACTGAGCGCACCGAGACTGCGCACCGACACCCCGGAGAAGGCCGGGCTCGATCCGGAGGAACTGCGTCTCCTGGTACGTGAGATCCGCGACGCCGTCGACGGGGACCGCCCCTGGGCGGCGGGCGCCGTGGTGGTCGCCGGGCGCGGCCCGGTGATCGCCGTCGAGGAGGCGGCGGGCTGGGCGGTCCGGTACGCCGCGTACGACGCGGAGGCGGACCGTGGTGTCGAACTGTCGCCCGAGGCCAGAGTGCCGATGACGGTGAACACCCCCTTCGACCTGGCCTCGCTCACCAAGCTGTTCACCGCGGTCGCCGCGATCCAGCAGCTGGAGCGGGGCAGGCTCGGCATCGACGCGCGGGTGGCGGCGTACCTGCCGGACTTCCACGCGGCCGCGGAACACGGCATCACCGTGCGCCAACTGCTGACCCACACCTCCGGGCTGCAGCCGGAACTCCCGCTGTACGACTGTGCGTCGGATGCGGCACGGCTCGAGCTGCTGCGTGCCGAGGCACCGATGGGCGTGCCCGGCGCCTACTGCTATTCGGACCTGAACCTGCTGCTCCTGCAGTACGTCCTGGAACGCGTCACCGGGCGCACCCTCGACGTGATCATCCACGACTGCGTCACCCGGCCGCTGGGGATGACGTCGACGGGCTTCGGACCGCGCCCGGACGCGGCGGCGACGGAGGACCAGCGGCGGCCCTGGGCCAAGGCGGACCGGGGGATGCTGCGCGGTGTGGTCCACGACGAGAACGCCTGGGCGCTGGGCGGGGTGGCCGGTCACGCGGGCCTCTTCTCGACCGGGCGCGACCTGGCCGTGTTCTGCCGCACGCTGCTCACGGGCGGCTCGTACGGCCCTGCGCGCATCCTGGGCCCCGACTTCGTCGAGCTGATGCTCGCCCCTTCCGGGCTGGGCTTCGCAATCGACCAGCCGTGGTTCATGGGGGAGCTCTCGGGCGGGGGCGCGGCGGGCCACACGGGCTTCACGGGCACGTCACTGGTCCTGGACCCGGCGACGGACACCTTCCTCGTCCTCCTGGCGAACACGGTCCATCCCCGCCGCCGGGACCCGGACAACCGGGTGCGGGTGGCGGCGGCGGATCGGCTGGCACGGGCCGTCCGGGGGAGCTGAGAGAATCGGCGGGTGAACGCCCCCGTCTCCCCAGCCGACACCCTGCGCGCCGCTCTCGCCGGTCTGCTCGACGGGCTGCCGCCCCGGCAGGCCGCACAGGCCGTGGACCGGCTGATCGCCAGCTATCGGGGGCGGACCCCGACCCACGCACCCGTGCTGCGGGACCGGTCGGATGTCGTCGCGTACGCCGCGTACCGGATGCCCGCGACGTTCGAGGCGGTGTGCGCGGCGCTGGACGCGTTCGCGGACGCCGTGCCCGGGTGGGCGCCGGCGAGCCATGTCGACGTCGGCGGCGGGACCGGCGCGGCCACCTGGGCGGTGAGCGCCACCTGGGCGGGGGAGCGGCCGGTCACCGTGCTCGACTGGGCCGAGCCCGCGCTCGCGCTGGGCCGGGAGATCGCCGCCGCGAATCCGGCGCTCAGGGCCGCCGAGTGGCACCGCTCTCGTATCGGAGCGGCGCTCAGCATCGAGAGCACTGATCTCGTCACGGTCTCGTACGTCCTCGGCGAGCTGACCGACGCCGACCGCGCCGCCGTCGTCGACGCCGCTGCCGCCGCCGCCCAGGCCGTCGTGATCGTGGAGCCCGGTACCCCGGACGGCTACGCCCGCGTCATCGAGGCCCGCGACCGTCTGATCGGCGCCGGTTTCCGCGTCGCCGCTCCCTGCCCGCACAGCGCGGCCTGCCCCATCGTCCCCGGCGAGGACTGGTGCCACTTCTCGGCCCGGGTCAGCCGTTCCTCGCTGCACAGGCAGGTCAAGGGCGGCTCCCTGGCGTACGAGGACGAGAAGTTCAGCTATGTCGCCGCCGCCCGTTTCCCGGTGGTGCCGGCCGCCTCCCGGGTCGTGCGCAAACCGCAGATCCGCAAGGGCCAGGTGCTTCTCGAGCTGTGCGGCCCGGACGAGGCCCTGCACCGCGAGACGGTGACCAAACGGCACGGCCCGCTCTACCGGGCGGCCCGCGACACGGACTGGGGCGACGCCTGGCCGCCGCCCCACCCGGACGAGTGAAGCGGCCCGCACGTCGGCCACGCCCTCCGTGGCCCGGCATCCGGCCGGCGACTTTCCGGCGGACATGTCATGGGAAATCCTGCAACCACCCCTGATAGAGGTCCGCGGTTGGCATCGCCCCGGCTACCCCGGATGTGGGCTCCGGTCACCCGAAGCGCAGGATGGTGGGACGATAGGGCATGCTGTCCGCACCACAGCAGCGAGGCGAGGGGATAGATGAGCGCAGAGTTCGGCCGCCGCACGAGCGGGCAGGGCAGGATCTCCCAGTGGTTGCGCGGACGACGTCCCGCCCGTCTCAAGGACGACGCCGACGACGGCGGCCGTGAGGCGATGCTGCTGGCTGCCGCCGCCGCGGGGCTGCCGCTCGCGCCCGCCGCCCACCCCCTCGGCTACCGGTGTTCCTGCGACCGCGTCGGCTGCCCCACGCCCGCCCGCCACCCGGTCTCCTTCGCCTGGCAGACGCAGTCGACCACGGACCGGGCACAGGTCGAGCGCTGGGCCCGGCACCAGCCGCAGGCGAACTTCATCACCGCGACCGGGATGATGCACGACGTGCTGGACGTCCCGCGCGAGGCCGGCGAAGAGGCCCTGGAGCGGCTGCTCGCCTCCGGCGTCGCGGTGGGGCCGGTCACCGTGACCGGCGACGGGCGCATGCTCTTCTTCACGCTGACACGCGGTACGCCGGAGGACGAGGACGAGTGGTGGCCGTGCGAACTGGACTGCCACCCCGAGACGATGGACGAGCACCCGGGCCTGCGCTGGCACTGCCGGGGCTCGTACGTACTCGTACCGCCCGCGCAACTGCCGGGTGACCTGACGGTCGAGTGGCTGCGGGGGCCGGAGCACGCACTGCCGGATCCGCTGAGCCTGCTCGAGGTGCTGACCGACGCGTGCGCGCGGTACGCGGGCGACGAGTCCGAACTCGCGGGCTGGCCGCACCGGGACTGAACGCCGGTACCGCCCCTACTCGCCCTTCGCCCCCGTCAGCCCCTCCACCCGGCTCAGGAACCTCACCTGACCCCGCGTCGGGTCCAGCACCGCCTGGTTGGAGACGAACTCCAGCGTCAGGGACTGCTTGACCTCCCCGGTCAGCAGGGCCTTGATGTTCGGGTCGGTGACATTGATGTTCACGCCCTGTGCGGCCGTCTGCTTCTCGTAGTGGTGCGTGGCGAAGAACACCAGCGCGCCCCCGTCCGAGGTGCGCAGCCCGATCGGGGCATAGTCGCCGTCCGTCAGCGGCTGGTCGATGTACTGCCGGGCGAGCCCCGGCTTCCGCGCGCTCTTCAGCCGCGTGGCGCGCCACTGCGAGGTGTGCGCGCCGGGCGCGAACATGTCCCCGCCGCTTTGCAGGTAGGTCGCGTACGCCGTGCTGAGCTTCCGCGGCTGCACCGCGAGTGCCGGGTCGTCCGCGGTGACGGGCTCGGCCCAGCCGTCCTTGTCCTTCTTGAACGTCGGTACGTCACCGTCCGCGAGGATGGTCAGATACGACACCGCCCACACCTTGCCGACGTCGGAGCGAGTGAAGACGAGCAGCCAATGGGCGTCCGCGCTGCCCTTGTTGGCATGGGCGTCGGCGACGAACCAGCGCGGCCAGCCCGCCTTCTCGGGGATGGTGAACGTCGCGTCGGTGAGCTTCAGCGGGGCGTGGCCGGGATTGCCGCCCTGGTTGTTCTTGTGGCCGGCATCCAGTTTGCCGCCGTCGATGTCGGCGAGCGCGCCGGTGACCCGGTCCGCGTCCAGGGAGCGGTCGTAGGCCTTGTCCGCCTTGTTGTAGGCGGTGAGGAAGTCCTTGAGGGCACGGGCGGCTTCGGCCCGTGTCGCCGTCGGCACGACCTCGCGTTCGCCGTGGACCACGACGCAGCCGCTCGCCGTCATGGACACAGCGGCCACCGTCGCCGTTGCCAGGGCGAACCGGTTGAGACTACGAAACGTTCGAGGGCTGCGATCCCCGCGATCCCTGCTCATCAGTGACCTTCACCTTCCCCTTCCCGGAGGCGAACCCTACCGGGGTCAGGAAGATCGCGAGCGTAGGGACCAGGTACAGAGCCCACACCGTGATCTGAAGGACCGTCGGGTCGGGCTGGAAGTTGAAGACACCCTTCAGCAGCGTGCCGTACCAGCTGTCCGGCGGGATGGTGTCGCTGATGTCGAAGGCCAGGTTCGTCAGGCCCGGGATCCAGCCGGCCTCCTGCAGGTCGTGGAAGCCGTACGCGAGCACGCCCGCGGCGACGAGGACCAGCATGCCGCCCGTCCAGGTGAAGAACTTGGCGAGGTTGATCTTCAGGGCGCCGCGGTAGAACAGCCAGCCCAGGACGACCGCCGTGGCCAGGCCCAGGGCGACGCCGATCAGCGGGCGCGGGGTGCCGTCGCTCGCCGCGTGCACCGAGGCCCACACGAACAGCGCGGTCTCCAGACCCTCGCGGCCCACGGCCAGGAACGCGGTGGCGACCAGCGCGCCCGTGCCCATCCGCAGGGCCGCGTCCAGCTTGCCGTGCAGTTCGGACTTCAGGTGCCGTGCGGTGCGGCGCATCCAGAAGACCATCCAGGTCACCAGAACCACCGCGAGGATCGACAGGGAGCCGCCGAGCGCCTCCTGCGCCTTGAACGTCAACTCCTGGGAGCCGAATTCGAGGACGCAGCCGAAGCCCAGCGCGATGGCGACCGCGATGGCGATGCCGATCCAGATCGGCTTCAGGGCGTCCCGGCGCCCCGTCTTGACCAGATAGGCGATCAGGATGCAGACGACGAGACTGGCTTCCAGTCCTTCGCGCAGGCCGATCAGATAGTTGGAGAACACTGGTTAAGCCTCCTCGGTCAGCAGCGTCCGGCCCCACCAGTCGTCCTTGTCGCGGACGCCGGGCGGGATCGCGAAGACGGCCGAACCCACGTGCTGGATGTACTCGTTGAGCGCGTCGGTCGCCGCGAGCCTGCGCTGCAGGGGGATGAACCCCTTGCGCACGTCACGCTGGTAGGCCAGGAAGAACAGGCCCGCGTCCAGGCGGCCCAGACCGTCGGTGCCGTCGGTGAAGGAGTAGCCCCGGCGCAGGATCGTGATCCCGTCGTTGGAGTCGGGGTGGGCGAGCCGCACGTGCGCGTCCGGCTTCATCGCCTTCAGGAACGGCTCGTCGTGCTCCTTCGCCTTGCCGACCGGGGCGCCCTCGCCCTTGTCGCGGCCGAAGACGTCCTCCTGCTCCTGCAGGGAAGTGCGGTCCCAGGTCTCGATGTTCATGCGGATGCGCCGGGCGACCAGATAGGAACCGCCGGTGATCCAGTCGGGCCCGTCGCCGTCGCCGACCCACACGAACTTCTTCAGACGGTCCGTCTCCGTGCTCGCGATGTTGCGGGTGCCGTCCTTGAACCCCATGAGGTTGCGGGGGGTCTGGGCGTCCGGCGTGGTCGACGAGGTCTTGCCGAAGCCGAGCTGGGACCAGCGGATGGCCACCTTGCCGAAGCCGATTCGGGCCAGGTTGCGGATGGCGTGCACGGCGACCTGCGGATCGTCGGCGCAGGCCTGGATGCACAGATCGCCGCCGGTGCGGGACTTGTCGAGGTTGTCGCCGGGGAACTGGGGCAGGTCGACCAGCGCCTCGGGGCGCTTGTCCGTCAGCCCGAACTTCTCGAAGAACGACGGACCGAACCCGATCGTCAGCGTCAGCCGTGACGGCTTGAGCCCCAGCGCCTCGCCGGTGTCGTCCGGCGGCGCCTCGGCGAGCCCGCCGTACGCGCCCTCGCCGACCGCCTGACCCGCCGTCATCCTGCGCGCTGCCGCCGTCCAGTCCTTCATCATCTGCACGAACTCGGCGCGGTCATCGGTCTTCACGTCGAACGCGGCGAAGTGCAGCCGGTCCTGCACGGGTGTGGCGATGCCCGCCTGGTGCGCGCCGTGGAAGCCGACCGCGGCGCCCGTCGCGGCACCGGCCGGGTCCATGTCGTTGCCCGTGCGGGTCATGGCCACCGTACCGCCTGCCGCGGCGGCACCGAGCGCGAGCCCCGCGCCGCCCCAGCCGATCAGCGCACGCCGCGAGGGCGCCGCGGAGGGTGATTCCGAAGCCGTCGTCGTGTCCGTGGTCGTGTCCGTCATGATCCCGGCCCCTTACTTCACGACCGCGGCGGCGAGCTTGGACAGCGGCTCGGCGAGCGCGTTCACCGCGTCAGACAGCTCCTTGCGGTCGTCCTTGCCGACCTTGTCGTACGAGGTGAAGTCGTACGAGGTCTTGTTCGCACGGTACTTGTCGAGCAGCGTGTTCAGCGCGGCGAACTGCTTGTCGAGCTCGCTCGCCAGCGCCGCGTCGTTCTGCTCGGCGACCGGCTTCAGCAGCTCGTACGACTTCTGCGCGCCCTCGACGTTGGCCTTGAAGTCGACCAGGTCGGTGTGCGAGTAGCGCTCCTCCTCGCCGGTGACCTTGCCGGTGGCTACCTCGTCGAGCAGTTCCTTGGCGCCGTTGGCCATGGAGGTCGGGGTGATCTCGGCCTTGCCGACCCGCTCCTGCCAGTCGGTCAGGTCCTTCACCAGCTGGTCGGCGAGCTCCTTCTCGCGGTCGCCGATCTTCTTGTCCTGCCAGAGGGCCTTCTCCAGGCGGTGCCAACCGGTCCAGTCCGTGGCCGGGTCCTGGCCCTCCTCCAGACCGTCCTCGCGGACGTCCACCTTGGGGTCGATGTCGCCGAAGGACTCGGCGACCGGCTCGGTGCGCTCCCAGCCGATGCGCGAGAGGGCGTACGCCTTCTTCGCGGCCTCGAGGTCACCGGCCTTGACGGCGTCGGTGAACACCTTGACCTTGGGCAGCGTCTCGTCGGCCTGCTCCTGCGCGTACTCGCGGTAGTCGGCGACGGCCTGGTCCAGCTTCGGGTCCCGCTTGGCGACAGTGCCGCTGCCGGTGGCCGTGACGTTCTGGCGTATGCCCTTGCCCTTCATGCCCGGCTTGCACGCGATCCGGTAGTCGCCGGCCTTCACCTCGGCGGTGACGGTCTGCTTGGTGCCGGGGCCGATGTTCTCGCGCTCGGCGACGATCCGGTCGTCCGGGAAGAGCAGGTAGACCTCGGTCACCTTGGCACCCTTGTTCTCGACCGCCAACTCGACGTGCCCGGCCGGGAAGTTCTTCTTCGACACCTCGCACTTCGAGTCGGTCGCGGTGACCTGGACCAGGTGGTCGGAGTCCTCCGCTGCGCTCTTCTCCGTGCACCCGGTGACGACGGTGAGAGCCGCCGCCGCGGCGGCAGTGGCGACGGAGAGTCGGACGGCTCGCATGCTTGCTCCAAGAGGCGATGTGGTCAGGCTGGCCTAACTTACCTTAGCCTTACCTCAGTCATACCCCTCGGGTCCGTGATTCAGATCCCACAGAAAGATCACAGGAGCGGGATGTTTGAATGCCCGCGTGACTGACTACGACGTGCTGCGCGTCTTCTGTGGGCCGAGGGGTGGCCACGGCAACGAACTCGGCGTCGTCCGCGACGGTTCGACGGTCCCCGAGCGGAGCGACCGCCAGGCGCTCGCCGCGAAGCTCGGCTTCAGCGAGACCGTGTTCGTCGACGATCCCGAGCGCGGTGTCATCGACATCTACACGCCCGCACTGCGCCTGCCGTTCGCCGGGCACCCCTGCGTGGGCACCGCCTGGCTGCTCGACGTGCCCGAACTCGTCACGCCCGCCGGAGTGGTGGGGGCCCGCCTGGACGGCGAGTTCAGCTGGATCGAGGCCCGTCCGGAGTGGGCGCCGCCGCGCACGCTGCGGCAGTACGCGACGGCCGCCGAGGTCGACGGCCTTGCGGTGCCGCCGCCGGGGGAGTGGATCTATGCGTGGGCCTGGGAGGACGAGGCGGCGGGCCGGGTGCGGGCCCGGGCCTTCCCCGGCCGGGACGACGGCATCGACGAGGACGAGGCGACGGGCGCCGCGGCCCTGCTGCTCACGGCTCGCCTCGGCCGTGCGCTCAACATCCGCCAGGGCGCGGGCTCCCAGATCCTGACGGCACCGCAGCCGGAGGAGTGGGTCGAGGTCGGGGGCAGGGTGTTCCTGGAGCGCTGACCGCCGCCAGGGCCTGGCCCTAGGCGCTCAGCGGGAACTCCTCGCTCAGGGCCCGCAAGACGGCCGTGTTGAGCGCGTAGGCCCGTCTGCACTCGGCGATGATCCGCTGCTTGTCCAGTTCGTCCGCATGGATCTCGTCCAGGGTCGTCCGGTATGTCCTTCTGAACTCCGCGGGGTTGGAGATGCCGTCGAACACATAGAACCGGACCCCGTCGCCTTTGCGGGTGAGGCCCCATGTCTTCTCCGCCGAGTCGCGGATGACCTGGCCGCCGGCGAGGTCCCCCAGGTAGCGGGTGTAGTGATGGGCGACGTACCCGCCGGGCCACCGCTCGGCGCACTCCCGCACGCGGGCCGCGTACCTCCGCGTCGCGGGCAGGGGGTCGAGGTGGCCCCGCCAGTCGGGACCGCACAGATGTGCGAGGTCCCGGCGCAGCGCCGGCAGCCGGAACAGCTCCGGTCGTACGAAGGGGCCGGCCACCGGGTCGTCGGCCAGCCGTTCCGCACCGGCCTCCAGTGCCTCGTACACGAACCACAGTTGCTCGGTGTACCGCGTGTACGCGTCGACGCCGAGCCTGCCGCCGAGCAGGTCGGTGATGAACGTCGAGGTACTCGCCTCGCCGTGTTGCTCGAGCGACGCGGTGCGCAGGAGCGTCGAGAACGCCGTGGGGGACGGATCCGGGGTGTTCATGGGGACCTCCACGGTTTTCCGACACACTGTCGGTAAAAGCCTACCCGGTATTCCGGGCGAATCCACACGAAAGAGCCCGCTCTGTGGACAGAGCGGGCTCTCTGGTGGCGCGCGGGCGCCGTTACGCCAGGGTCAGGATGTCCGCGCCCGTTTCCGTGACGACCAGCGTGTGCTCGAACTGGGCCGTACGCCTGCGGTCCTTCGTCACCACGGTCCACCCGTCGTCCCACATGTCGTACTCGTAGGTGCCGAGCGTGAGCATGGGCTCGATGGTGAAGGTCATCCCGGGCTGCATCACGGTGGTCGCGTGCGGGCTGTCGTAGTGCGGGACGATCAGCCCGGAGTGGAACGACGAGTTGATCCCGTGCCCGGTGAAGTCCCGCACGACGCCGTACCCGAACCGCTTGGCGTACGACTCGATGACCCGCCCGATGACGTTGATCTGACGGCCGGGCCTGACGGCCTTGATCGCGCGGTCGAGGGACTCGCGGGTACGCTCGACCAGCAGCCGGGACTCCTCGTCGACGTCCCCGACGAGGTAGGTGGCGTTGTTGTCGCCGTGCACGCCGCCGATGTACGCCGTCACGTCCAGGTTGATGATGTCGCCGTCGCGCAGGACCGTGGAGTCCGGGATGCCGTGGCAGATGACCTCGTTGACCGAGGTGCACAGCGACTTGGGGAAGCCGCGGTAGCCCAGCGTGGACGGGTAGGCGCCGTGGTCGCACATGTAATCGTGCGCGACCCGGTCCAGCTCGTCCGTGGTGACGCCCGGCGCGATGATCTTCGCGGCCTCGGCCATCGCCTGCGCCGCGATGCGCCCGGCGACGCGCATCGCCTCGATGGTCTCGGGCGTCTGCACCTCGGGACCGTTGTACGGAGCCGGCGCCGGTTTGCCGACGTACTCGGGGCGTCGGATGTTTCCGGGCACGGAACGGGTGGGAGACAGCTCTCCTGGTACGAGCAGCGACTGGCCAGACATGCCAGCGAGTCTAACCAGCGGGTGTGCGGGAACATGGGCCCTGGTGAAAGGAGCTCCTGCGATGGCGCTGTTCAGGAAGCGGACGGTCGGGAAGCCGGGAGAGTGGTACTACTGCCTGGAGCACCAAAAGGTCGAGGAGGGCCCCGAGTGCCCCGCGAAGGACCGCCTCGGGCCGTACGCCTCCCGCGAAGAGGCGCAGCACGCGATGCAGATCGCGCGCGAGAGGAACGAGGAGTGGGAGACGGATCCCCGGTGGCATGACGCGCCCGCGGGAGACCCGGAGGACGACTGAGCGGCTGCGGGGGTGGCACGGGCGGGCGCGGGGGTGACCTTCGCGCCGTCCGCCTCCTTCCCGTCGTGCCCTCGGCCCGTCGTTCCCCGCCCCGCCCTCCCTCAGCCCGCCGTGCCCGCCCGCTCGGCCCTCAGCCGTACCGCGTGCTCGTTCGTGCGGGCGTCGTAGCGCATCAGGCCGGGGAGACACAGGGCCAGCAGGGCCACCGCGCCCGTGCACAGCAGTCCGCCCGACCAGACCGACGTACGGACGCCTCTCCACGCCGCCGTGCCGCCCGAGCGGACCTGCCCCAGCTGCGGGCCGACCGAGTACGACAGCAGCTCGATGCCTGTCAGACGGCCGCGTAGCTCGTCGGCCGGGCTCACCACCGCGGCGGGGGTGGTGACGTCAGATGGTCCGCCAGGCGCGACAACCGGTCCCGGAAGCGCCGCCGCCCTCGTGGGGCAGGCAGGGCGTTCTCCCCGGCCGCCGCGCTCACCAGGTGCTGCACCGTGTCCAGGTCGAGGTCCGTGTCCTGCGGGACCGACAGTGACTCGTGCGCCATGGCCCCGAGGTCGCCGTCCCCGGCGTCCAGCGCCAGCACGGTCGCTCCGGCCCGCCGCGCGTCGTGGACCCGCTCCAGGAGCCCGGGCCCCGGTGCGGAGGGCGAGACCACCAGCAGCGTCTCGCCGCGCCGCGCCGCCGACAGCCGTCCGAGACCCACCGCCAGATGCGCCGGATCCGAGGCCCGTGCTTCGTGCCGCACCAGCGTCGGGGACAGCTCGGGCGTCCCCGACCAGGCCGCCTCGTCGACCAGGTGCGCCGCCAGATGCCAGGGCTCGAACTCCTGCGTGCCCACGAGCAGCAGCCCGCCCCCGTACGACACCACGGATCCCCGCAACGTCCCCGCGAACCGCCGAGTGGCTCCCAGCCACTCGGTCCCGGCGAGCACTTCCCGCAGCAACGCGACCCGTACGGCGTCCATACGAGAAATCCTGCCGCAACCGGTCACTCGTGACCCGGAGTTCACCCCGAATTCGCCCAAGGCAGGCAGAGAGCCGAACCATGGGGGCACAGGAGCTGATCGACACACCGCAGCGGATCGTCCGAGGAGCCTCCATGACCGAAGCCGCCGTCCCCTTCCGCGCGGGCCGCGAGGGCTATGCCAGTTACCGCATCCCTGCCGTCGTCGCCACCGGAGCCGGCACCCTCCTCGCCTTCTGCGAGGGACGGGTGAACTCCGCAGCCGACCACGGGCACATCGACATCGTGCTGAAGCGGTCCACGGACGGCGGCCGCACCTGGGATCCGCTCCAGACCGTCGCCCGCAACGGCTCCGACCTCGCAGGCAACCCCGCGCCGGTCGTCCTGGACACCGGCCGCGTCCTGCTCGTCCACGTGCGCGCCGCGTCCGGCGCGACGGAGGACGCCATCCTGCGCGGAGAGGCGAAGCCCGCCGACGGGCGTCGCGTCTGGCTGCAGCACAGCGACGACGACGGGCTCACCTGGTCCGGCCCGCGCGAGATCACCGGGCAGGTGAAGAAGGAGGGCTGGCGCTGGTACGCCACCACGCCCGGCCACGCCCTCCAGCTGAGTACCGGCCGAATCGTCGTTCCCGGCAACCACAGCCTCGCGCCCACCGGCACCGACACCGGTGCCGAGCCGAAGTACTACAACGGCCACTGCCTGCTCAGCGACGACCGCGGCGAGAGCTGGTATCTCGGCTACCTCGACGAGAACACCGACGGCTACATCAACGCCAACGAGACGACGGCGGCCGAACTCCCCGACGGCCGGGTCTACTTCAACACCCGCACCGACTCCCGGTCTCCCGGCAACCGCGCCGACGCCCACTCCGAGGACGGCGGCCGCACCCTCGTCAAGCCCTTCCGCCCGCAGGCCGGGCTCGTCGCGCCCGTCTGCCAGGGCAGCGTCCTGCAGCTCCACGACCCCGACCTGCTGCTCTTCTCCGGCCCCGGGGCCCCCGCCTCCCGCGCCCTGATGACGGTGCGCGTCTCCACCGACGCCGGTACCACCTGGCGGTCCGCGTACACCGTCGACGGGCTGCCCGCCGCCTACTCCGACCTCGTCCGCGTCGACGCCGGCACCGTCGGCCTGCTCTACGAGACGGGAGACTTCGGCGCGTACGAGACGATCACATTCCGCCGCGTCCCCGTCACAGCTCTCGCCTGAGCGGCGGGCGGGGCCGGGGCGCACGTAGAGTCGGCCTCATGACCTCTACCGACAGTGCAGCCAAGGCCCCCGCCAAGGACCCCTGGGACCTCCCCGACGTCTCCGGGCTCGTCGTCGGCGTGCTCGGCGGTACCGGGCCGCAGGGCAAGGGCCTCGCCTACCGGCTCGCCAGGGCCGGCCAGAAGGTGATCATCGGCTCGCGTGCCGCGGAGCGCGCCCAGGCAGCCGCCGAGGGGATCGGCCACGGCGTCGAGGGCGCCGACAACGCCGAGGCCTCCCGGCGCAGCGACGTCGTGATCGTCGCCGTGCCGTGGGAGGGCCACGGGAAGACGCTCGAGTCCCTGCGCGAGGTGCTGGCCGGCAAGCTCGTCGTCGACTGCGTCAACCCGCTCGGCTTCGACAAGAAGGGCGCCTACGCGATCAAGCCGGAGGAGGGCAGCGCCGCCGAGCAGGCCGCCGCCCTGCTGCCGGACTCGCGGGTAACCGCCGCCTTCCACCACCTGTCCGCCGTACTCCTCGAGGACCCCGAGGTGGACCAGATCGACACCGACGTCATGGTCCTCGGGGAGGAGCGGGCCGATGTGGAGATCGTGCAGGCGCTGGCCGGGCGCATCCCCGGCATGCGCGGGATCTTCGCGGGACGGCTGCGCAACGCCCACCAGATCGAGGCCCTCGTGGCCAACCTGATCTCGGTCAACCGGCGGTACAAGGCGCACGCCGGACTGAGGGTGACCGACGTGTAGCGGGCCGCGGGCATGGGGGACACTGGAGGCCGTACGACCACGCCGTCCGTCCGTCAGGAGCCGACCTCCATGCCCTCCTTGCCCCCACCCGACCCGGCCCGGCGACTCGCCGTCTACGCCCTCATCGTGTGCATCCTCGCCGTCGCGGCGGCCGTCGTCTCCTTCGTCGAGGGCAGCTGGCTCGGGATCGTCTGGGTGCTGCTCGCGGGGCTGTCGTCGAACATGGCGTGGTACTACCTGCGGCGCGGCAAGGCCGACCGGAGCCGGTCGCTTACTGGCTGACCTGGCAGAACTCGTCGGTGCCCTGCCAGAAGCGGTAGAGCTCCTGGCCGCAGTAACGGTCGAAGTCGCCGATGCCCAGGCCGCGCAGGATCGTGTCGATCACGTCGAAGAACGCGCTGTTGACCGACGGGACCCACAGCAGCGCGAACACGAAGAGCAGGCCGAAGGGCGCGAAGGGCTCCACCTGGCGCTTGACGTTGTAGGACAGCCAGGGCTCGATCACGCCGTAGCCGTCCAGGCCGGGCACCGGCAGGAAGTTCAGGATGGCGGCCGTCACCTGCAGCAGCGCGAGGAAGGCGAGGGCGAACCGGAAGTCCCGGGGTAGCCCGTCCAGCGCGTGCAGCCAGAACGGGGCCGTGCACACGGCCGCGAACAGGACGTTCGTCAGCGGGCCCGCCGCGGAGATCAGGCTGTGCCGCCAGCGCCCCCGGATGCGGCCCCGCTCGATGAACACCGCGCCGCCCGGCAGACCGATGCCGCCCATGATCACGAAGATCACCGGCAGGACGATGCTGAGCAGCGCGTGCGTGTACTTCAGCGGGTTGAGCGTGAGATAACCTTTCGCGCCGACCGAGATGTCGCCGCTGTGCAGGGCGGTGCGCGCGTGCGCGTACTCGTGCAGGCACAGCGACACGATCCACGCGGCCGTCACGAACAGGAACACGGCCACGCCGGGCTGCTCGGCGAAGCCGCTCCAGGTGGCCCAGCCGGTGACCGCCGTGACGGCCATGAGCCCGACGAAGACAGGGCTGATCCGCCGGTCGCTGTGGCGGGTGGCGGCGGTGGTCATGGGGCTCCCTGGTATCGGCTCATGCTGGGTGGACTGCCCGACCGTACCGGGCGCAACGCGAAAACGTCTCGCGAACGGTACCGGGTTCCGGAGAGGGTGGACGGATGGGGAACCGGTGCCGCACCGCCCGGCAGGGCTGTCGCGGCGCACCGTCCGAACCCCGTGACCCGTACTGACGCCGACGGAGACAATGGACCCCGTGCGCTACCGCATTCTCGGCACCACCCAGGCACTCCGCCCCGACGGCACCTCCGTCCCGGTCGGCGGGGCGCGGCTGCGTTCCCTGCTGACCGTGCTCGCCCTGCGGGCCGGCCGGACCGTTCCCGCCGGCCTCCTCGTCGACGAGGTGTGGGACGGCGACCCGCCCGCCGACGCCACCGGCGCCCTGCAGGCCCTGGTCGGGCGGCTGCGCCGGACGCTCGGCGCGGACGCGGTGGAGTCGGCGGACGGCGGCTACCGGCTGGCCGCGGCACCGGACGACGTCGACCTGCACCGCTTCGAGCGGCTCGCCGGAGAGGGCCTGCGGGCACTGGGCGACGGCGGCTTCGCGAAGGCGGCGGTCGTCCTCGACGACGCCCTCGCCCTGTGGCACGGGCCCGCCCTCGCCGACCTCCCGGACCGCACCGCCGAGGCCGCCCGCTGGGAGACCCGCCGCCTCGACGTGCGCCGCGCCCGCCTGACCGCCGCCCTCGCCCTCGGCCACGGCGAGCAGCACCTGCCCGAGCTCACCGCCCTGTGCGACCTGCACCCCCTGGACGAGCCCCTCCAGGCGCTGCGCCTGCGCGCCCTGCGCGACGCGGGCCGCCCGGCCGAGGCGCTGGCCGCCTACGAAGACGTTCGAGAGCTGCTGGCGGACCGTCTGGGCTCCGACCCGGGCCCGGAACTGCGGGCACTGCACGGGGAGTTGCTGCAGAGTCCCGAAGTCGCGCCGCCCCGCCCGCACACTCCCGCCGACGGTGGCACCCCCGCCGCACCCGCGCATCCCGGCAACCTCCGGGCCCGCCTCACCTCCTTCGTCGGGCGGGACGCCGACATCGGCACGCTGCGCGCCGATCTCGCCGCCGCCCGGCTCGTGACCCTGCTCGGGCCCGGCGGCGCCGGGAAGACACGTCTGTCGCAGGAGGCCGCCGAGGCCGTGGCGGACTCGGCGCGGGACGGGGTGTGGATGGCCGAGCTGGCGCCGGTCGACGACCCCGAGGCCGTGCCCGAGGCCGTGCTCACGGCCGTCGGAGCGCGCGAGACCGTGCTGCGGGGCGCCGGCGCCGAGGAGATGCGTGCCGTCGCCGACCGGCACGACGACCCCCTCGTCCGGCTGGCCGAGCACTGCGCGCGGCGCCGCATGCTCCTCATCCTCGACAACTGCGAGCACGTCGTCGACGCCGCCGCCCGGCTCGTCGAGCACCTCCTCCAGCACTGCCCCGGGCTGACGGTCCTCGCCACCAGCCGCGAGCCCCTCGGCGTACCGGGGGAGCTGCTGCGTTCGGTCGAGCCGCTGCCGCTGCCGTACGCGCTGAAGCTGCTCGCCGACCGCGGGGCCGCCGCCCGGCCCGGTTTCCGCACCGAGGACGACCCCCAGGCCGCCGCCGAGATCTGCCGCCGCCTCGACGGGCTGCCGCTCGCCATCGAGCTGGCCGCCGCCCGGCTGCGGATGCTGTCGCCGCGCCAGATCGCGGACCGGCTCGACGACCGCTTCCGGCTGCTGACCTCCGGCAGCCGCACCGTGCTGCCCCGGCAGCAGACCCTGCGGGCCGTCGTCGACTGGTCCTGGGACCTCCTCGACGCGGACGAACGCGCGGTGCTGCGCCGGCTGTCCGTCTTCTCCGGCGGCTGCGACCTCACCGCGGCCGAGGCGGTGTGCGGGCCCGCCGCGCTGGAGGCGGTCGGCTCGCTCGTCGACAAGTCCCTGGTGGTGGCCGCCCCTTCGGGCGACGGCGAGATGCGCTACCGGCTCCTGGAGACCGTCGCCGAGTACGCGGGCGAACGGCTCGACGAGTCCGGCGAGCGGACCGACGCCGAGCGCGCCCATCTCACGTACTACCGCGAAGTCGCGCGCACCACCGACCCGTTGCTGCGCTCGTCGGATCAGCGCGCCGCCATCGAACGGCTCCAGGTGGAGTACGAGAACCTGCGCAGCGCCCTGCGTCGCGCCGTCGCCGCCCATGACGAGCAGGAGGCGCTCTGCCTGCTGCTCTCGCTGTGCTGGTACTGGCAGATGCGCGACCTGAAGACCGAGGCCCGCGCCTGGTCCTCCGCCGTCATGTCCCTCGGCCCCGATCCCTTCACGGCACCCGCCCGACCGGTGCCGGACCTCCCCGAGAAGTGCACGCAGAACCCGCCGCCGATGCGCCCGGAACTCCTCGACGAGGCCCGGCGCGGCGCCCATCTCATCCACCTCGCCTGTATGGACATGGACTTCCAGGCGTGGGAGACGCCGCAGGCCAAGGAGAAGCTGCGGGTCATCGCCGAGACCTACCGCCCCGGCCAGCCGCAGACCTGCCGCGTGCCCGGCTTCCTGTGGTTCTTCGCCGTCCTGTTCACCGCGGACCCGGAGCGCATGCGCGCCGCCCTGGACGAGACGGTCCGCACCTGCCGCGAGCTCGGTTACACCTGGGAGCTGGCCCAGACCCTGCAACTGCGCGCCAACATCCTGGCCAACCGCAGCGACTCGTCGGGGGAGGCGACCGGGGACGCGGAGGAGGCGCTGGAGACCTTCCGCCGGATCGGGGACACCTGGGGCGTCGCCGAGGCCCTGTCCGCCCGCGGCGAGGCCCGCGAGCGCCTCGGCGAGTACCTCCTCGCCGCCGCCGACTACGGGGCCGCGCGGGAGTACGCCGAACAGCTCGGCGCCCGCTCCCAGATGGCCGTGCTCGGCGCCCGTCTCGGCAGCGTCCTGCTCGACGCGGGCGAGGCCGAGCGGGGCGAACAGCTGCTGCGCCAGGTACTCGAAGAGGACCACGGCGCGATGAACGAAGCCATGCCGGCGGCTCGGATCTTCCTGACGATGTGGCTCAGCCGTACGAATCGCGTGGACGAGGCGCGCGAGCAGGTACGGCTGCTGCGCGCGGAGTTCGGGGCGGTCGGTTTCGCGGTCTTCGACGGTCTGGTGCTCGGCGTGGAGGCCTGGCTGGACGTGGTCGATCAGCGGTACGAGGAGGGGCTGGCCAAGATGCGCAAGGCGCTTGCGCGGGCCTCGGACCCGATGACCCGGCTGATCGCGCCGCAGATGTCCTCCGTGCACCTGACCACCGCCGCGATCGCGCTCTCCGGCGTGGACGGCGGACGCCGCGCCCGGGACGCGGCCGTGTGCCTCGGCGTCGCCGACCGTCTGCTGCCACCCGGTCACTTCAGCGGCCCCGCGGAGCGCGAGGGACGCATCATGGCGGAGGCGGGCGCCCGGGCCGAGCTGGGGGACGCGGTGTACGAGGCCGCGTACGCGGAGGGCGACGGGCTCTCCCTGGAGGAGGCCGTCGCCCTCGTCTGACGCGGACCGGGGTGCTGACGCGGAGTCAGTTCTTGGTGGTGAACTTGCGGATGGCGACGGGGGCCATGACCGCCGTGATCGCGGCCGACCAGATCAGTGTCGTGATCACGTCGTGGGCGATCGGCCGGCCGCCGTTCATCAGACCGCGGGCGGCGTCCGCGAGCGTCGACAGCGGGTTGTAGTCGGTGAAGGCCTGGAGCCAGCCCGGCATGGTGGACGGCGGAGAGAAGATCGACGATCCGAACTGCAGGGGCATCAGCACGAGGAACCCCATTCCCTGGATGGCCTGGGCGTTCTTCATCACCACGCCCATGGTCAGGAAGATCCACATGATGGAGGAGCCGAAGACCAGCGACAGGCCGATGGCCTCGAACAGCCCCGGCACACTGCCGATGGACAGTCCCAGTGCGAACCCGACGGCGAGCAGGATCGCCGTGGCGACCAGCATCCTGCCGATCTCGACCGTGATCTTGGCGATGAGGACCGAGGAGCGGGCGATCGGCAGGGACCGGAAGCGGTCCATCACACCCGTCTGGAAGTCCTGGTTGAAGCCGGTGCCGACGCCCATGGCGATGTTCATGCCCATCATCGCCATCAGGCCGGGCACCACATAGTTGACGTACACGTCCTGGTGGCCCTTGCCCGCGATCGCGCCGCCGAAGACGAACACGAACAGCAGGGTGAAGACGATCGGCATCAGGACCGCGTCGAACATCGACTCCGGGTCCTGGCGGATCCACAGCAGATTGCGGCGGACCAGGGCGCCGACGTGGCGGAGATTGCCACGCAGTCCGATGCGGCCTTCGGAGGCGGCAGAGGTGGGCGCGGTCACAGTGGCGGCGCTCATACGGCGACCTCCTCACGGGCGGGGGACGCGTCCTGCGGGGCACTGGCCTTGTGGCCGGTGAGGGACAGGAACACCTCGTCCAGGCTGGGCAGTTCGGTGGTGATGCCGGCGAGCGTGATGCCGCGGGCGGTGACCGCGCCGACCACCGCGGTCAGCTGTTGGTCGCTGAGGATCGGCACCAGGACGGTGCCGGTCTCGGTGTCCACGGTCGCGCTGCCGGGACCGGTGATGCCGAACTCGTCGAGCGCCGCGGCGGTCGGGCGCAGCTCCCGCGGGTCGGCCGGCCGGATGCGCAGTGTGCGGCCGCCGACCTTCGCCTTCAGCTCGTCGATGCGGCCGCCCGCGATGACCTTGCCGCGGTCGATGACGGTCAGCTCGGACGCCAGCTGCTCGGCCTCCTCCATGTACTGGGTGGTGAGCAGCACCGTCGCGCCCTCCGCGACCATCCGCTTGACCTCGGTCCACACCTCGTTGCGGGTGCGCGGGTCGAGGCCGGTGGTCGGCTCGTCGAGATAGAGGACGGCCGGGTGGCCGATCATCGAGGCGGCCAGGTCCAGGCGGCGTCGCATACCCCCGGAGTACGTGGACGCCGGGCGCTTGGCGGCCTCCGTGAGCGAGAACCGCTCCAGGAGCCCGTCGGCCCGGGCGCGGGCCTCCTTGCGGGGCAGGTCGAGGAGCCTGCCGATCATGTACAGGTTCTCGTACCCGGAGAGCTTCTCGTCGACCGATGCGTACTGGCCGGTGAGGCCGATCACGCGCCGCGTCTGCCGCGGCTGCCGGACCACGTCGTAGCCCGCGACCGTGGCGTGGCCGGCGTCCGGGGTGATGAGGGTGGACAGGCAGCGGACCAGGGTGGTCTTGCCGGCGCCGTTCGGCCCGAGGACACCGAGGACGGTGCCCTCGCGCACGTCGAGGTCGACGCCGTCCAGTGCCTTCGTCTCGCCGTAGTGCTTGACCAGCCCCCGTACGGTGACGGCCGCGTCCGGGGCGGCGTCGCTGGGGTTGTTGTCGATTCGCGTCATGCCGACCAAGATGCCAGCCGCCACCGACAAACCACCGACAGGCCGCCTACAGCCGCCGACGGACTGCCGACAAGCAGCCAGCAGCCCGCCGACGGGGGAAGATCGGCGGGCTGCTGCGCGCCCCGTGGGGGGCGCGGGGAAGTGGTCATCATGCGGCTTGGCCGCGTGGGCGTGACCAGCCGGACGCGGCCCGCAGTACGTCGACTACCGGGCCCGGCGGTGCACTCAGTGCACCGAGTGCTCCTCGAGCGGGAACGTTCCGCCCACCACGTCCTCGGCGAACGCCTTCGCCGCGTCGCCCATCACCTGACGCAGGTCCGCGTACTTCTTCACGAACTTCGGCACCCGGCCACCGGTCAGCCCCAGCATGTCGGTCCACACCAGGACCTGCGCGTCCGTGTCCGGGCCCGCGCCGATGCCGACCGTCGGGATGTGCAGGGTACGGGTGACCTCCGCGGCCAGCTCCGCCGGGACCAGCTCCAGGACGACCGCGAACGCGCCCGCGTCCTGGACGGCCTTGGCGTCCCGCAGCAGTTGGTGCGCCGCCTCGTCGCCGCGGCCCTGCACCCGGTAGCCCATCGTGTTCACGGACTGCGGGGTCAGCCCGATGTGCGCCATGACCGGGATGCCGGACTCCACCAGGAGCTCGATCTGGCCGTGCGAGCGCTCGCCGCCCTCGAGCTTCACCGCGCCGACCCCGGCCTCCTTCACCAGGCGGGTGGCCGAGCGCAGCGCCTGCACCGGGCCCTCCTGGTACGAGCCGAAGGGCAGGTCGCCGACGATCAGGGCGCGCTGGGTGCCCCGCACGACCGCGGCCGAGAGCATGGTCATCTCGTCGAGGGTGACGGGTACGGTCGTCTCGTACCCGAGGTGGCAGTTGCCCGCGGAGTCGCCGACGAGCATCACCGGGATGCCGGCCTCGTCGAACACGGACGCGGTCATCGCGTCGTAGGCGGTGAGCATGGGCCACTTCTCGCCGCGTTCCTTGGCGGCGGTGATGTCGCGCACGGTGATGCGGCGGGTGCTTTTGCCTCCGTACAGCGCCTTGCTGCTGTCGGAGGGCTTGAGCGCACCCTGAGCGGGCTGCCCCTGGGCAGCCGGAAGCTGCGTCATCGCAACGGCTCCTTCTGTCATCTCGAGGCGCCCTGACGGCGTCCCCGGACCACCCCCATGGTGGCACTTCGTGCCAAGCGCGGCTAGTGCGGGGGAAGAGGGGCCTGCGTCCCGGGACCTAGGCCGATCCGGGCGGTGACCTAGGTCTCTCCTTAAGGTCTCCGTAAAGGATTCCGATACGAGACGGTTCCGTATCGAAACTTGCCTAGGCTTCCTCCCATGACTACCCCTGCTGTCCCCGTCGAGCGACGGGTGCCCGAGGCCGTGCACCGGCGCCGGTGGGCCATCCTCGGCGTGCTGATGCTCAGCCTGCTGATCGTGGTGCTCGACAACTCCATCCTGAACGTCGCCATCAAGACGATCTCCACTCCTGCGCCGACCGGCCTGGGCGCCACTCAGAGCGAGCTGGAGTGGGCCATCAACGCCTACACCCTCGTCTTCGCGGGGCTGCTGTTCACCGCGGGCCTGCTGGGCGACCGTGTGGGCCGCAAGAAGACACTGCTGGCCGGTCTCGCGGTGTTCGGCGCCGGATCGGCACTCGCCGCCGAGTCCGGTTCCCCCGCCCAGCTCATCGCCTTCCGCGCGCTCATGGGCCTCGGGGCGGCCTTCGTGATGCCGGCCACCCTCGCCGTCCTCATGAACGTCTTCGAGCGCGACGAGCAGCCCAAGGCCATAGGCATATGGGCCGGCGGTGTCGGTCTCGCCATCGCCATAGGCCCGATCACCGGTGGTGTGCTCCTCGACCACTTCTGGTGGGGCTCCGTCTTCCTGATCAACGTGCCGATAGTGCTCCTCGCCCTGGCCCTGATGATCTGGCTGGTCCCCGACTCCCGCGACCCCAACCCCGGCCGTGTCGACC
The DNA here is from genome assembly GCF_055561075.1 of Streptomyces sp. NPDC022910. Lineage (NCBI taxonomy): Bacteria > Bacillati > Actinomycetota > Actinomycetes > Kitasatosporales > Streptomycetaceae > Streptomyces > Streptomyces sp. NPDC022910. The sequence goes on from NZ_JBVHHL010000002.1 coordinate 75,920, forward strand.
CCGTCGGCGTCGTCCTGTCGGTCGTCGGCCTGGTCCTGCTCGTCTACGGCATCATCAAGGGCGGCCAGCTCGCCGACTTCACCGACCTCACGGCGCTTGCGACCATCGCCGCGGGTCTCGCCGTCCTCGTGCTCTTCGTGGTGTTCGAGAAGCGCAGCGACCACCCGTCCATCGACGTCACCTACTTCAAGAACAAGGTCTTCTCCGCCGCCATCGCCGCGATCGCGCTGGTCTTCTTCGCACTGATGGGCGTGACCTTCTTCTCCGTCTTCTACACCCAGAGCGTGCGGGGCTACTCGCCGCTGCAGACCGGCCTGCTGATGCTGCCGCTGGCCGCCGCGCAGATGATCTTCGCGCCGCGGGCCAGGCTCCTGGTCGACCGGTTCGGCAACAAGGCGACCACCACCGCCGGCATGGTGATCATCGCCGCGATGCTCGCCGCGTTCGCCACCCTGCAGGCGGACACGCCGATCTGGATCCTCGAGGTCGTCTTCTTCCTGATGGGCACCGGAATGGCGCACATCATGACCCCGACCAGCGTCGTCATCATGCAGGCGCTGCCCCGTGAGAAGGCGGGGTCGGCGTCCGCGCTCAGCAACACCTTCCGCCAGGTCGGCGGTGCGCTCGGCATCGCGGTCCTCGGCTCGGTCCTGTCGACGTCGTACCGCGACGGCATCCAGGACAAGCTGTCCGTCCTCCCGGCGGGCGTGCGCCACACGGCGGGCGAGTCGATCGAGGCGACGCTCGGCGTGGCCTCGAGGCTCGGCCCGAACGGCAAGGCCCTGGTCTCCCCGGCCAACGACGCGTTCCTGCACGCGATGCACGTCACGGCGCTGTGGGGCGCGGGCGTGGCGGTGATCGGCGTGGTCGTCGTCGCACTGTTCCTGCCCGGGAAGGCGCCCGCGGAACAGAAGGGCGAGGAAGAGCAGGAGTTGGTGACGGCCGAGCACTGACGGCACGTCATGGCCGGGCACTCGGAGGGCCGGGTGCCCGTTCATGCGTAACCCGGGGGAGAATCATCCGAGCGCAGCAAGGACGGAGTCGAACGTGAACCTCGCGGAGAGCCGGTCCCAGCAGGACTCCCCCGTGCGGGGACGTCCCCGCAGCGAGGCCGTCGAACGGGCCATCGTCGAAGGGGTGATGAAGCTCATCGAGGACGGCGTGTCCCTCGCGGATCTGTCCATAGAGCGCATCGCCCGCACCGCCGGCGTCGGCAAGGCCACCATCTACCGCCGGTGGAGCAACAAGGAGGACCTCTTCGTCGACGTCATGCGCGCCACCGAGCCCGTGGACCCCGAACTTCCCGGCACCTCCATGCGGGACGACCTGGTCGTCCTCCTGGAGTCGCTGCGGCAGCGCGGACTGGCCAGCCGCTCCTCGGCGATCCTGCACAACGTGCACGCCCAGATGAAGAGCAGCCCCAAGATCTGGGCCGCCTACCACGCGACCGTCGTCGCCCCCCGGCGCCGGCTCGGGATCGAAGTCCTGCGCCGCGGGCAGGAGAACGGCGAGCTGCGCAGGGACGTGGACATCGAGCTGATGAACGACATCCTCGTCGGCCCCATGCTCGTGCGCTCCGTGCTGCGCCCCGACGCGCAGCTGAAGGAGGGCCTCGCCGAGCAGATCGTCGACACGGTCCTGGAGGGTCTACGGCCCCTCGGTTGCTAGCCGTTGTGTACGCGTTTCGTCACAGAAGGCCCTTCTCGTGCCGTCGTCCGGAACTCCGGACGCCGCCTTCGTCGTCCTCGTGCCCGTACGGCCGTCATGGGGCGGCAGGAACGGAGCCGATCATCCCCTAGGGTCGTAACCGCGGGGACGACGGTGTGCACGGCAAGTTGTGAGGCGACGGTATGGCGCAGGCGTACATGACGGAGGCGGGCGGCGGCGGCACAGGGCCGGACCGCAGAGGATCCCGGCTCCGGCGCGTGTACGACGTCCTGCGCGGCGACCGCGGTATCTGGCGCCGCGGGATCGTGCCGGCCGCTCTCGCGGTCGTCCTCGCGCTGGTGATGCTGGTGCACGCGCAGATCCCCAACAGCATCGGCAACCTCGGCAGTCTCACCGAGACGTTCCTGCCGTGGTTCGGGGTGGTGTTCATCCCGCTGCTGCTGATCCTCGCGCTGGTGCGGAAATCGGCGACCGCGCTGATCGCCGTGCTGGTGCCCCTGGTGGCCTGGCTGAACCTCTTCGGCGGGCTGCTCGGCGACAAGACCGGCGGTGGCGGCGATCTGACCGTCGTCACGCACAACGTCAACGCCGACAACCCCGACCCGTCCGCCACCGCCCGCGACGTGGCCGCGTCCGGCGCGGACGTGCTGGCACTGGAGGAACTGAAGGCGTCCGCGGTCCCGGTGTATGAGCAGGCGCTGGCGTCGACGTACAAGTACCACTCGGTGCAGGGCACGGTCGGGCTGTGGAGCAAGTACCCGCTGAGCGGGGTGAGGGCCGTGGACATCAAGCTGGGCTGGACGCGGGCGATGCGGGCCACCGTGAGCACCCCGGAGGGGCGGGTCGCCGTCTATGTCGCCCATATGCCCTCGGTGCGGGTGAAGCTGGCGGCCGGGTTCACCGCGCGGCAGCGGGACACCAGCGCGGACGCGCTCGGTGAGGCCATCGCGGACGAGAAGCTGACCCAGGTGATCCTGCTGGGCGACCTCAACGGCACGATGAACGACCGGGCGCTCAACGCCGTCACCTCGCAGATGCGCTCCACCCAGGGCGCGGCGGGCAGCGGGTTCGGGTTCAGCTGGCCGGCGTCGTTCCCGATGGCGCGGATCGACCAGATCCTGGTCAGGGGCGTCGAGCCGGTGAGCTCGTGGACCCTGCCGCGGACGGGGAGCGACCATCTGCCGGTCGCGGCGCGTGTCAAGGTCACCACGTCGTAACCTCCCGGAATACTGGGCCTGGCAGGCTTTGTTCCGTACGTGAACATATGATGTGACGGAACCCCGCTCCTGAAAGGCAAAGGCCCTTCATGCCTCTGGCCCTGCTCGCCCTCGCCGTGGGCGCCTTCGGCATCGGTACCACCGAGTTCGTGATGATGGGCCTGCTGCCCAACGTCGCGGACGACCTGCACATATCCATCCCCACCGCCGGGCACCTGGTCTCGGCGTACGCGCTCGGTGTGGTGATCGGCGCGCCGCTGCTCGCCGCGGTCACGGCCCGTATGCCGCGCCGCAAGGTGCTCATCGGCCTGATGGCGCTGTTCGTCGTGGGCAACGCGCTGTCCGGTCTCGCCCCCGACCAGCACTGGCTGCTGGCCGCTCGTTTCCTGAGCGGTCTGCCACACGGGGCGTTCTTCGGCGTCGGCGCGGTGGTCGCCACGAACCTGGTCTCGCCCGAGCGCAAGGCCCGCTCGGTGTCGCTGATGTTCCTGGGCCTGACGGTCGCCAACATCGCGGGCGTGCCGGTGGCCACGCTGATGGGCCAACACCTGGGGTGGCGGGCGACGTTCCTGGGCGTGAGCGCGATCGGTGTCGCGGCGACAGCGTCGCTGTCCTTCCTGATCCCCCGGGACCACATCCATGCCCCGACCGGTGGCCTGAGGGGCGAACTGGCGGCCCTGCGCTCCCTGCCGGTGTGGCTGGCGCTCGGCACGACGGTGGCAGGCTTCGGCGCGCTGTTCTCGGCGTACAGCTATGTGACGCCGATGCTGACGGACGTGGCGGGGTACGCCGACGCGAGTGTCACGCTCCTGCTGGCTCTGTTCGGCGTGGGAGCGACGATCGGCAACCTGGTGGGCGGCCGCCTCGCGGACCACTCGCTGCGGGGCACGCTGTTCGGCGGCCTGACGTCGCTGGTCGCGGTCCTGGCGCTGTTCCCGCTGCTCATGGGAACCGAGTGGAGCGCGGCGCTGGCGGTGACGCTGCTGGGCACGGCGGCGTTCATCACCGGTTCCCCGCTCCAGCTGATGGTCATGGAGAAGGCGTCCGCGGCCCCCTCCCTCGCGTCCTCGGCGAACCAGGCGGCCTTCAACCTGGCGAACGCGGGCGGCGCCTGGATCGGCGGCCTGGCCCTGGCCGCGGGCTTCGGCGTGACGTCTCCGGCGGTGGCCGGGGCGGGGCTGGCGGTGCTGGGTCTCGCGGTGGCCGCGACGGCGGCTGCGGTGGACCGGCGCCGGGGCGCACAGCGGGCCGGACGGCAGCGGGTGGTCGCCTCGCATCTGCCGCACGAGTCGGAGGCGCTGTACCGCTGAGCTCCGCGCGCCACGCCAAGGGGTGCCCGGTATCCACCGGGCACCCCTTGTCGTTGGTGCCGTAGCTGTCGCTCAGGCGGTCCCGCGCCGGCCGGTCACCGTCCCGCGTCCTCGATGTTCTCGAGGTCGAAGCGGGCGAGGTCGCGCAGCCAGGCCCGTGCCGTGCTGTCGGACGGTGCGCGCCAGTCGCCGCGCGGTGAGAGCGAACCGCCGGCCGAGACCTTCGGCCCGTTCGGCATGGCCGACCGCTTGAACTGCGCGAACGCGAAGAAGCGACGGCAGAAGACCTCGAGCCAGTGCCGGATCTCCGGCAGGTCGTACGCCACCCGCTTGGCCTCCGGGAAGTTCGGCGGCCAGGCGCCGGTCTGCGGGTCGTGCCAGGCGTGCCAGGCCAGGAAGGCGATCTTCGACGGCCGGAAGCCGTACCGCAGGATGTGGAAGAGCGTGAAGTCGTGCAGCGCGTACGGGCCGATCTTCGACTCGGTGGACTGCATCTCCTCACCCGGTACGAGCTCCGGGCTGATCTCGGTGTCGAGGATCGCGGCGAGCGTCTTGCCGGTCTCCTCGTCGAACTGTCCGCTGCTGATGACCCAGCGGATCAGATGCTGGATCAGCGTCTTCGGCACGCCCGAGTTGACGTTGTAGTGGCTCATCTGGTCGCCCACGCCGTACGTGGACCAGCCGAGCGCCAGCTCCGACAGGTCACCGGTGCCCAGCACGATGCCGCCGCGCTGGTTGGCCAGCCGGAACAGGTAGTCGGTGCGCAGCCCGGCCTGCACGTTCTCGAAGGTGACGTCGTACACCGGCTCGCCGGAGGCAAACGGGTGCCCCATCTCCTTCAGCATCAGCCGCGCGGTGGGCGTGATGTCCAGCTCGGCAGCGGTGACGCCGAGCGAGTTCATCAGCTTGTGGGCGTTGTCCTTGGTGTGGTCGCTGGTGGCGAAGCCGGGCAGCGTGAAGGCCAGGATGTCGCTGCGCGGGCGGCCCGCGCGGTCCATGGCGCGTGCGGCGACGATCAGCGCGTGCGTGGAGTCGAGGCCGCCGGAAACCCCGATGACCACCTTCGCGCCACCGATCGCCGCGAGCCGCTGTTGGAGGCCCACGACCTGGATGTTGTACGCCTCGTAGCAGTCCAGGGCGAGGCGGTCGGGGTCGGCCGGCACGAACGGGAAGCGCTCCAGGCGGCGGCGCAACCCCAGGTCGGTGAGCGGCGGATCGAGCTCGAACCCGACCGTCCGGAAGTCGCCGGTCCGCGCGCTGTGCGTACGGCGGTTGTCGTCGAACGTGCCCATCCGCAGCCGCTCCTGCCGCAGCAGGTCGAGGTCCACGTCGGCCACCGCGTAACTGTCGCCGAGCGGGAACCGCTCGGTCTCGGCCAGCAGCACGCCGTTCTCGTAGATCATGGTCTGGCCGTCCCAGGACAGGTCGGTGGTCGACTCGCCCAGTCCGGCCGCCGCGTAGACGTACGCCGCGAGGCAGCGGGAGGACGCCGAGCGGCACAGCAGCTTTCGGTCTTCGGCCCGCCCGACCGTGATCGGGCTGCCTGAGAGATTGACGAGGAGGGTCGCACCGGCGAGGGCCGCCTCCGCGCTGGGCGGCACCGGCACCCACATGTCCTCGCAGATCTCCGCGTGCAGCACCAGACCGGGGACGTCCTCGGCCGCGAACAGCAGATCCACGCCGAACGGCACGGCCTCGCCGCCGACGCGGATCGACCCGCCGCGCTCGTCGGCGCCGTCACCGATCTGCCGGCGCTCGTAGAACTCCCGGTAGTTCGGCGGGTACGACTTGGGCACGACACCGAGGACGCGGCCGCGGTGCACGACCACCGCGCAGTTGTAGACCCGGTTACGGTGGCGCAGCGGGGCACCGACGACCAGGACCGGCAGCAGCTGAGCCGATCCGGCCACCACCTCCTTCAGCGCCTCCTCGACCTGATCGAGCAGCGCGTCCTGAAGCAGCAGGTCCTCGATCGAGTAGCCGCACAGCACCATCTCCGGGAAGACGGCGACGGCGACCCCCTCCTCGGCGCACCGGCGCGCGTGACGTAGCACCGCTTCGGCGTTGGCGTGCGGGTCCGCGATGACGGTGTGACCCGTGCACGCGGCGACACGTGCGAAGCCATGCTGATAGATCGACCAGAAGTTCAACGGAGGCACGGGCCCAGTGTAATCGTCAGAGCGACGCGATGGGGTGGTGCGGGGTGTGTGCCACCCCACGCGCGGCGAAGGGGCGCGGGGTGGACTCACCCCGCGCCCCTTCAAGGTGCCGTTGCCGGCGGTGCCTCAGCGGCGCCACGACTCGACGTAGCCGGGAGCGGGCGAGCCCACACCGGTCACGTCGTCATAGCCCTTCACGGCGCTCAGCGAGCTGTCCTTGCCGAGGCTGCGGACAGAGGTGGCGAGGCCACCCGTGGCGTCGTAGCCGTTCACGAAGTCGACGCGCGCCACGGCGAGTCCGGAGCCCGTGGGGTTGTCCGTGACGTCGTGGTACGCCTGCGAGCCGTACTTCGCGTAGATGGCCGGGTTGGCGAAGCCGATCGGCTTGCCGCCGCGGGCCTCCTGGGCCAGTGCCTGGACGGCGGCGATCACCGGCGCGGCGAGCGAGGTGCCGCCGATGCGGTACTCGTCGTACGCCTGCGTCTTGCCGTCCGGCAGGGTCTGCGTCTGGCCGACCTTGAAGCCGGTGTTGGGGTCGGCGATCGCCGCGATGTCCGGGACGACCCGGTTGCCGGTGGCGTTGTTGGCCGTGGCCAGCGCCTCCGGGACGACGCCCTTCTGGTAGTAGGGCTCCGCCACGGTCCTGCTGGTGCCGCCGCCCGCGCCCGACGTGAAGGCGCCGGGGAAGTTCACCCAGCTCTTGCCGTCGCTCGACAGGGCGGCCTTCTCGGTGCCCCAGCCGGTCTCCCACTGGTACTTGTCGCCCTTGCCGACCGCCAGCGAGGTACCGCCGACCGCCGTCACCCAGGACGAGTTGGCCGGGGTGTCGACCTGCTTCGTACCGGTGTTGGCGACCTCGTCGCCGTTGTCGCCGGAGGAGAAGTAGAAGCCGATGCCCTCGACCGCGCCGAACTGGAAGACCTGGTCGTAGGCCGCCGCGACGTCCGGCGTCTCGTTGGCCTCGATGTCGCCCCACGAGTTGGAGACGATGTCGGCCAGATGCCCGTCGACGATCTTGTTCAGCGAGTCGAGCAGATCGTCGTCGTAGCAGGAGGCGGCACCCACATAGGTGATGCTCGCGGCCGGGGCGACCGCGTGCACGGCCTCGACGTCGAGCGTCTCCTCGCCGTACCAGCCGGCGGCCCCGCACTCCTGGGTCTTCGTGTAGTTCTTGGGCAGCACCTGGCGCAGCTGACCGCTGGTGTACGCGGCGTCGCCGTGCTTCTTCGCGTAGGTGGCCGCGTCGAAGCCGATGGTCGGGGAGGCGTACGCGTCGGTGATGGCGACCCGCACCCCCTTGCCCGTACGGGTGCCCGCGCCGTACGCGGCCCGCAGCTGCTTGCCCGTATAGCCCTGGACGGCGTACGGGATCTTCGTGCCATAGGCGTCCGGCAGCGTCGTCGCGGTGTTCGACCCGTAGTAGGAGGAGAACGGCCCGGCGTTGCGGAAGACGGTCTCCGGCGGCGGCAGCTGGTCGCTGTGGCTCGCCTTGTGCGGGGCGTTGTCCAGGCCGGTGACGGTCAGGACGGCACCGCCCAGGCTCTCCGGCGCGGAGGCCGACTTCGACGGCGCACGGTACGTCTTCGAGCCCTTGGTGTAGTTGTGCAGCTGCGTGCCGAACGCCTTCTCGGCGGCGGCCACGTCACCCGTCACGGCGACGTAGTGCTGCGTGACGGCGGTGACCTTCAGGCCCGCCGCCTTCAGCCACGACGTCACCGCGGCAACCTGGGCCTTCGTCGCGCCGAAGCGCGCTTGTGCCTGCTTGGCGCCCAGGTACTTGCCGTACAACGGCGAGCTCGGGTCGGAGACCGCCTTCGCGTAGGCGGCCAGGCCGGTGGCGTTGCGGCCGGCGAGGTAGACCCGGGCGGAGACCTGGGCGCTGTCCGAGGTCGCGCCCTTGTCCGCCTTGGCCGTCGCCCACGCGGGCTTGGTGCCCGCGAGTGCCTCCCGGCCGGGGTTGTCCGCAGCGTGCGCCGCGGGTATGCCGAGCGCCAGTGCGCCGACGAGCAGCGGCAGTGTCGCTGCCATGCTCACCCCGGCGCGCGCCTTGGCACGGTTGGATCTCATATAGCCCCCTGCGATGCGGTTCGTCGCATGTAGTGGTCCGGTGGGTGATCCGCGTAGAACCCCCGCGCGAGGAAGGCGCGGCGAATGGATCACACGATGGGGGCCACTCTTGCGATGAACGGTTCATGCCAGGGGAATGAAAAGGCCAAGAAGACCTCAAGTGCCCGCAATTGATGGGCATGTGGGCGGGTTTCGGCGAACCCCCGCCTGTTGCGGCTTGATTGCGATTGCCGAGGCGTCCTTGCGCGTCCGGAACGCGGCGGGGGTGCGGGGGTGTGCGATACGGCTAGTCGCGTGGCTTCGCGCCGCGTTCCCGGAGCATCGTCGCCATCAGTTCGATCTCCGACTGCTGCGCGTCGACCATGCCCTGCGCGAGCTTCTTCTCGACGCCCACCGTGCACTTGGCGACACAGCCCTCGGCCATGTGGATGCCGCCCTTGTGGTGGTCGGTCATCAGCTGCAGGTAGAGGATCTCCGCCTGTTTGCCTTGAAGCGTGTTGAGCTTCTTCAGCTCGGTGTTGGTCGCCATGCCCGGCATCAGCGCGCCGTCCTTGCCGGAGGCCATGTCGCCCATGCCCATCCACGTCATCGGCGGATCGGCGGACACCTTCGGCAGCCCCCACAGGTCGAGCCAACCCAGCAGCATGCCGCGCTGGTTGGCCTGCGTCTGCGCGATGTCGTAGGCGAGCCGGCGCACCTCCTCGTTCTTCGTGCGGTCGCGCACGATGTACGACATCTCGACGGCCTGCTGGTGGTGCACCGCCATGTCCCGGGCGAAGCCCGCGTCCGCGGAGCCGGCGGTGGGCACCTCGGTCGTGGATCCGGTGTCCTCGGCGACCGCGTAGGTGATCGCCCCGGCCGCGATGAGCGCCGCCGCGGCCGCCCCCGCGATCCAGCCGATGTGCCTCACTGGCCCAGTCCGCCGGTACAGGCGGCTCCCGGCTCCGGCGTCTGGGAGCCCTGGACGAACTGGGCGAAGAACTTGTCGACGTCCGGGTCGCTCGCGCTTTTGACCGTGCGCTGGTGGGCCCAGGCGCTGAGCATGATCGGGTCCTTCTGGTCCCCGACGGGGCTCATCAGCGTGTACGGCGTCTTCTTCACCTTCGCGGCGAGCGCGTCGACGTCGGTCTTGGACGCCTTGCTGTTGTACGTCACCCAGACGGCGCCGTGCTCCAGCGAGTGCACGGCGTTCATGTTGTTGACGGGCTTGGTGTAGACGTCGCCGTTGCAGTTCTGCCAGACCGGGTTGTGGTTGCCGCCGACCGGAGGCTCCATGGGGTACGTCACGGCCTTGGCGGTGTGGGTGCGGCCCAGCGTGCCCTTCCAGGTCTTCACGCCGTCGGCGCCCGTGACGAAGTGGCCCGAGCCCTTGGCGTCGCTCGCGGCGGCGGCCTTGTCGCCGGACTGCGACTGGACGAGGACGACACCGCCGACGACGAGACCGGCGACGACGACCACGCTCGCGGCGACGGTGAGGATCCGGCTGCGGCGCTCACGGGCGCGCTCGGCGCGGCGCATTTCCTCTATGCGTGCCTTGCGCTCGGCGGAGCCGGTCTTGTTGGCGGAACCCATGGGAGTCCTTTTCGGGAAGGGCGGGGAAGGGCGGGTTTCTGCAAAAGCGGGGACGGGCGGGTTTCGGGAAAAGCGGGGACGGGCGGGTTCGGGAAAAGCGGGGACGGGCGGGACCGCTGATCGTAGTGGGACGCGGACCCCCGTACGTATCAAGGTCACGGGAATGGCTGAACAAGTGGCTTTCGTGCCCATAATTTGAAACCAAGATGCGCATTATTTACGCTGGTGGCATGCGGCTGTTGCGCTCCACCGACCTGGCGCTGCGCGTCCTGATGCGGCTCGCCGTCACCGGCGAGTCCCACCCCACGACCCGCGAGGTCGCGGCGGCCATGGACGTGCCGTACACGCACGCCGCGAAGGTCGTCGCGCAACTTCAGCACATGGGGTTGCTGGAGACCCGTCGCGGCCGGGGCGGCGGGCTCTCGCTCACCGAGCCCGGGCGTACGGCGTCGGTCGGCGCGGTCGTCCGTGCCTTCGAAGGTGACGGCGACGTCGTCGACTGCGAGGGCGGCGCCACGCCCTGCCCCCTCCACACCGGGTGCCGGCTGCGCGGTGCGCTGCGGCGGGCCCAGGAGGCGTTCTTCGCCTCGCTGGACCCGGTGACGGTCGAGGACGTGGTGGCGGCGCCGACGGGACCGCTGCTGCTGGGGATCTCCCGGATGCCTTAGGCCCTGTCGTCGGACTCCCGCCCTGCCCGGTGGACGGACGACGGGAGTTCGGCGACAGGGCCTGGCCGGCGCGGGTCGCTGTCCGGGGCACTTCAGCGCGCCGGCCGGGGGTTCGGTCAGCTCTCCGCCAGCCACAGGTCGGGTCCGAACACCTCGTAGTGGATGTCGGCGGGCGCCACGCCCTTCTCGATGAGCTGGGCGCGTACGGTGCGCATGAAGGGCAGCGGACCGCACAAATACGCGCGCGTGCCCGGCGCGACCGCCAGCTGGGAGAGGTCTGCGCGGCCGGTGCGCGCGGACTCGGGCGCGCCCTGCTCGTACCAGAAGTGCACGGCGCAGTCCGGCAGCTTGGCCGCGAACCCCTCGTGGTCGGCGCGCAGGGCGTGCACGGCGGGGGAGCGATCCGCGTGCACGACCGTGACCGGGGCGCCGTGGCCGGTGCGGGCCAGCTGCTCCAGCATGGCGATCATCGGGGTCACGCCGATGCCGGCGGAGGCGAGCAGCAGGGGCGCGTCGCCGGCGTCCAGGACGAGATCGCCGTAGGGGGCCGACAGCTCGAGGACGTCGCCCTCGTGCACGCGGGCGTGGAGGTGGCCGGAGACCTCTCCGTCGAGGGCCGTACCGTACCGCCCGGCACGCGCTTGACGCTGATCTGCCGCAGCGGTGAGCCGGGTGCGGCGGAGAGGCTGTACTGGCGGATCTGCCGGGCGCCGTCCGGGAGCCCGACGCGGACGGAGACGTACTGGCCGGGGCGGAAGTCGGGGACGGGGCCGTCGTCGGCCGGGCGCAGCTGGAAGGTGGCGACGTCCAAGGTCTCCTCGACGCGTCCGGCGACGCGCCAGGTCCGCCAGCCGGTCTGCCCGCTCGCGTCGTACAGCCGCCTCTCGATCGCGATCAGCGCGTTCGCCATCAGCCAGTAGACCTCGTCCCATGCGGTCGCGACCTCGGGGGTGACCGCGTCTTGCAGGACCTCCGCGATGGCCGCGAAGAGGTGCTGGTGGACGACCTTGTACTGCTCGGGCGTCACACCCAGTGAGGCGTGCTTGTGGGCGATGCGGCTCAGCATCACGTCGGGCCGCTCCTCCGGGTGCTCCACCAGGTACGAAGCGAAGGCGGCGATCGAGCCCGCCAGCGCCTGCCGCTGGGTGCCGGCCGCCTGGTTGCCGCGGTTGAAGAGGTCGCGCAGCAGTTCCGGGTGAGCGGAGAACAGCCCGTCGTAGAAACGCTCGGTGATCTTCCCGAGGGAGGCGCCGACCGCGGGGAGGGTGGCACGGACCGTGGCGGCGGACTGTTCGGACAGCATCGGGACTCCTTTGCGAGGGGTGGGTCTCGGCCCCGTCGGGTGTCCGCCACCGTAGTAAAACTTGCATATGAGATGCAAATTATGAGGCGGGAGAGTGAGAAGAGGTCGGCCATTACACATGGGCCGACGAACAGGCAAGATGGGCGACAGAGCAGGACACCTGCCATACGCGAGGCGTTCAGTCCCGGGTCGGCCCGGCGATCAAGGTCCGCAACGCGCATGAAACGGTGTTGTGGTGGGATGCTCAGGTGCCCGACCGCCTCCTGTGGTACGGGAGACAGGCGGCCTGACCAGCAAGGATGGGGAAGCGGAAGATGGACAAGCAGCAGGAGTTCGTGCTCCGGACACTGGAGGAGCGCGACATCCGGTTCGTACGCCTGTGGTTCACGGACGTGCTGGGCTTCCTGAAGTCCGTGGCCGTGGCGCCCGCCGAACTGGAGCAGGCCTTCGACGAGGGCATCGGCTTCGACGGCTCCGCCATCGAGGGCTTCGCGCGGGTGTACGAGTCCGACATGATCGCCAAGCCGGACCCGTCGACCTTCCAGGTCCTGCCGTGGCGTGCCGAGGCGCCGGGCACGGCCCGTATGTTCTGCGACATCCTCATGCCGGACGGCTCCCCGTCCTTCGCGGACCCGCGGTACGTGCTCAAGCGCGCCCTCGCCCGCGCCTCCGACCTGGGCTTCACCTTCTACACCCACCCGGAGATCGAGTTCTTCCTGCTGAAGGACCGGCCTCTCGACGGCTCCCGGCCGACCCCGGCCGACAATTCCGGCTACTTCGACCACACCCCGCAGAACGTCGGCATGGACTTCCGCCGCCAGGCGATCACGATGCTGGAGTCGATGGGCATCTCGGTCGAGTTCTCCCACCACGAGGGCGCGCCGGGCCAGCAGGAGATCGACCTGCGCTACGCGGACGCGCTGTCCACGGCCGACAACATCATGACGTTCCGTCTGGTCATGAAGCAGGTGGCGCTGGAACAGGGCGTGCAGGCGACCTTCATGCCGAAGCCGTTCTCGGAGCACCCGGGCAGCGGCATGCACACACACCTCTCGCTCTTCGAGGGCGACCGGAACGCGTTCTACGAGTCGGGTGCCGAGTACCAGCTGTCCAAGGTCGGCCGCTCCTTCATCGCGGGTCTGCTGCGGCACGCGGCGGAGACCTCGGCGGTCACCAACCAGTGGGTGAACTCGTACAAGCGCATCTGGGGCGGCTCCGAGCGCACGGCAGGCGCCGGCGGCGAGGCCCCCTCCTACATCTGCTGGGGCCACAACAACCGCTCGGCCCTGGTCCGCGTCCCGATGTACAAGCCCGGGAAGACCGGCTCGGCCCGCGTCGAGGTCCGCTCGCTCGACTCGGGCGCGAACCCGTACCTGGCCTACGCGGTCCTGCTGGCCGCCGGCCTGAAGGGCATCGAGGAGGGCTACGAGCTCCCGCCGGGCGCCGAGGACGACGTGTGGGCCCTGACGGACGCCGAGCGCCGCGCCATGGGCATCGAGCCCCTGCCGCAGAACCTCGGCGAGGCGCTCACCTTGATGCAGCGCAGCGACCTGATCGCGGAGACCCTCGGCGAACACGTCTTCGACTTCTTCCTCCGCAACAAGAAGCAGGAGTGGGAGGAGTACCGCTCGGAGGTCACGGCGTTCGAGCTGCGCAAGAACCTGCCGGTGCTGTAGGCGCAGGTCACAGCGGGTATCCCGCTGATTTTCGACAAGTGGGGCCGATGGTCGTGGACCGTCGGCCCCACCGCGTGTCACTGCCCCTGGGCCGTCTCTCGGGCGTCCGGCGCCGGGTTGTACAGGTCACTGAAGGTCGGTGACCGCAGGTGGTACCTGCCCGCGGTACGGGAGGGGAGAGGCAGGTCACATTCGTTCGTGTCACAACTTGCGGGAGCTGCTGCGTCCAAGAGGTGCAACCACCGACCACGACACAGGAGTGCACCATGGAAGCTCGGTTGAACCCCATGGCCAGCCCGGTCGCAGCCAAGGCCATGAAGCACATCGTCTCGGCGGCCAAGGCGCTCGCGGACTCGACGCTGCCGGCCGCGACGCGCGAACTGGTGATGCTCCGCGCCAGTCAGATCAACGGCTGCGCCGGATGCATCGACATGCACACCAAGGAGGCCGCACACGCCGGGGAGACGGCGCAGCGCCTCCACCTGGTCGCGGCCTGGCGGGAGGCCACGGTGTTCACCGATGCCGAGCGCGCCGCCCTGGAGCTGACGGAACAGGGCACCCGCATCGCCGACGCGGCCGGTGGTGTCACCGACGAGGCCTGGGCGAACGCCGCCAAGCACTACGACGAGGACCAACTCGCCGACTTGGTGACCCAGATCGCCGTCATCAACGCCTTCAACCGCGGAAACGTCATCACCCAGCAGCCCGCCGGCGACTACCAGGTCGGCCAGTTGCACTGACGGGACGGCCGTGGCCGCCGGTCTCGTCCGGCACCGGCAGCAGCGCACACCCCGGGCAACGCTCGCGGAGCCGGGGTGTGCGCTTCGCGTCGTCCTGCGTCACCCGAACCGCCACCGCGTCTGGCTGAACGGCTCCCCCTTGCCGAAGCCGAAAGCGGTCCGCGGCGACACCGAGTAGACGAAAGCGGGCCCGCCCTGTCCCTGGAAAGCCCCGTCCTCGCGCACCTCGAAATGCCACTCCGGCCCGTACTCGTCCTCCCAGCCCCTGGCGAGCTCGCGCAGCCGGTCCACGTCCGTCACACGCACCGCCTCGCCCTCGACCACGATGTCGAAGCCCTCGGCCCAGGTGTTCGTGCCCGTGGTGAGCACGACGTGCGGATTGATCGCGAGGTTGCGCGCCTTGCGTTCGTCGGCGCCCGTCGCGAAGTGCACTGCCCCCTCCCGCCACAGGCCGATGAGGGGGGTGACGTGAGGCCGGCCGTCGGGGCGGACGGTCGACAGCCAGTAGAGTTCGGCGCCCGCCAGCCGGTCCACGGCCTGCGCCCAGGAGGTCGCGACCGCCCCCGGGCTGCTGTAGCGCTCGTCGAGACGGGTGTCGGGTTCCTTGTCCGTCATGTTCTCTCCTCCAGCCACCGGAAGGTCCTCTCAACAGGGCAGACTCCGCACGTCGGCGGAATTCATCGCCCCCCGCACCGGGGCTTGCGCGGGTTACTCCGGTTAGGCTCGGCCCGTACGACCTTGATCCGCCGGCTGGTACGAGCGCGGTTTCGACGGGAGGCCGAGGATGACGGTGCCGGGACGCAGGAGCAGTACCTTCACGCGACTGCTGCGGCACGGCTTCACCGACCCCTCCGCCGCCGAGCGGCTGCTGGAGAGCGTCGAACTTGCGCCGATAAGGTCCGATCCCATCCTGCTCGACGCCCTGGGCGCGACCGCCGACCCCGATCTGGCACTGCGCGGTCTCGTCCGGCTGCTGGAGGCGCAGCCCGCCCCCACCGCCCGGCGCGAGCTGCTCGACACGCTGATCTCCGCCAAGCCCCTGCGCGACCGGCTGCTCGGCGTCCTCGGCGCCTCCGCCGCACTCGCCGACCACCTCGCGCGCCACCCGGGCGACTGGCATGCGCTGGTCAATTACGAGCCGCACGACCTGCACCCCGGCGTGGCGGAGTTCGAACGGCAGCTCGCCGAGGCCACCGACCCCGTCTCGCTGCGCGTCGCCTACCGCCGCTCTCTGCTGTCGATCGCTGCGCGCGACGTGTGCGGCACCATCGACGTCGCTCAGACCGCAGCCGAGCTGGCCGACCTTGCCACCGCCACGCTGCGCGCCGCCCTCGCCATCGCCCGCGCCGCGGCCCCCGACGACGCCGCGAGCTGCTCGCTCGCGGTGATCGCGATGGGCAAGTGCGGCGGCCACGAGCTGAACTACGTCTCCGACGTGGACGTCATCTTCGTCGGTGAGGCCGCGAACGGCGCCGACGAGCGCAAGGCCCTGCAGGCCGCGACCCGGCTCGCCTCGCACATGATGCGCATCTGCTCCGAGACGACCGTCGAGGGCAGCATCTGGCCCGTGGACGCCAACCTGCGGCCCGAGGGCAGAAACGGTCCGCTCGTCCGCACCCTCAGCAGCCACCTCGCGTACTACCAGCGCTGGGCCAAGACCTGGGAGTTCCAGGCCCTGCTCAAGGCGCGCCCGGTGGCCGGCGACATCGAACTCGGCGAGGAGTACGTCGCCACCCTCGCCCCGCTCGTCTGGCAGGCCGCCGAGCGGGAGAACTTCGTCGCCGACGTGCAGAGGATGCGCCGCCGGGTGATCGCCAACATCCCGGTCGGGGAGATCGAGCGCGAACTGAAGCTCGGGCCGGGAGGCCTCAGGGACGTCGAATTCGCCGTACAGCTCCTGCAGTTGGTGCACGGGCGGTCCGACAGCTCGCTGCGCAGCGGCACCACGCTGGACGCCCTGAATGCACTCGCGGCCGGCGGCTACGTCGGGCGCGCCGACGCCGTGCAGCTCGACGAGGCCTACCGCTTTCTGCGGTCCATGGAGCACCGCCTCCAGCTCTACCGGCTGCGCCGTACCCACCTCGTCCCGGAGGATGAGGCCGACCTGCGCCGCCTCGGCCGCTCCCTGGGCCTGCGTACCGAGCCGGTCGCCGAGCTGCGGCGCGAGTGGAGGCGGCACACCGGCGTCGTACGCCGGCTGCACGAGAAGCTGTTCTACCGGCCGCTGCTCGACGCCGTCGCCCAGCTCGGCCCCGGTGAGGCACGGCTGAGCCCCGACGCGGCCCGGGAACGGCTCGTCGCGCTCGGCTACGCGGACCCGGCGGCCGCACTGCGCCACCTGGAGGCGCTGGCGTCCGGCGTCACCCGCAAGGCCGCCATCCAGCGCACCCTGCTGCCCGTACTGCT
This sequence comes from Streptomyces sp. NPDC022910, assembly GCF_055561075.1. Lineage (NCBI taxonomy): Bacteria > Bacillati > Actinomycetota > Actinomycetes > Kitasatosporales > Streptomycetaceae > Streptomyces > Streptomyces sp. NPDC022910. Next base: position 92,706 of record NZ_JBVHHL010000002.1, read on the forward strand.
CGGCTGGTTCGCCGACTCCGCCGACCCGGACGCCGGTCTGCTGGGCTTCCGCAAGGTGTCGGACGCGCTCGGAAAGACCCCGTGGTACCTGCGGCTGCTGCGGGACGAGGGCGCAGCCGCCGAGAACCTCGCCCGTGTCCTGTCCGCCGGCCGGCTCGCCCCCGACCTGCTGATGCGCGCACCCGAGGCGGTGGCCCTCCTCGGTGACGGTGACGGCGGCGGACTGGAGCCCCGCGGGCGCGCCCACCTGGAACAGGAGATCCTCGCCGCGGTCGGCCGCGCCGAGAACGCCGGGCAGGCGGTCACGGTGGCGCGCGGAGTGCGGCGGCGCGAGCTGTTCCGTACGGCCGCCGCGGACATCGTCGGCTCCTACGGCACCGAGGACGCATCCACCCCGCCGGACCAGGGCGCCCTGATCGACATGGTCGGCGGCGCGGTCTCCGATCTGACGGCGGCCACCCTGGCGGGCACGCTCCGCGCGGTCGTACGCGAGGGCTGGGGTGACACCCTGCCCACCAGATTCGCCGTCATCGGCATGGGCCGCTTCGGCGGACACGAGCTGGGCTACGGCTCCGACGCAGACGTGCTGTTCGTGCATGAGCCGCGGGAGGGCGTGGACGAACGGGAGGCGGCCGAGGCCGCGAACCGGGTGGTCGGTCAGATGCGGCGGCTGCTCCAGGTCCCGAGTGCCGACCCGCCGCTGCTGATCGACGCCGACCTGCGTCCCGAGGGCAAGTCGGGGCCGCTCGTGCGCTCCCTCGTGTCGTACGAGGCGTACTACCGGCGCTGGTCGCTGGTGTGGGAGTCGCACGCGCTGCTGCGCGCCGAGCCCGTCGCCGGGGACGAGGACCTCGGCCGCCGCTTCATCGAGCTGATCGACCCGCTGCGCTACCCGGCGGGCGGACTCGACGACGACGCCGTGCGCGAGATCCGGCGCCTGAAGGCTCGCATGGAGTCGGAGCGCCTGCCGCGCGGCGCCGACAAGACGCTCCACACCAAGCTGGGCCGCGGCGGTCTGTCGGACGTGGAATGGACGGTCCAGCTCCTTCAGTTGCGGCGCGGCTGGGTGGAACCCGGCCTGCGCACCACGCGCACCCGTGCCGCGCTCGAGGCGGCGCGCGCCGCGGGACTGATCGCGGGCGAGGAGGCGGCGATCCTGGACGAGGCCTGGGTTCTCGCCTCGCGGGTGCGCAACGCGGTAATGCTGGTGCGGGGGCGCGCGGGCGACACGTTCCCCTCCCAGAGCCGTGAGCTCGCCGCGGTGGGCCGCTACCTGGGATACGGGCCGGGCCACGTGGGCGACATGCTCGACGACTACCGGCGCACGACACGCAGGGCCAGGGCCGTCGTGGAGGAGCTGTTCTACGGAACGTAACCGCTGTTACCGACGGTGACCGGTGTCAGGTTGCGGTGCCAGGTCCGCGGCAGTGTGTACGGCATGGCGCCGTACCACAGCGACGTCGCCGCGAAGCCGATGGCCAGGCAGAGCGTCCCGCCCACCGCGTCGAGCCAGAAGTGGTTCGCCGTGGCAACGATCACCTCCAGGGTCGCCACGGGGTACAGCAGCCCCAGCACCCGCACCCACGGCACCGTCGCCAGCGCGAAGATCGTCAGACCGCACCACAGCGACCAGCCGATGTGCATCGACGGCATCGCCGCGTACTGGTTCGACATGTGCTTCAGGTCGCCCGACGCCATCGAGCCCCAGGTCTGGTGCACCACCACCGTGTCGACGAAGTCCCCGCCGGTCATCAGGCGCGGTGGTGCGAGCGGGAAGAAGTAGTAGCCGAGCAGCGCCACCGCCGTCGTGGCGAACAGGGCGAGCCGTGTCGCCGCGTACCGGCCCGGATGGCTGCGGTACAGCCACACCAGAACACCGAGCGTCACCACGAAGTGCAGCGTCGCGTAGTAGTAGTTCATGCCCACGATCAGCCATGTCACCGAGTTCGCCGCGTGGTTGACCGAGTCCTCCACGGCGATTCCCATGTGCTGCTCGAGGCGCCACAGCCAGTCCGCGTTGGCCAGTGCCTCGGCCTTCTGCTCGGGCACGGCGTTGCGGATCAGTGAGTACGTCCAGTAACTCACCGCGATGAGGAGGATTTCGAACCAGAAGCGAGGCCGCCGGGGAGTGCGGATCCGCCGCAGCAGGCCCTGCCTCGCGCGGTCCTCGGTCTCCTCCGTGACGGCGTCGGCGGCCTGCCTCCGGCCGTCCACCGCAGTCACGGTCTCGTCACCCATAGGCACAGAGTCTGCCAGAAAAGCGTTCCCCGACCGATCATCCCTTGGAAGGGTTCAGGACGCATGTTCCCCATCCGGCGGACCGCTCCCGGGCCCGGGGACCACTGCCTAGGTACGACTCCGGTCCCCAGGCGCCGAAGCGGTCGAGCCCCGCACCACCAGCTCCGGCATGAACACGAATTCACTGTGGGGTGCGGGTGTCCCGCCGATCTCCTCCAGCAACGTCCGCACGGCCGCCTGCCCCATCGCCGGAACCGGCTTGCGGATCGTCGTCAGCGGCGGATCCGTGAAGGCGATGAGCGGGGAGTCGTCGAAACCCACCACCGAGATGTCCGTGGGGACTTCCAGCCCCTGCTGCCGCGCCGCGCGTATCGCCCCGAGCGCCATCATGTCGCTCGCGCACACCACCGCCGTGCACTCCCGGTCGATGAGCGCGGACGCCGCCGCCTGGCCGCCCTCCAGCGTGTACAGCGAGTGCTGGATCAGCCGCGACTCGATGTCCTGCGCGGACAGCCCGAGCTGCTCCTGCATCGTGCGGACGAAGCCCTCTATCTTCCGCTGCACCGGTACGAACCGCTTGGGCCCGAGGGCCAGCCCGATCCGCGTGTGCCCCAGCGACACCAGATGTGTGACCGCCAGCGACATGGCGGCCCGGTCGTCCGGGGAGATGAAAGGTGCCTGCACCTTCGGCGAGAAGCCGTCGACCAGTACGAACGGCACGCCCTGGGCGCGCAGCCGCTCATAGCGCTGCATGTCGGCGGTGGTGTCCGCGTGCAGCCCGGAAACATAGATGATGCCCGCTACCCCGCGGTCCACGAGCATCTCCGTCAGCTCGTCCTCGGTGGAGCCGCCCGGCGTCTGGGTCGCCAGCACCGGCGTGTAGCCCTGCCGTGTCAGCGCTTGGCCGATGACCTGGGCCAGGGCCGGGAATATGGGGTTCTCCAGCTCCGGGGTGATCAGGCCCACCAGACCCTCGCTGCGCTGGCGCAGCCGCACCGGACGCTCGTAGCCGAGCACGTCGAGGGCGGCCAGCACGGACTGGCGGGTGGTCGAGGCGACGCCCGGCTTCCCGTTCAGGACGCGGCTGACAGTCGCCTCGCTGACCCCCGCCTGGGCCGCGATGTCGGCAAGCCGTGTGGTCACGGGATGGGACTGTACAGGCCGTATGTCCGCCTGCCCACCAAAAGGACGCCGGGCCCGGGCGGTTGAACGGCCCGTGGCGGGTTGCTGCGTCATCGCGCTCCCTCGTGTTCTGTTCGGCGTCCGGTCCGCAACGAGATGATCCCCCGCACCGACGACGTATGGCAAGAGCTTGCAGAGTCTTGCACAAGTGTCCGTGATCCCGCCGAGCAGGCGTAAAGACAAGGCACCGGCCTCTCACGACCAGGTCACGGGCGGGTAACCATCGTCGGTTCTTTCACTTTTTTGCTGCAAGGTCTTTCGCAAGGCTTACATCGCTGTTACGTTCACGTCGCCCGGCGGCCGCAACGGCGCAGTCGGCAAGTCGGCAGGGGCGGCGGACGGGACCGCCACCTGTAGCACACGGGCTTTCACCCTCAAGGAGAACTCATGCGGCGTGGCATAGCGGCCACCGCGCTGGTGGCGTCCGTCGCCCTCGCGGCGACGGCCTGCGGCGGAAGTGACAGCGGCAGCGACAAGTCCGACGGCCCGGTCACCATCACCTGGTGGGACACCTCCAACGCCACCAATGAAGCGCCGACATACAAGGCACTGATCGCGGACTTCCAGAAGGCCAACCCGAAGATCAAGGTCAAGTACGTCAACGTCCCCTTCGACCAGGCGGAGAACAAGTTCGACACCGCCGCCGGTTCCAAGGGTGCCCCCGACGTGCTGCGCTCCGAGGTCGGCTGGACCCCCGCCTTCGCGAAGAAGGGCTACTTCCTGCCGCTGGACGGCACGGCGGCCCTCGCGGACAAGGACAAGTTCCAGTCCAGCCTGATCCAGCAGGCGCAGTACGAGGGCAAGACGTACGGTGTGCCCATCGTCACCGACACGCTGGCTCTGGTCTACAACAAGGCTCTCTTCGAGAAGGCCGGCATCACCGATGCCCCCAAGACGTGGGACGAGCTGAAGGCCGACGCCGCGAAGATCAAGGACAAGGCCAAGGTCGACGGCTACTGGGGCTCCACCCAGGCCTACTACGCCCAGACGTTCCTCTACGGCGAGGGCAGCGACACGGTCGACGCCGGCGCCAAGAAGATCACGGTCGACTCGGACGCCGCGAAGAAGGCGTACGGCACCTGGCTGAGCCTGTTCTCCGGCAAGGGCCTGCACAAGGCCGACACCACCGCCGACGCCTACGCCCACATCCAGGACGCGTTCGTGAACGGCAAGGTGGCCGCGATCATCCAGGGGCCGTGGGAGATCACGAACTTCTACAAGGGCTCGGCCTTCACGGACAAGTCCAACCTCGGCATCGCCACCGTCCCGGCCGGCTCCACCGGCAAGGCGGGCGCGCCGACCGGCGGCCACAACCTGTCCGTGTACGCGGGCTCGGACAAGGCCCACCAGGAAGCGTCGCTGAAGTTCGTCAACTTCATGACCTCGGCGAAGTCCCAGGAGACCATCGCCCTGAAGAACTCCACGCTGCCGACGCGCGAGGACGCCTACAGCGCGCAGGTCAAGGCCGACCCCGGGGTCGCCGGCTACCAGGGCGTGCTCGCCGCCGCCCAGCCGCGCCCGGCGCTGCCGGAGTACAGCTCGCTGTGGCTCCCGCTCGACACCGAGCTGCCCAAGATCGCGGGCGGCAAGGAGTCGCTGGACAAGGGCCTGAGCAACGCGGAACTCGCGATCGCCAAGCTGGTCCCCGACTTCAGCAAGTGAACCCGTGTGGCCGTCGGATCCTCCGGTGAACGGGGGGAAGGATCCGGCGGCCACCGGCCTGCGCCCGGCCCACTTTTCTGATCTTCCTGATTTTCCAGAAGGTGTCGAACCATGACAGTCGCCATCGACCGCGCGACCGGCGAACGGCGCGGTGAGCGAGGACCGCGGCCCGGGCTGGGTCAGCGCCTGAAGCACAGTTACCGGAAGTACTGGTACGCGTACGCGATGATCGCCCCCGTGGTGATCGTTCTCGGCGTCCTCGTGCTCTACCCCCTGGTGTACGGCCTCTACCTCACGCTCACCGACGCCAACAGCCTCAACACGGCCCGTACGATCGGCGTCAACCACATCGACGCCACCTACAAGTTCATCGGGCTGGACAACTACAAGGACATCCTGTTCGGCCCGACGTCGTACGACCGGTTCTGGTCGCACTTCATCTGGACGATCGTGTGGACGGCGCTGTGCGTCGCCCTGCACTACTCCATCGGGCTGGCTCTCGCCCTGCTCCTCAACCAGAAGCTGCGCGGCCGTACCTTCTACCGGCTGCTCCTGATCCTGCCGTGGGCCGTGCCGACCTTCGTCACCGTCTTCGGCTGGCGGTTCATGCTCGCCGACAGCGGCATCATCAACTCCGCCCTCGACGCGCTGCACCTGCCCACGCCGCTGTGGCTCGAGGACACCTTCTGGCAGCGGTTCGCCGCCGTCATGGTCAACACCTGGTGCGGTGTGCCGTTCATGATGGTCTCGCTGCTCGGCGGACTGCAGTCCATCGACACCTCGCTGTACGAGGCCGCCGAGATGGACGGCGCGAGCGCCTGGCAGCGGTTCCGGTACGTCACCCTGCCCGGCCTGAGGTCCGTCAGCTCGACCGTCGTACTGCTCGGCATCATCTGGACCTTCAACCAGTTCGCCGTCATCTTCCTGCTGTTCGGCAACACCGGACCCGACGCCCAGATCCTCGTCACCTGGGCCTACTACCTCGGCTTCGGACAGCAGCCGCGCGACTTCGCGCAGTCGGCCGCCTACGGCATCCTGCTGCTGGCCATCCTGATCGTCTTCACCTCGTTCTACCGCCGCTGGCTGAACCGCAATGAGCAGCAGCTCGCGATCTGAGGCAGGAGTTCCCATGAGTACGACCGCTGTCGAGACCTCCGCCGCGGTGACCAAGGACAGCCCGTCAAAGGCCCCCCGCAGCACCCGGCGCCGCGGCGAGCGCAGCCTCGCCGCGTCCCTCGCCTCCCACGGCATCCTGATCGTCGCGAGCCTCGTCGCGCTCTTCCCGGTCGCCTGGCTGGTCTTCCTGTCCCTCGGCCCGGACAAGGACGACTACCTCCACCCGGGCGGCATCTGGAAGAAGATGACGTTCGACAACTACTCGTTCGTGCTGCAGCACACGGGCTTCTTCGACTGGCTGAAGAGTTCGCTGATCGTCTCGCTGGGCACCACCGTGCTCGGCGTCCTGGTCGCCGCGACCACGGGGTACGCGGTCTCCCGCATGCGCTTTCCGGGCTACCGGAAGTTCATGTGGGTGCTCCTGGTCACCCAGATGTTCCCGGTAGCGGTACTCATGGTGCCGATGTACCAGATCCTGGCCGACCTGCAGCTCATCGACAGCTACCTCGGTCTCGTCCTCGTGTACTGCTCGACCGCGGTGCCGTATTGCGCCTGGCTGCTCAAGGGCTACTTCGACACCATCCCGTTCGAGATCGACGAGGCGGGACGCGTCGACGGGCTGAGCCCCTTCGGCACGTTCGCGCGGCTGATCCTGCCGCTCGCCAAGCCGGGTCTGGCGGTCGCCGCCTTCTACAGCTTCATCACCGCGTTCGGCGAGGTCGCCTTCGCCTCGACGTTCATGCTGAGCGACGACAAGTACACCTTCGCCGTCGGTCTGCAGAGCTTCATCAGCGAACACGACGCCCAGCGCAACCTGATGGCCGCCACCGCGGTGCTGATCGCGATACCCGTCGCCGCGTTCTTCTACCTCGTGCAGAAGAACCTGGTGACCGGCCTCACCGCAGGCGGCACGAAGGGCTGACCCCCACCCAGGGCTCCCGCGCCTGTCCGCGCGGGTGGCGGCCCGCGGTGTCCGTCCGACCCCGCTGTCACCGCGGCCGCCTCGTCACCCGCCGCCCCACCCCGACATGACCCCCACCCCGTCACATCAAGGACGCCATGAGCCAGCACTCCGCCGACCAGGCCCCGAACGCCGCCCTCGCCACCGTCGCTCCCCACCGCGACTGGTGGCGCGACGCGGTGATCTACCAGGTCTATCCGCGCAGCTTCGCCGACAGCAACGGCGACGGCATGGGGGACCTGGAAGGCGTACGTTCCCGACTCCCGTATCTGCGCGACCTCGGCGTGGACGCCGTATGGCTCAGCCCCTTCTACGCCTCGCCGCAGGCCGACGCCGGCTACGACGTCGCCGACTACCGTGCCGTCGACCCCATGTTCGGCAACCTGCTGGACGCCGACGCGCTGATCCGCGACGCGCACGACCTGGGGCTGCGCATCATCGTCGACCTGGTCCCGAACCACTCCTCCGACCAGCACGAGTGGTTCAAGCGGGCGCTCGCCGAGGGACCGGGCTCACCGCTGCGGGAGCGCTACCACTTCCGCCCCGGGAAGGGTGAGAACGGCGAACTGCCCCCCAACGACTGGGAGTCCATCTTCGGCGGTCCCTCCTGGACCCGTGTCACCGAACCCGACGGCACACCCGGCGAGTGGTACCTCCACCTCTTCGCGCCCGAGCAGCCCGACTTCAACTGGAACCACCCGGCGGTCGGCGACGAGTTCCGCTCGATTCTCCGCTTCTGGCTCGACATGGGCGTCGACGGCTTCCGTATCGACGTGGCCCACGGCCTGGTGAAGGCGGAGGGCCTGCCCGACCTGGGCACCCACGACCAGCTCAAGCTGCTGGGCAACGATGTCATGCCGTTCTTCGACCAGAACGGCGTGCACGAGATCTACCGCCAGTGGCGCATGATCCTCGACGAGTACGCGGGCGACCGCATCTTCGTCGCCGAGGCATGGACCCCCACCATCGAGCGCACAGCGAACTACGTCCGCCCCGACGAACTGCACCAGGCATTCAACTTCCAGTACCTGAGCACCGACTGGGACGCGGCGGAGCTCCATGAGGTCATCGACCGTACCCTCGAGGCCATGCGCCCCGTCGGCGCCCCCGCCACCTGGGTCCTGTCCAACCACGACGTGACCCGCCACGCCACCCGCTTCGCCAACGTGCCCGGCCTCGGCACCCAGATCCGCACGGCCGGCGATCGCGAGCTGGGGCTGCGGCGGGCGAGGGCCGCCACCCTGCTCATGCTGGCGCTGCCCGGATCGGCGTACATCTACCAGGGCGAGGAACTCGGCCTCCCGGACGTCGTCGACCTGCCCGACGAGGTGCGCCAGGACCCTGCGTACTTCCGCGGCGCGGGCCAGGACGGGTTTCGTGACGGCTGCCGTGTCCCGATCCCGTGGACGCGCACCGGATCGTCGTACGGCTTCGGCAGCGGCGGCAGCTGGCTCCCGCAGCCGGCGGGCTGGGGCGAACTGAGCGTCGAGGCGCAGCAGGGCGCGCCGGGTTCGACGCTGGAGCTGTACCGCTCGGCGCTGAGCGTCCGCCGGTCGCAGCAGGACTTGGGCGCGGGCGACGCGCTGGAGTGGCTGCGGGCGCCCGAGGGCGTCCTCGCCTTCCGGCGCGGGGAGTTCGTGTGCGTGGCGAACACCACGGGGGAGTCGGTGACGACCCCGGCGTACGGCCGCGTCCTGCTCGCGAGCGGAGAGGTGACGGAGGCGGACAGAGAGGCGAAGGTGCCGGCCGACACGACGGTCTGGTGGACCACCGCCTGACGCGTCGCAAGCATTTTCGTCCGGTTTCAGGGGCCCGTCGTCCGGAATGGACGGCGGGCCCCGTCGTCTGCCCGCGCGGGCTGGCTCAGCTCCAACCGGAGGTAATCCGGTCCTCTTTCACCTGTGTGACAGGAGCATGTCCGGGGGGTTGACCGTCGAGGTCGGGGCTCGTACGGTCTGCTCCACTGCAAGTAGTTGAAAACTTGCAGCAATTCCCTTCAGGGGATCTCGGGGATCTCCGACAGGCCCCTCAGTAGATCCTTCAACGGAGAAGGAACCCCCACATGGCCAGTAGAACGCTCTCCGGCGCCCTCGCCCTCGCGGCCGCCGCCTCGGTCGCCCTCGCCGTCCCCGCCGGAACCGCCCACGCCTCCCCGCCCGGCACCAAGGACGTCACCGCGGTCCTCTTCGAGTGGAACTTCGCCTCTGTCGCCAAGGAGTGCACCAACACCCTCGGCCCGGCCGGTTACGGCTACGTCCAGGTCTCCCCGCCCGCCGAGCACATACAAGGCTCCCAGTGGTGGACGTCGTACCAGCCGGTGAGATACCGGATCGCGGGCCGCCTGGGCGACCGCACGGCGTTCCAGAACATGGTGAACACCTGTCATGCGGCAGGCGTCAAGGTCGTCGTGGATACGGTGATCAACCACATGTCGGCGGGCAGCGGCACCGGCACGGGTGGCTCGTCGTACACGAAGTACGACTACCCGGGCCTGTACTCGTACGCCGACTTCGACGACTGCACCGCCCAGGTCACCAACTACCAGGACCGCTGGAACGTCCAGCACTGCGAACTGGTGGGCCTCGCCGACCTGGACACCGGCGAGGAGTACGTGCGCAAGACGATCGCGGGTTACATGAACGACCTGCTCACCCTCGGCGTCGACGGCTTCCGCGTCGACGCCGCCAAGCACATACCGGCGGACGACCTGGCCAACATCAAGTCCCGCCTGACCAACCCCTCCGCCTACTGGAAGCAGGAGGTCATCTACGGCGCGGGCGAGGCGGTTCAGCCGACCGAGTACATGGGCAACGGCGATGTCCAGGAGTTCCGCTACGCCTATGACCTCAAGCGGGTGTTCACCAGCGAGAAGTTGGCGTACCTGAGCAACTACGGTGAGGGCTGGGGGTACTTGAGCAGCGCGGCCGCCGGTGTCTTCGTGGACAACCACGACACCGAGCGCAACGGCTCGACCCTGAACTACAAGAGTGGCTCCAACTACACGCTGGCCAACGTCTTCATGCTCGCCTGGCCCTACGGCGCCCCCGACGTCAACTCCGGCTACGAGTGGTCCGACGCGGACGCGGGACCGCCGAACGGCGGCCAGGTGAACGCCTGCTGGCAGGACGGCTGGAAGTGTCAGCACGCCTGGCCGGAGATCAGGTCGATGGTCGCCTTCCGCAACGCCACGCGCGGCCAGGCGGTCACCAAGTGGTGGGACGACGGCAGCAACCTCATCGCGTTCGGTCGTGGCACCAAGGGTTATGTGGTGATCAACCACGAGAGCACGACGGCCGACCGGTGGTTCGAAACGTCGCTGCCCGCCGGCACCTACTGCGATGTGCAGGGCTACAGGACCGTGACGGTGAACAGCAGCGGCTGGTTCCAGGCGACGGTCGCCCCGAACACCGCGCTCGCCATCTACGCGGGGAAGTCGAGCTGCTGAGTCCGGCATTCACCCGGAGGTCCGCTGTCCGCCGTGCGCGGGGCGGCGGGCCTTCGTCCGTCGGGCCCCTTCGATGAAAATCCTTTCCGTCGCTTTCAAGCCTCTTGCTGTAAACCTTGCGCGGGCGATACGGTCGCGCGGGCGCCCGGCGACGAAGCCGTCCCGCGGCGCAGGGGTCGGACCCACCTGAGCCGTAATCGCAAGGAGTCAACACCTGTGATACCGAGATGGCCGGCGCCCCGCACGCGCCGTACCCCGAGCCGAAGAAGGGTCGCGGCACTCAGCGTCGCCGCGCTCGCCGCCGCCCTCGTCCAGCCCCTCGCCGCCCGGGCCGCCACACCGCCCGCGCCTCCTTCCGACGCGCGGCTCGCGGCGGAACCCGCCCGGCACGACGCCACCCGCGAGCAGTTCTACTTCGTCATGCCGGACCGTTTCGCCAACGGCGACACCGCGAACGACCGCGGCGGTCTGACCGGTTCACGCCTGGCCACCGGCTACGATCCCACCGACAAGGGCTTCTACCAGGGCGGCGACCTCGAGGGCCTGATCAAGAGGCTCGACTACATCAAGGGCCTCGGCACCACCGCCATCTGGATGGCCCCCATCTTCAAGAACCAGCCCGTCCAGGGCACGGGCGCCGACGCGTCGGCCGGCTACCACGGCTACTGGATCACCGACTTCACCCGGGTCGATCCGCACTTCGGCAGCAACAAGGACCTCCAGACCCTCATCTCCAAGGCGCACGCCAAGGGTATGAAGGTCTTCTTCGACGTCATCACCAACCACACCGCCGATGTCGTCGACTATGAGGAGAAGTCCTACGACTACCTCTCCAAGGGCGCGTTCCCGTACCTGACCAAGGACGGCGAGCCCTTCGATGGCGCCGACTACGCCGACGGGAAGAAGAGCTTCCCGGCCGTCGACGCCGGTTCCTTCCCGCGCACGCCCGTCGTCCCCGCGGCGAAGAAGGACGTCAAGGTCCCTTCGTGGCTCAACGACCCGGCGATGTACCACAACCGCGGCGACTCCACGTATGCCGGTGAGTCGACCACGTACGGCGACTTCTCCGGTCTCGACGACCTGTGGACCGAACGTCCCGAGGTCGTCCAGGGCATGGAGAAGATCTACGAGCGCTGGGTACGCGACTTCGGCGTCGACGGCTTCCGGATCGACACCGTGAAGCACGTCGACATGGAATTCTGGACCCAGTGGGCGACGACGCTCGACAAGTACGCCGCCGCGCACGGACGGAAGAACTTCTTCATGTTCGGCGAGGTCTACTCCGCCGACCCCTCCATCACGTCCCCGTACGTCACCCAGGGGCGCCTCGACGCCACCCTGGACTTCCCCTTCCAGGACGCGGCCCGCCAGTACGCCTCCCAGGGCGGCAGCGCCCAGAAGCTGGCAGGCGTCTTCGGCGACGACTACAAGTACACGACCGACAAGGCCAATGCCTACGAGCAGGTCACCTTTCTCGGCAACCACGACATGGGGCGGATCGGGTACTTCCTGAAGCAGGACAACCCCAAGGCGACCGATGCCCAGCTGCTGGCCAAGGACAGACTGGCCAACGAGCTGATGTTCCTCAGCCGCGGCAACCCGGTCGTCTACTACGGCGACGAGCAGGGCTTCACCGGAGCCGGCGGTGACAAGGACGCCCGCCAGACGATGTTCGCCTCCAAGGTCGCCGACTACCTGGACGACGACGAGATCGGCACCGACCGTACGCATGCGAGCGACTCGTACGACACGAGCGCACCGCTCTACCAGCAGATCAGCGCTCTCTCCGAGCTGCGCAAGGACAACCCCGCGCTCGCCGACGGCGTCCAGACCCAGCGGTACGCGGCCGACGGCACCGGCATCTACGCCTACTCGCGCACGGGCAGCGACGGGACCGAGTACGTCGTCGCCTTCAACAACGCGGACGAGCAGAAGACGGCCGTCTTCGCGACCGGCTCCGCGGACATGAGGTTCCGCGGAATCTACGGGACGTCGGCCGACGTGACCTCCGACGCCGACAAGAAGGTCACCGTCACCGTCCCGGCCGGCTCGGCGGTCGTCCTCAAGGCGGCCGGCCGGCTCGCCAAGCCGTCCACCGCGCCGACCCTCACCCTCAAGGCCCCCGACGCCGGTGCCACCGGCACCGTGGAACTGTCCGCCGATGTCGACGGCGGTCAGTCCGACCGGGTCGTCTTCGCCGCCCAGGTCGGCAACGGCAGGTGGCGGACGCTGGGCTCCGCCGACCACGCCCCGTACAAGGTCACGCAGACCCTCGGCAAGGACGTACCGTCAGGAACCGCCCTGCGCTACAAGGCAGTTGTCATCGACTCTGCCGGACATACAGCCAGCGCCACGGCCGCGTCCACCACCGGAACCCCGCCGGCCCCGGAGGTCCCCACCGCCTCCTCCCGCGACTACGTGATCGTCCACTACAAGCGCACCGACGGCGACTACGGCAACTGGGGCCTGTACGCCTGGGGTGACCTCGCCGACGGCGAGTCCACGACCTGGCCGGACAGTCACCCGTTCATCGGCCGTGACGCATACGGCGCCTTCGCCTACGTCAAGCTGAAGGCAGGTGCCTCGAACGTCGGCTTCCTCGTCATCGACAAGGACGGCAACAAGGACGTCTCCGCCGACCGCACGATCGACGTCACCAGGACGGGTGAGGTGTGGGTCGAGCAGGGCAAGGCGGACGTACTGACCGAGAAGCCCGATCATCCCGCGCAGGACAAGACCAAGGCCGTCATCCACTACCACCGTGCCGACGGGAACTACGACGGCTGGGGCCTGCACGTCTGGACGGGCGCCGCGAACCCCACCGACTGGTCGAACCCCCTGAAGCCGGTGAGGACCGACGCCTACGGCGCGGTCTTCGAGGTACCGCTCACCGACGGTGCCACCAGCCTCAGTTACATCATCCACAAGGGCGACGAGAAGGACCTGTCCGCCGACCAGTCGCTCGACCTCAAGGCCAATGGCTACGAGGTGTGGCTGTTGAACGGCCAGGAGAAGTTCCTGCTGCCCCAGCCCGCGGGCTCGGCCGCCGCGCTCGATCCGACCATCTCCAAGGCGATCTGGATCGACCGCGACACCGTCGCCTGGAACGGCTCCGACGCCGCCGCCTCCACCCAGCTGCTGTATTCCCACGACGGTTCGATCGCGGTGAAGGACTCCACGCTGACCAGCGACGACGAGCGCTGGCTCCGGCTGACCAGGACGACCCTCACCGACGCTCAGAAGGCCAGGTTCCCGCACCTGAAGGACTACACGGCCTGGTCGGTCGACCCGCGCGACCGCGACCGGGTGCGCGAGGCCCTCGGCGGGCAGCTCGTCGCCTCCCAGCGGGCCGCGAACGGCGCCGTGCTGGCCGCCACGGGTGTCCAGATCGCCGGCGTCCTCGACGACGTGTACGCCGGCGCGGCGAAGTCCGAGCTGGGCCCCGCCTTCCGCAACGGCCGCCCCACGCTGGCCGTTTGGGCTCCCACGGCGCAGTCCGTGAAGCTCGAGCTCGACGGCTCCGTCGTCGCGATGAAGCGAAACGCCACCACCGGCGTCTGGTCCGTCACCGGCCCCGCCGCCTGGATGAACAAGCCCTACCGGTATGTCGTGAAGGTGTGGGCGCCCACCGCCCGCAAGATCGTCACCAACAAGGTCACCGACCCCTACTCGGTCGCCCTCACCGCGAACTCCGAGCGCAGCCTCGTCGTCGACCTCGACGACAAGTCCCTCGCCCCGGGCGGCTGGTCGACCCTGCGTAAACCCAAGGCCGTGCCGCTGAAGGACGCCCAGATCCAGGAGCTGCACATCCGGGACTTCTCCGTCGCGGACAAGACGGTCCCGGCCCAGGACCAGGGCACCTACCTCGCCTTCACGGACAAGGGCAGCGACGGCTCCAGGCACCTGCGGGAGCTCGCGAAGTCGGGTACCTCGTACGTCCACCTCCTGCCCGCCTTCGACATCGCCACCATCCCCGAGAAGAAGTCCGACCAGGCCACCCCCGGGTGCGACCTCGCCTCCTACGCCGCCGACTCCGACCGGCAGCAGGCGTGCGTCGCCGCGACCGCCGCGAAGGACGCCTACAACTGGGGCTACGACCCGTACCACTACACGGTCCCCGAGGGCTCGTACGCCACCGACCCGGACGGCACCGGCCGTACGGTCCAGTTCCGGAAGATGGTCAAGGCGCTGAACGAGGACGGCCTGAGGGTCGTCATGGACGTCGTCTACAACCACACGTCGGCCAGCGGCCAGGCGGACACCAGCGTCCTCGACAAGATCGTTCCGGGCTACTACCAGCGGCTCCTCGCCGACGGCTCGGTGGCCGGCAGCACCTGCTGTGCGGGAACCGCGCCCGAGAACGCCATGATGGGCAAGCTGGTCGTGGACTCGATCGTCACCTGGGCCAAGGAGTACAAGGTCGACGGCTTCCGCTTCGACCTCATGGGCCACCACCCGAAGGCGAACATCCTCGCCGTGCGCAAGGCCCTCGACGCGCTCACGCCCGCGAAGGACGGCGTCGACGGCAAGAAGATCATCCTCTACGGCGAGGGGTGGAACTTCGGCGAGGTCGCGAACGACGCCCGTTTCGTGCAGGCCACCCAGCAGAACATGGCAGGCACCGGCATCGCGACCTTCTCCGACCGCGCCCGCGACGCCGTACGCGGCGGCAGCCCCTTCGACTCGGACCCGGGCATCCAGGGCTTCGCGTCCGGGCTGTACACCGACCCCAACTCCTCGTCGGCGAACGGCACTCCGGCCGAGCAGAAGGCCCGTCTCCTGCACTACCAGGACCTCATCAAGGTCGGCCTCAGCGGCAACCTCGCCAAGTACCACTTCACCGACTCGGACGGCAAGGGGGTCACCGGCGCCGAGGTCGACTACAACGGCGCTCCCGCCGGCTATGCGGAAGCGCCCGGCGACGCCCTGGCGTACGCCGACGCGCACGACAACGAGTCGCTGTTCGACGCGCTCACGTACAAGCTGCCCAAGGACACGTCCGCATCCGACCGGGCCCGTATGCAGGTCCTCGCCATGGCGACGGCCACCCTCTCGCAGGGCCCGTCCCTCTCCCAGGCCGGCTCCGACCTGCTGCGCTCCAAGTCCCTCGACCGCAACTCGTACGACAGCGGCGACTGGTTCAACGCCATCCACTGGGACTGCCGGGACGGCAACGGCTTCGGGCGCGGACTGCCGCCGACCGCCGACAACCAGTCCAAGTGGCAGTACGCGGGGCCCCTGTTGACGTCGGTCAAGGTGGGATGCGACCAGATCGACGCCGCTTTCGCCGCGTACCGGGACCTGCTGAGGATCCGGACGACCGAGTCCGTCTTCTCCCTCGGCACCACCCTCCAGGTGCAGTCGAAGCTCTCCTTCCCGCTCTCCGGCAAGGACGAGACGCCCGGCGTGATCACGATGGAGCTGGGTGACCTGGTCGTCGTCCTCAACGCGACCCCGAAGAAGCAGGAGGAGACGGTCGCGGGCCTCGCCGGGAGGGAGTACGCGCTGCACCCGGTGCAGGCCGCGGGCGCGGACCCTATCGTCAAGACGTCCTCGTACGCTGCGGAATCGGGCACGTTCGCCGTTCCGGGTCGTACGGTGGCGGTCTTCTCCCGAGTCGCGCGCTAGGGCCTTAGCGTGGTGGGGTGGACCGGGAACCTCCGGGTCCGCCCCACCCTTTTTCCCGTGCGCCGAGGGGCGGCTCACATGGACGGCAACGGCAAGCAGACGGGTTCCACCGTGCTGCTGGTCGACGACGCGCCGGCCAGCCGCTGCGCACTGGGAGCTGTGCTCCGCCGGGCGGGACACCGCGTCGTGCCCGTCGCCAGCGGCGGTGAGGCACTGAGCGAACTCGGCCTGCGGCTGCGCGAGGGCACCCTGCCCGACGTCGCCCTCGTCGACGTGGGCCTGCCGGACATGAGCGGCTTCGAACTGTGCCGCAGGCTCAAGTCCCAGCCCACCACCGCCGCGCTGCCGGTCGTGCACTTCTCGGCCGTCTCCGCCGGGCCCGGCTTCCGCTGCCGGGGGCTGGACTCCGGCGGCGACGCGTTTCTGTCGGTGCCGGCCGAACCCGAGGAGATCCAGGCCGTCGTACGGGCCGCCGTGCGCGGTGCCAGGATGCGTACCGGGGCGGAGGCACTGGCGCGCCGACTGACACTGCTGTCCGAGACGATCGTCTCCGTGCAGGCGGCGCGGTGCATGACCGAACTGGTCCGCGCCGCCGCCGAGGGCACCGCCCGGCTCTCCGGCTCGCCCGCGGTGGTCTTCGTGCTCGGCGAGGACGGCGAGCTGTACCGGGGCCTGTCCCGGTCCCGGGCGAGCGCCGCGCTCCCCGACGCCGATGCCCACGAGACCGTGGCCAGGCTGATCCGCGGCCTGGCCGCCGGGCACACCGGGGCACGCGGCACGGTCGTGCCGTACCCACTGTGGCCCGCGGGGTTCCTGCGGCCCGGAAAGCCCGACGACGCGTGTGTGGTGGTGGCGCGCACCCAGGAGGGCAAGCCGGCCGTCTGCCTCGCCGTGCCCGCGCGCGGCCCGGCCGTCGAGGGCGACGCACTGGTCACCCGGCTCGCCCAGGCCACCGCGCTCGCCGCCGAAGCCCTGCTCATGTACCAGGTGGAGCGGCATGTCGCGCTCACCCTGCAGCACAGCTTCCTGCCCCAGGAGGCGCCCGCGATGCAGGATGTCGAGATGGTCGTCCGCTATGTGCCCGCCTCCCGCCAGACCGAGATCGGCGGCGACTTCTACGCGGCGCTGACCACTTCGCGCGGGGTGCTCGCCGCGGTGGGCGATGTCGCCGGGCACTCGCTGGACGCGGCCACCGTCATGGTGGAGATCCGGCACGCGCTGCGCGCCTACTGCGTCGAGAACCCGGACCCGCAGAGCCTGGCCGGGCGCCTCGACCGGCTGCTGCAGCACTTCCACCCCGATGTCACCGCCACCGTCTGTCTGGTCCTCGTCGATCCCGACAGCGGGCGCGTACGCATCGCCAACGCCGGCCACATCCCCCCGCTGGTCGTGCACCACGACGGCACCGCCGAGTACGCCCAGGCCGACGGCCCCTTGCTCGGACTCGGCCTGGACCGGCCGCCGCCCACCGAGGTGGTGCTGCGGCCCGCGGACCGGCTGCTCATGGTCACCGACGGGCTCATCGAGAACCGCGGCACCGACCTGGCCGTGTCGATGGAACACCTGCGCACGGCTGCCGCCGACGCCCCGCCCGGCGTCGGCACGCTGTGCGACACGCTGCTCGGCTGCTTCGGCCAGGACCGCGAGGACGACATCGCGCTGCTGGCGCTGCGACTGGGTGACCGGGTCGGAGGGTGACCGGACTAGGCTGAGGACGTCCGCCGTTTGAACAGGAGTGCCCGTGCCGCAGATCACCGTCGACTACTCCGCACCGCTTGAGGACTCCTTCGACCGGCGCGGGTTCGCGCTGGCGCTGCACACCGAGGTGGTCGAGATCGCGGCCGCGCGGATCGAGGCGTGCAAGACGCAGTTCCGCCGCACCGGGGACACCACGGTCGGCGCCGACCCGGACGGGCACGCGGTCGTGCACGTCGCCCTGGGGCTACTGGCCGGACGCACCGACGAGACCAAGGTGAGGCTCACCGAGACCACGCTGGAACTGCTGCGGCAGTACGTGAAGCCGGACGCGGGACTCGCACTGCACGTGTCCGCCGAAGTGCGGGACCTCGACCCGTCCTACCGCAAGTTCGAGAGCTGACGGTCGTCAGGACGCCAGCAGGACCAGCCGGGCGACCAGGTCGCTGAATGGCCCGTCGGCCGGCTCGTCCTGGAGGACTCGGCGCAGCACCGCTGCCATCTCGTCGTCGTGGGCGGCGCTCACCGCCGCAAGCGCCGCGAAGTCGTGCACGAGCTGCACCTCCAGCTCGCGGCGCGGGATCCGCCGCCCGTCCAGCCAGAGCAGCGCCGTCGACTCGACGAGCGAGATCCACGAGCGGATGACCAACTCAAGTCGCGCGGGCGGCTCCTGGACCTTCAGATGCGCGAGGATCTGGACATAGGCGGCCTGGCGCACCGAGTCGATGAGCGCATTCGTCCGCGACACCGCGTCCATGGAGCGGACTCCGTCCGCGGGGACGGCCGGACCGCCGCGCATCAGTGCCGAGAATCCGGGCCCGTGGTCGTCGACGAAGTCGAAGAACCGGCGCATCACCCGTAGCAGCCGCCTCCCCAGCGGGCCCTCCTGCGGTTCCACGAACCGGGCCGCCAGATCCTCGGACGCACGCCTCAACGCGGCTTCGTAGAGGCTGAGTTTGCCAGGAAAGTAGTGGTAGACCAGCGGCCGCGAGATGCCCGCGGCCGACGCTATCTCGTCGATGGAGACCTCGTCGGGGGAGCGCTGGCTGAACAGTTCGAGGGCGACGCCGATCAACTGCTGCCGCCGCTCCTCGACTCCCATTCTGCGGCGTACCCCGGTTGTCATGCGAACACCTTACCGATCGAATCCGGCCCCGAACGGGCCCGAGTGACCGCGGTCATTCACAAATCAAGCACAAGTTTCTCACCGGACGCTCGCGACACACCGACGGGCACGGTCAACGTCCGTACGCGGCACCGCGGTTCGAGTGCGAACGAGCCACCGCCGCTCCTGTGCATGCACGGCCGATGTCACCGAAGGCCGCTGACCGCCCTGCCGTCCGCCAGGGTCCCCTCCAACCCCGCCTGGGCCCCCTGCTTGGTGCGCACCGCCAGCAGACTGCCCTCCGCCGACCCGTTGACCCCACCGGTCGCCCTGATCGAAGCGGTGTCCTGGCTTCCCGCGGCGAGCAGGTACCAGACGCCCTCCGCGGACTTCCACAGCACCCCCGCCAGCACATGTGGGTCCTTCGTGCCGCACGCGGCGACGCCCTCGGCCTTCGCCGCGACCGCCCCGTACCGCCCGCCCGGCGTGTGGAACTGCGCCAGCACCCGCGGGCCGTGGCCCCGCCATGTGTCCGCCCGGGTGCACACCCACGTCGCGGCCCCGGACCCGTCCGGCAGCGTCTGCCGTGCGTACTCCCACGCGTTCACGGACCGCACGCCCTGCGACCGCACCGCAGCCAGTGAGCAGGCGAACGGTGACCAGGTGCGCAGCGCCGCCGCCCCGGACGCCTCCTGCGGCGCGGTCGGCCGGCCCACCGTGAGATGGGCCGGCGTCAGCTCCCCGAGGTCGGTCAGCAGCCGTGTGCCCGAACCGTCCGTCAGTTGCAGCACGCTCCACGACGCGCACGAGCCGGTCCCCTCGGCGGGGCCGGACAGTGGCGCGGTCACCCCGTCGGCCGGGCCCAGGGCCATCGCCCCGGACGACGGCTTGAGCAGGTCCCGCTCGGCCGCCTTCGTCACCCAAGGCGCCGTCAGGTAGCGGACGTTGCCGTCGGCCCGGTACAGGACCACCGCGTCCGCCTCGGCACCGGTCGCCGCGTCGACCCGGGCGAAGTCGAGCGCGGCGCCGTCCGTGCCGTTCGTGGGCTCGGCGTAGCGCGCGATGCGCAGACCGTCGTAGAAGATCACCACCCGCGCGGCGTCGACCCGGCCCGCGTACAGCAGTTGCGGGGGTCCGGCCGGGGCACCCGACGGGGTGTCGGGCGTTGCCGAGACCTGGACGGACCCGCCGGGCCGCGCCCAGACGGCGAGCGCGCGCCGCAGCAGTGCCTTGTCGCCGGTGAGGTCGCCGCGCGCGGGCCATACGGAGAAGTCGGTGCGCGCCGACGTCTGCCACGCGGTCGACGGCACCTTGGTCAGCTTGGCCGGATCCAGGGCGGCTTGGGCGGCCGGATTCTGCGCGTACGGCGGGGCGGCCGCACCGTCGGGTCCCCAGCCACCGCTCGGCAGGGCGAGCAGCGCCCCGCACACCACGGCGGCGGCCGCGGCGGCGAGCGCGGCCTTGGTGTGCTGTCGGCGCCGCATCAGGTCGGTCGGCCTCGCCTGCAGCGAACACGGGTCGAACTCGGGGGAGTCGAGCAGCGCGTCCCGCACAGGAACGCGTGCGGCCTCGCGGACGGCCGCCGCCGGGTCCGCCACGCCCGCCGCGCCGAGCACCTTGCGTACACCGTCCTCGGAGAGCCTCTCCAGGCCGCGCAGCACATAGGCGGCGCGGGCCGGGCCGGAGAGCGCCGCCAGCCGTTGGTCCAGGGCGAGTTCATCGGCGCCGCCCGAGCGCGGGAAGAGCCTGAGGCCCCACACCTGGGGGAGCAGCGGCGGCAGCTGCGACCGCTTCGGCCAGGCCGCGCGCTTCAGCGGCCGGGCCGCCTCCAGCGCCGTCCGCACGACCTTCAGGCGCAGCAGGCAGTACCCGGGGTCGCAGTCGCGGCCCGTCGCCTGGGCCGGGATCACGCCCCCAGAGGCGCGTCCGCGGGGCAGCGCCCGTTGGGTGAGGGCGTGCGCGGTCAGCACCCGCCGGTTGCGGCCAAGGCCCGGTGGCAGCACCAGATAGGCGAGCCGGACGAGCCCGGGGTAGTGCTCGACGAGCGCGGCCTCGGCCTGCTCGATGTCGACGACCGGTCCGGAAGCCGGAGTTGGGCGCGGGGCGACATGCTGTGACTGCACGTCCGGCAAAACGAGCGAGACGGTGGTTGGTCACCTGGACGCCCGGTCCGCCGCCACGGCAGCGGCGCGGTCGTGGCGAGCAGCAGGACGCCGGCAGGCGAGTCAGGCGAGGACGTAGAAGGCGTGCGCGTAGTCCAGGAAGGGCAGCAGCGCGGGGGAGGGGACGGCCGGCGCGGTGGCGGGCGGGTGCGGCCAGGTCTCGTCGTCGCGGGGAACGTTCCGGCCGCGGTGGGCCGTGCGGGACGGTCAGCCCTCGGGCTCGACCAGCAGGCGCGCGTAGTTCGCCATCGACCGCTGGTAGCGCGGCAGATGGGGTGCGAGCGCCCCGAGGACCAGGGACAGGCCCTCGCGGTCGCGGCCCAGGCTGGACAGGCACAGGGCCAGGCAGGCGCGTACGGCGTCGTCCAGCTGGTCGGACGGGGCGTCGAGTTCGGGGGCGAGCAGCCCCACGCCCTCCTCCGCCTGCCCGGTGTTCCGCAGCGAGCTGGCCAGCTGGATCTTCGCCCGGCGGCCGCGGTAGCCGCCCAGGCCGCGCGCCAGCGCCTCCCGGTACAGCGGCACCGCCTTGTCCGAGTGGCCCGTCGAGTCCCAGGCGCAGGCCCGCTCGAAGGGGCCGAGCGGACTGTCGTCGGGCAGCTCGGCGACCAGGGCGTCGATCACCGCGCGGAAGTCCGCGGCGCCCGCGGGGGAGCCGCTGTCGGATGCCTTCCGGGAGTGGTCGTCGAATGCAGCCCAGGCCGCGGCCAGTCGCTCGTCCCAGTCCTGCGTGCTCACGCATCCCCCTCGTGCCGAGTGCTCAGGCCGCCTACCTTCGCACACGTGTACCGGCCAGGGCATCGGATTTCCGTGATCTTGGAGGGGACCGTGGTGCCGTTGAGCACGGGGCGCGCCGGAGCCGTAGGGAAGGGCAGGGCCCTCGCTGGGGCTCTCGGCGGCATGGGCCGGAACGACCGGAGGAACACATGAGGTGGACGCGCGAGAAGCTGGCGGCCGGTGCGGCCGTCGCCCTGCTGGTGCTGACCGGCTGTGGCGGATCGGGCGGTTCGGGCGCCGCCCAGGACAAGGTCCCGGCTGCTGCGACCGGCAGCCTGGAGGACCTGGCGGCGGACGTGAACTGCAAGCCGAACATCCAGACGGACGCCGACGAGATCCGTCAGGCCCTCTGCAACAACGCGGAGGGCAAGTTCGTGCTCGCCACCTTCGCCACCGACCGCGGGCAGCGCGAGTGGATCAACGACGCCAAGGACTACGGCGGTTACTACCTCGTGGGCCGCAAGTGGGTCGCCGTGGGCGACGACGGAGTGGTCAAGGCGCTGCGCGGCACACTCGGCGGCGAGGTGGAGATCGGGACCGACCACCACGCCCACGCCGGTCACAGCGGCTGAGCCGCTCCGGGGCGCGCACACCGAAGGCCGGTGGCGGGATCTTCCGCCACCGGCCTTCTTCAGTGGGTCACCGGCTCAGTGCGTCACTGGCACCGCTGGCCGCGGTTGATGCAGTTGGCGATCTTGTTCGCCAGGCCGCCGGTCGTGACGCTGATGAAGTCGTCGTGGTCGGTGGCCGGCTTGTGGAGCTGCTCCGGGAAGCCGTCCACCGCGTAGGCGTTCTTCACCACGCCGTTCTGGACGGTCGGCGGCGTGATCTTGTACACCAGGCGCATCGTCAGCTGCGGAATCGCCTTGAAGCCGTTGCCGCAGTTGCCATTGGCGTCGGCGAAGGCCACGTGCGTCCGGTGGTTGGCGCTGTCGATGTTCTGCCCGTCCCAGCAGCTCTGGAAGGCGAACGTACGCACCACGTTGCTGCCCTGCGGGCAGATCGGGTACTGCGTCGTCAGCTGGACCTTGTTCTCGAAGCCGGTGCAGCTCCAGTGCGCGTTGGCGTTCGCCAGACCGTTGGTGGTGGTCTTGGCGTCACCGGTGATGATGCGCAGGAACTGCGGCATCGCGACGACCTTGCCGGTCGGGCTGCCGACGTACTTGATCTGGGCCTGCACCGGCGTCAGGATCCGGCCGACGTTGCCTTCCTTGCCACCGCCGTCGGCGTTCTGATCGAAGTCCTGAGTGCCGTCCTGGACACGGACCACCGGCCAGTAGTACGACGACAGGTCGCTCTTGTTCTGGCAGCTGGTGCCGCCCTGCAGGAACGTGTCGTTGCTGGAGAACGCGTTGACCTTCTGGTTGCCGACGTAGTCGTGCAGGTGGTGCGCGCCGTTGGCCACGCCGGGCGCCACGATCACGTTGTCGGTGTTGTGGTTCTTGTTCGCGTTCACACCGCACCTGGTGGTGAACGTGCCTGTCGAGGCGTTGCCGGTCTTCCGCGGCTTGGCGGCGACGTTCGGCTGGACCTTCGTGATGTCGACGAAGTCGGCTGCGGTCGGGCCGTTGCCGGCCTGGCCGTTGCTGCCCTGCTGCTGGCCGTTGCCGGCCTGGCCGCCGGTGCCCGGCTGCTGACTGGCGTTCTGGCCGCCGTTCTGCTGCTGGCCGCCGTTCTGCTGCTGCTGGCCGCCGTTCTGCTGCTGGCCGGTGTTGGCCTGGCCGGCGGTGGTGTTGGCCTGGTTGGCGGTGGTTCCGGTGCAGCCGGCCAGGCCGTCCAGGCTGTCGGGTGCGTTGCCGCCGACCCGGTTGATCTCCAGCTGGATACGGTCGATGATCGTCGCCCGCCGGTCCTTCAGCGGCTGGAGGATGGAGTTCTGGACGAAACTCGCGTCCCTCGCCTGTGCGTCCCGTGTGGTCGCCAGACGCTGGTAGGCATCCGTGATCTGGCGGTCGAGGTTGGCAAGTTCGCCGTCCACCTCCGTGCGGGCTTGGCTCGGCACACTGGTCAGCTGCTGACCGACGTCCGGGCAGGTGATGGTGGCCACCTGAGCGGTGGCGGCCTTCGTGCTGTTCTGTGGATTCGTCTCGTGCGCCGAGGCGTAGTAGTTCGCCCAGATCAGCCCGCCCCCACCGAGCGCTAGGGCAGCCGAGGCGGCTATGGCCTTGGTGGCCAGCGGCGTACGGCGTTTTCTTGTGTTGCGTCCCATGGAACTCCTCTGACTTCCTTTCGGGGCGGAGGCGCCCGACAGGGGTGAAGCGGCGTCATTCCATACGCAGGGGGCCCGTGGGGTGTTCAGAAAGCTCGGAAAAACTTAGAAGTTCATGAGGTCATTTCGGGCGCGAAGGGCACAGAAGCACCTGTTTCAACGGGGGTTGAGGGGGGTAGCCGCACGACTTTGAATCAAATTCAGCATCGAGCGCCGGTGCCGTCTTTTCCGGCCGTGATCCATATGGGGCGACTGCAGCCATAACCCGGACATTGCTGTCGTCGGAAACGCCATGGCCAGGTTTGGCGAAATTGTTGGAGGTATGTTTCGCGATCGCCTATTTCCGTGATGACGAGTCGGACGGCAGCCTCGGATTCGGGTCAGAGTCCGAGTACCGTGGCCTCCACCGCGGGGTCGAGGCCCACCGCCGGCCGATCGGGCCGTCGGGGCGCCGTTCCGCCGATGCGTTGCAGCCAGGTCCAGGTGTCGGCCACGGTCTCGGCGACGGGACGACAGCTCAGGCCCGTGGCTACCGCCCGCGACACGTCCGCGGCATGCAGGGCGTCGTGCATGTCGCTGCCCGGAGGGACCCACACGGGCAGTTGCGTCCACGGCTGGATGCCCGCTTGGAGGACGACGGACGGCTCGGTCCATCGCAGCCCGGCCGCCGCGCCGGTGACGTCCACGCAGGCGTCGAGGAGCTCGCCCATGGTGGCGTGTCCCTGTGGGCTGATGAGGTTGTACGGACCGCTGAGCTTCTGCTCTGCCGCCCCGAGGATCCACTCGGCGAGGTCACGGACGTCGACGTACTGCAGGGGCAGCTCCCGTGGACCCGGGGCCAGGACCGGGCCGCCCCGTGCGATGCGGGTGAGCCACCAGGGCAGCCGCCCGACGTTCTCGTACGGCCCGAGGATCAGCCCGGCCCGCACGAACACCGAGCGGTCCGCGCCGAAGGCGCCGAGCGCGGCCAGCTCGCCGCCCCGTTTGTCCTGCGCGTACTCGGTCTGCCCGGCGTCGGCCTCGGCGCCCTCCACGAGGCGTGCCTCCTCGGTGTAACCGGCGGGCGGGGCCCAGTCGTACACCGAGCAGCTCGACACGTACACATACCGTCCGGCGCGGCCGGCGAGCAGCCGGGCGGCCTCGTGCACGGCGCGGGGCGCCGCCGACCAGGTGTCGACGACGGCGTCCCACTCGCCCCCGGCCAGCGCCGCGAGACCGTCGGGCGCGGTGCGGTCGCCCTCCAGCGCCCTTGCTCCAGGCAGGGGCTGGTGCCGTCCCCGGTTGAAGACGGTCACCTCCCAGCCCCGGCCGAGCGCCGCTTCCACCACAGCCCGCCCCGCGAACTCCGTACCACCCAGCACCAGAAGTCTCATGCCGACGACTGTGCCCGGACGGAGCGCAGGGCGGAAGCCGGATCTGCTGACAGAAGATCCGGACCGGGTGCGGTGGAGATCAGCGGCCGGTCGGCGGCGCGTACTTGTAGCCCACGCGCCGTACCGTCTGGATCGCCTTGCGGTGCTCGGCGCCGAGCTTGCGGCGCAGCCGGGCGATGTGGACGTCGACGGTGCGTCCGTCGCCCACGTGGCCGTAGCCCCACACCGTGGTCACCAGCTGGTCCCGGGTGTGCACCCGGTTGGGGTGCGCGACCAGGTGGGCGAGCAGCTCGAACTCCAGGTAGGTGAGGTCGAGCGGCCGCCCGTCCACCTCTGCGGTGCGCTGTGCGGTGTCGATGCGGACGAGTCCGTCGCCGCTGCCGTCGCCCTCGTCCGCCGGTGCGGCCTCCGGCAGGACGGGCACCGCGAACGGCAGTACGGGCGGCTGCTGGTCGGCCGGGACCAGCACCAGGTAACCGATCATCGGCGGCTGTCCCGGCAGGCTCGGCAGGGAGTGCTGGGGCGCCGGCAGCCAGGTGGCCCCCGGCGGCAGGAAGTCCGCCACGTCGACGACCTCGTCACGGTCGACGGCGCGCAGCCGGTGCCGTGGGGAGCCGTTCGAGGGGGCGGTCGGGGCGTTGAGGGCGGCGGTCGAGAGAGAACGAGTGGTCGCCATGAGAGGTCAGCTCTTTCGCGCGAGAAGTTCGTCGGGGAGGCCGACGACCGCGAGTTCGTGGTCGGGGTCGTCGAGGACGTACGTCGTGCGCGCTGGCCGAAGGCCGGGGTGTTCGGCTTTAGAGGGCCCGCGCGTTCCGCGCGCGACAACACACCCGGTCGAAGTCGTGGTGCTGACGGGAAGGCCAGAAGGGCTCGAGGTCATGGCGACCCGTCGCGCTGTACTGCTGGAAGCTGGCCATGGTCCCATTGAAGCAGACAGCCGGCCCTCGCAGGAGCCTCCTCTCACGGATCGGACGTTTCCTTGAGGTGGACTTGACGGTGCGCACCCCGGCAGACCAGGCAGCCGGTACAGCCCGAGGGGGCGCCCACCGTCCGGTGGGCGCCCCCTCGGGAGCGGCAAAGCGTCGATCAGACCTGGCCGGCCTTCTCCAGCGCCGTGCAGCAGGTGTCGACGATCAGGCGGGTCACCACGTACGGGTCGACGTTGGCGTTCGGGCGGCGGTCCTCGATGTAGCCCTTGCCGTCCTTCTCCACCTGCCACGGGATACGGACCGAGGCACCGCGGTTGGAGACGCCGTAGGAGTACTCGTTCCACGGGGCGGTCTCGTGCAGGCCGGTCAGACGGTCGTCGATGCCGGCGCCGTAGTTCTTGACGTGGTCCAGCGGCTTGGAGCCCTCGCCGAGCGCCTCGCACGCGGTGATGATCGCGTCGTAGCCCTCGCGCATCGCCTTGGTCGAGAAGTTGGTGTGCGCGCCGGCACCGTTCCAGTCGCCCTTGACCGGCTTGGGGTCGAGGGTGGCCGAGACGCCGAAGTCCTCGGCGGTGCGGTACAGCAGCCAGCGGGCGAGCCACAGCTGATCCGCGACGTCGAGCGGGGCGAGCGGGCCGACCTGGAACTCCCACTGGCCCGGCATGACCTCGGCGTTGATGCCGGAGAGGCCGAGGCCCGCCTTCAGGCAGTTCTCCAGGTGCGCCTCGACGACCTCACGGCCGAAGATCTCGTCGGCACCGACACCGCAGTAGTAGCCGCCCTGCGGGGCCGGGAAGCCGCCCTCGGGGAAGCCGAGCGGACGCGAGCCGTCGAAGAAGGTGTACTCCTGCTCGATGCCGAAGATCGGCTGCTGCGCGGCGAACTTCGTGGCGACCTCGGCCAGCGCGGCACGCGTGTTGGACGGGTGCGGGGTCATGTCCGTGTTGAGGACCTCGCACAGCACCAGGACGTCGTCGCCGCCGCGGATCGGGTCGGGACAGGAGAAGACCGGCTTGAGTACACAGTCCGAGGAGTGGCCCTCGGCCTGGTTCGTGGAGGACCCGTCGAAGCCCCAGATCGGCAGCTCCGCACCCTTGGCTGATTTCTCGGAGTCCGCCAGGATCTTCGTCTTGGAACGGAGCTTGGCCGTCGGCTCGGTGCCGTCGATCCAGATGTACTCAGCCTTGAAGGTCACGGGCCACATCCTTCGGGGTGGGTCTAGGCGCACTTGCGGGTGCTGCGGTGCTGCGGCACTGGGGCGCCGCATTCGATGCCCGGCAGCCTGTCAACAAGCGATTTCCCGGCCATTGCCCAAGTGTGAACCCCGTGTTACCCGGGACCTGTGTGCCGGACGTCACGCGATGACCGGTCGGCGCGGCCTGCCTGCGCGTCCCCCCATTCGCGTGAGCGCGCTGTTCGCGGCCGCCCTCGCCGGAGCCGCGGGCTGTCGGCGAGAGGATCGGCAGGGCAGGCGTGAGGGCTCGTATGCGATGGGAATGGAGACGTGACGGATGTTTTCGCGACGTTTCACCCACTCATGCACGATAGATTCGATCGGCGGTCAGTCGGAGTCCGCCGCGGCCTTCCGGACGCCGTCCAGGAAGCCCCGCACCGCCGCGCGTTCCCGCTCGTCGTAGTGCTTCAGCAACTCCACCGCCCGTCCGATCAGCGGCCCGAAGAACTCCCGGCCGAGTTCCACCGCCCGCTCGTCGACCTCGACGAGCACCCGCCGCCGGTCGCGAACGTCCCGCACGCGCCGGACGTGCCCGAGCCGCTCCAGACGGTCGACCAGGGCCGTGGTACCCGCGGAGTTGAGCCCGAGGAGTGCGCCCAGGCGGCCCGCCGTCATGTCCTCCCCGGCGCGGGAGGCGTCCATGAGGGCGATCAGGGCGCGAACGTCGGTCGGGTGCATGCCGTAGTGGTGTGCGAACCGGGCGCTGTGCAGGCCGAGTTCGACGGCCACCGCGCGCAGGAGATGGACGATCTCCATCTCGGGTCCCTGGTGTTCCTGGTCTGCCATGCCCGCCCCTGTGCTCCCGTTATCTCGCTGGCCAAGTAACTCGCTCAGCGAGAGAATAGGGGGTCATGGACTCCTCCGAGTACGAGGCACATGGCCCTGCGGACTTCTACGCGGCGTACGACAAGCTGCTGGCCGAGTGGCCCGCCGACACCCGACAGAGCGCTGTTCGCACGGCTTTCGGCATCACGCACGTGAACAGCTGCGGCCCCGCCGACGGTCCGCCGCTCGTCCTGCTGCCGGGCGGCCGCGCGACCTCGGCGTCCTGGTACGCCAACGCGGCCGACCTGTCCCGCGGCCTGCGTGTGCATGCCGTGGACCTGATCGGCGACCCCGGCCGCAGCGTGCCGGACCCGCGCCGCCCCCTTCGTACCGTCGCCGACCTGACCGACTGGCTCGACGCGGTCCTCGACGGGCTGGGAATCGGCTCGGTCACCCTGGCCGGACACTCGTACGGCGGCTGGATCGCCCTCCACTACGCGCTGCGCGCCCCTGGCCGCGTCACCCGTCTCGCCCTGCTCGACCCGACCCAGTGCTTCGCCGGATACCGGGCCGGGTACCTTCTGCACGCCCTCCCCATGCTGCTGCGCCCCTCCGCGCGCCGGATCCGGGCCTTTCTGGAGTGGGAGACGGGTGGGGCGCCGTCGGCCGCCGCGTGGCTGCGGCTCCAGGAGGCGACGGCCGGCTTTCCGACCGCCAGGCCGGTCACGGGGCCGCGTCCGAGCGCCGCCGCGCTGCGCTCGCTGCACACGCGGGTCCTGCTGCTCGTGGCCGCGAACAGCAGGACCCATGATCCCCGCCATGTGGCCGCCCGTGCCGCCGAGTTGCTTCCGGACGTGGAGAGCGCCGTCCTGCCGGACGTCTCTCACCACGCCTTGCCGTACACGAACCCGACGGCCACGAACCGCCGCCTCCTGGAGTTCCTGAGCGGCTGACCTCACCCCACCTTCTCGATCACGGCCCGCCGGATCAGGAACTTGCCGGGCTCGCGGACCTGTTCGAAGGCGGCGTTGTTGAGCAGCACACAGCTGCCGGAGACCGAAGTGACCGTGACTGTCGTGGACTTGTTGTTGTCCAGGTTGGTCACCTTCAGCTTCGTGCCCGCCGGGAACTGGTTGCTGGACGCGGCCGGGGCGCCGCTCTCGCCGGAGAGCGTCACCGTGGAACCCTTGCAGACCTGCTGGCCCGCGGCGTTCCCGGTGTTCCCGCCGTTGTTCGCGGGTGCCGTTGTAGCGGGTGCGCCGGTGGCGGCCTGCGAGGCCTGGGGGTCCTGAGCCGACCCCCCGGCCTGCGCGCCACCGCCGGACTGCGCCGCTCCGCCCGCCTGAACGGACTCCCCGACCTGGCAGCCGGACGCCTCCTGCTGGACCTTGATCTGGGCGACGACCGCCTCGCGGTTGGCGATCCGCGCCGCCGACTGGGCGTCGGGGTCGGCCTTCTGCGCGGCGATGAACGACTCGTTGTTGCCGAGCGCGGTGGCCAGTCCGTTGCAGACCGTCGAGTTGGACGCGTTCTGCACGTTCGCCGCGTTCGAGGTGGCCGCGAGGGCGAAGGCCCCGCTGCCGGCCACGGCGACGGCGCTGACCGCCAGCGCGATCTTCTTCTTGGGACTGAGGGTTCTCCTACGGGACATGCGCGCCTCCTGTCCCCGGCCGCCGTCACCGGCGGCCGGACGCGATAGGTACGCCGCTATGTACGAGATACCGAACGGTGTTACTCAGCGGTTGAAGACGTCACTGAAGTAACGTAGGCCACACGGGAGTTGGGCTCAGCGGGACATAGCGTCCCGTACTGCTTCGTCCGTACGGGCGACGAGAGCCGTACCGTCGTCGGCGGTGATGATCGGCCGCTGGATGAGCCGGGGGTGCTCGGCGAGTGCGCGCACCCAGCGGTCGCGGCTCCCGGCGTCCCTCGCCCACTCCTTCATGCCGAGTTCCCTGGCGTCCGCCTCCTGGGTGCGGGTGATGTCCCACGGTTCGAGGCCGAGCCGCGCGAGTACGTCGCGGATCTCGTCCTCGGTGGGCACGTCCTCCAGATAGCGGCGCACGGTGTAGTCGGCGCCCTCGGCCTCGAGCAGAGTGATGGCGCTGCGGCACTTCGAACAGGCCGGGTTGATCCAGATCTCCATGGCCCGCACGGTAGTCGAAACACGCTCTCTCGCTGGTGTCCGGGCACCGAGCACCGGGGCCGGCGCAGCACCGCTTCCCACACCCTCCCCAGCCTCACTCACCGTCCGTTCTGTTCGAATTGCCGCCGTCTCACGCGCACCTCGCGGCTCGGGCGTGACATGGCGACAATTCCCTTATCCACCAGGGGATTTGGTGGACTGCGCGGCCCCCCGGATGTCAGTGGCCGGCAGTAAACTAGAGGAAGTGTTCGAGGGAGTTGCCAGGGTTTCCGGACCGCTCCCCGACCGCGACAGGAGGATGCCGTGCCCGCTGCCGCAACCAAGCCGAAGCCGACCCAGTCCACCGCCCGCCGACCGGTCCCGCTGGACCTGCCGTACGCACCGGTGGAGAAGCGCCCGCTCCCTCCGGGGCGGCCGCGCGAGTGGTACGTCACGCACAACCGGCGCCTCAAGGCGATGCGTCTCGCGATCGCCCTGCTCGACTCCGGGGTGTACATGCCGAACCAGGCGCGCAACGAGACGATACGGAGCACGGCGGAACAGATCGGGGTGCACCCGCCGTCGGACACGACGTGCCACATGGTGCGCGCGCTGATGCGGTACAGCCGCTGAGCCGCGGCGCCGGGCGCCCTCCCGAGGGGGTGCCCGGCGCCGGCGCCGGCGTCGCCCTAGGCCGAGAGCTCCTTCTCCAGCGGCGTCCGGAAGCGTGGTGTGACCCGGGTGCCGGACAGCCATGACCCCAGCCGGGCCGCTTCCTTCTCGATGGCCGCTCGGGCCTCGTGGCCCAAGCCCTCCGTCTCCAGCAGGCGCCACACCACCTCGCCGTCCGGCCGGTGCCCCCAGCCGCCGACCACCCGGCCGTTCCACCACACCGTCGGGCCCACGTTGCCGCTGCCGTCGAACAGGGCCGGGCGCAGGTCCGGGGACAGGTACCAGTCACGCTCCTGCCATCCCATCGCCGTGGGGTCCAGGCCGGGGAGCAGGGCAGCCCAGGGCTCGTCGGGGGCCGCCACGGGTTCCTCGTCGTCGGCCGTCACATAGGCCGTCGCTCCGCCGTCGACCGTCACCGCTGCCGCTCCGATCGCGCCCAGCGCCCGGCGGACGTCCGTGACCCTCCAGCCCGTCCACCACTTGAGGTCCGCCTCCGTGGCCGGGCCGCAGGCCGTGAGCCAGCGGCGGAGCAGCTCCCGCTGGGCCTCGGCGGGCGGGAGTTCGGGGTGGGGCGGGGCGACCGCCCAGCGGAACTGCGTCGACGTCCACGCGCCCAGCGGGCGCCCGCGCACCACCCGGCCCTCGACGCCGAGCACCCGCATCAGCCGGGACGACACCGTGTGCAGGGCCTCGTAGCTCTTGCCCGCCCCGTAGGTGAACCGCTCCTTCAACCGCGGTTCGTCCCGTGTGAGTTCGTTGACCGTCGCCTGCCCGCGGCGGTCCAGAGCCGTCAGCGCCGACGCCTCGACCTCCGCGAGCCACTCCGCCGTCAGGCGGCCGTCGCTCCCGCTCACCATGTCCTTGACCAGCCCGGCCCGCGCCTTCGCTGCGATCGCCAGTCCCGTCGACGCGTGCACCACGGCAGCCAGCCCGCTGGGGAACACGAAGACGGTGTGCCGCATGCCGTGCATCCGCACCAGCGTCCGGTCCTCGTACAACGCCCGCTCGACCTCCGCCACGGTCCGGCCGGCGTCCGCGAGCCGCGCCCCGACCGCCAGGTACACCGTGGCCGGGTCCGTGCCGTGGAGCGCGACCAGTGATCCGGCGACCTCCTCGGGGGTCGCCGCCCGCGCCGTCGCAGCCAGCCGCTGCCGCAGCGCGAGCCGGGCCCGCCGCTCCTGCGCCCCGATGTGCCGCTGTCGCCCGCCCACGCCGCCTCCCGCCGCCTCGCCCCGTACGGACTGCGCCCATCCTCCCGGAAGCCGGCCCGCCGCAGCGACCCGTCACCCGAAGTGCCGCCCCCAGCATGCGGACGCGCCCCGTCCGGCCTTGACTGAAGCCATCACGGAAAGACGGGAGAGGCGATGTCAGGAAACGGAGTACGGGACACGGTGCGGGGCTTCGCGGTCGTCGTGGCGGCGGCCGCCGCGCTCTGCGGCTGCTCCGACAACGGCGTCACGTCGACCACCGCGTCGCAGGCCGTCTCGAACGCCGCTTCCGCCGCCGACTCGGTGGCCTCGGAAGCCGCTTCCGCCGCCGCCTCCCTGACCTCGGAGGCCGCGTCCGTGCTGGCGTCCGCGTCCGCCGAGGCGGACCGCAAGCTGGACGAGATCAAGGGCGGGGCGCACGCCAGGGGCGACGTCAAGCTCGGCACGGCCACCGACGCCGAAGGGCGGAAAGCGGTGCAGGTCACGGTCACCAACCCGACGTCCGAGTCCCGCACGTACGCCGTGCAGGTCAACTTCAAGGACTCCGGCGGCAACCTTCTCGACACGGTCGTCGTCACGGTCGGCGATGTCCCGGCGGGCGGGTCGAAGAACGCCACCGCGCTCAGCAACCGCCCCCTTTCCGGCGACATCACCACCTCCGTCGCCCGCGCGGTGCGGTACTGATGCCGATGTACGGACCTCACGCTCCCCGGTGCGGCTCGCGGCCTCCGGGCCCGCGCGCGCCACGGTCGGGCCCGCGGTCCACAGGTCCGCGCCCACCACGTCCGGGCTCGAGCCCCGCACGCCCCCGGCCCGTGGCCTGAATCCCGTCGGCCAGCACGGCGTCGACGAACCGTCCGCGGTCCTCGGTATGGTCGCGGAACCACAGGCCCAACCGGTGGTCCGCGCCGGGTAGTTCGAGCCGGGTGAACGCGGCGTTCGCCGTGAGCGCCGCCGCCACCGCCTCGGTCACCTCCGGCGGGATCACGGCATCGGTGCCGGGCACCGCGAGCACCGCCCTTCCCTCGTACGTCCGCAGTACGTCGAGCGCGGGAGCCGAACGCCAACTCCCCGGCGTACGGAGGATCTCGGTGAAGCGGCCGGACCCGTCGGCGAACGGGACCGGCCACGCCTCGGCCGCGTAGACCGCGGGCGCGCACAGGCCCATCGCCACCACCCGGCGTCCGTAGTACCGCGCGAGGTCCGCGACCGTCTGCCCGCTCATGCTGAACCCGACCAGGACCAGCGGTCCGTCCGCCGGCGTCCGAGCGTCGAGCACGGCGACCGCCTGCTCGAAGCGCCTCTGCAGACTCAACTCGGCCAGCCGGCCCGTGCTGTCGCCGTGCCCGGAGAAGTCGAACGCGAGAGCGCGGCGACCGCGTGCGACGAACTCCTCCAGAAGCGGCAGCAGCCGACGTGTGTTGCCGTTGCCCGCCCCGTGCAGCAGGACGGCGGTGGCGGCGTCCGGGCCGCCGTCGTCGTCGCCGTACACCCCGCTGAGACGTTCACCGTCATGTCCGTGCGCGAAGGGGGAGATTCGGATCATGGGCCCATTCACCCATGACCGGGGTCGCGCCCGCTCTCGTTCCACCGAACCCCGGCCGAACTCCGCGCGCGGAAAAAGGAGATGCACCCCGAGTGACCGCGTCCCTACGCTGGAGACGCGTTCCGGAGCAGCCCACCACCGGTTTCCGCCGGACCGGCATCACCCGGTGGACTCGGAGCTACTCTCTACGCACCGACGCGGCCGCCCACCCCCAGCGCCCCGTCGTACCCCTCTGGCACGACCACTCACCCACGCCCACGGAGGCCCGTCATGGGCACCATCATCCTTGCCGGAACCGTCGTCCTCATCATCCTGGGGTTCGGCAACCACGCCTGGTGGCTCGCCGCCGTCGCCCTGCTCTTCCTGTACACGCAGTACGGACGGGGCTCGTCCTCGGCGTCCTCGCCGGGCCCCGGAGCCGCGCCGGGATCGGCGGCCACCTACCAGCAGTACCGCGAGCGCCGTGACCAGCAGGCCAAGTGGGAGCGTCGCTACCGCCGCGAGCGTCCCTTCGAGGCCCGCCGTCAGGACCGGGACAAGAAGTGATGCACCCGGGGCCGCCCGCTCACAGGCCGGGCGCGCCCCAGATCGGGAACCAGCGGCCGAGGTCCTGCTCGATCCGCAGGTCGTCGGCGAGCACCGCCTTGACCTGGAGTTCCAGCGCGTTGTCGCGCCGCTCGCCCTGCCCGGGGAGCGGCGCGAACGGGTAGAAGGTGCCGCGCTTGTACAGATAGACCAGGCCGAGCGGCCGACCGCGTTCGTCCTGGAAGCCGACCACCGAGCACAGCAGCTGTGGCCCGAAGCCGTTGACCTCCATGGCGCTGTTCACCGCGTGCAGGTCGTTGACCAGGGCGGGCAGCTGGTCGGGGATGCGCCGGGACACCAGCCAGGAGTAGCCGTAGTCGTCCCGCTGCAGCTCGACGGGCGGTCCGCCCCGGTCGGTGTCCGCGTCCAGGAGTGCCTGGACCTCGCGGTTGATCTGCGCGAAGGCACCGCCCTCGACCGTGGCGAAGCAGACCGCTCCGGTCCCGGTCGGGGTGAACTCGGCGGCGGCCTCGAGCGTGACCGCCGCCGACGGCAGGGCGAACAGCTGATCGAGGTCGGGCGCCACCGCCTTCGTACGGCCGAGCAGGATGTCCAGGAGCCCCATACGCGCTCAGCCCCCCTTTCCCGGCGCCGCCGCCTCGCCCAGCTCCGCGGAGATACGGGCCAGCTGCTCGAGCCGCTGCTCCAGGGTCGGGTGGGTGGAGAAGAAGCGTGAGATGCCCGGCTCGGCGCCGAACGCGGGCGTGAAGTAGAAGGCGTTGAAGGCCTGTGCCGTACGCAGGTCCTTCGTCGGAATGCGGGCGATGTCCCCGGTGACCTTGGTCAGCGCGGAGGCCAGCGCCGAGGGACGGCCGGTGAGGAAGGCGGCCGCGCGGTCCGCGGCCAGCTCGCGGTACCGGGACAGGGCCCGGATCAGCACGAAGCTGATCGCGTAGACCAGCACCGAGATCCCCATGACGGCGCCGAAGACGACAAGGGTGTTCTGGTCCTTGCGCCCCCGCCCGCCGAAGAGCTCGGAGTAGAAGGCGAACCGGACGACCAGCCCGGCGATCACTCCGAGGAACGACGCCACCGTGATCACGGCGACGTCCTTGTGCGCCACGTGCGACAGCTCGTGCGCGAGCACGCCCTCCAGCTCGTCGGGTTCCAGCCGCCGCAGCAGCCCGGTGGTCACGCACAGCACGGCGTGGTCGGGGTTGCGTCCGGTCGCGAACGCGTTCGGCATGTCCATGCTGGAGACGGCGACGAGCGGCTTGGGCATGTCGGCCACGGCGCACAGCCGGTCGACCACTCCGTGCAACTGTGGATACTCCTCGCGCTCCACGATCCGCCCGTGCATGGCGTACAGCGCGATCCGGTCCGAGAACCAGTACTGCGCGCCCAGCACCGCCGCCGCGATCACGACGACCAGCACCCAGGACTTCAGCAACGCGATCAACGCGGCGACGAACACCACGTACAGCAATCCGAGCAGGAACAGCGTGACCGTCATCCGCACGGTCAGTCGCCGATCGCTCCGGAACCGGCTCTGCATTCTGCATCACCCCGCAGTACCGAGCAGTAAGGCACTCGTCCCACCCCCATTGTGCGCCCATCCCCACCCATGAACCGGTCCCGAACGGCCCCATGGCAGGCAAAGAGTCCCTGTGAACGGGTGATCGTCCCTTGTCCGCGGCATGACGCGACGGAGCCCCGTCACCACCCGGGGGCGGGGACGGGGCTCCGTGAGAGTGCTACGGGAGCGGCCGGCTCACACGTCGAAGTACAGCTCGAACTCGTGCGGGTGCGGACGCAGCTGCAGCGGGGCGATCTCGTTCGTGCGCTTGAAGTCGATCCAGGTCTCGATCAGGTCGGCCGTGAAGACGTCGCCCTGGAGCAGGAACTCGTGGTCGGCCTCGAGGGAGTCGAGGACGGCCGGGAGCGAGGTCGGGACCTGCGGGACGCCCGCGTGCTCCTCGGGAGCCAGCTCGTACAGGTCCTTGTCGATCGGCTCGGCCGGCTCGATCTTGTTCTTGATGCCGTCCAGGCCCGCGAGCAGCAGCGCGGAGAAGGCCAGGTACGGGTTGCCGGAGGAGTCCGGGGCGCGGAACTCGACGCGCTTGGCCTTCGGGTTCGAACCCGTGATCGGGATACGCATGGCCGCGGAGCGGTTGCGCTGCGAGTACACCAGGTTGACCGGCGCCTCGAAGCCCGGCACCAGGCGGTGGTACGAGTTCACCGTCGGGTTGGTGAAGGCCAGCAGCGACGGAGCGTGCCTGAGGATGCCGCCGATGTAGTAGCGGGCGGTGTCCGACAGGCCCGCGTAACCGGCCTCGTCGTAGAACAGCGGGTCGCCGTTGTTCCACAGCGACTGGTGGACGTGCATGCCCGAGCCGTTGTCACCGAAGATCGGCTTCGGCATGAAGGTCGCGGTCTTGCCGTTGCGCCAGGCGACGTTCTTCACGATGTACTTGAAGAGCTGGAGGTCGTCGGCGGCGGCGAGCAGCGTGTTGAACTTGTAGTTGATCTCGGCCTGGCCGGCGGTGCCCACCTCGTGGTGCTGGCGCTCGACCTTCAGGCCGGCCTTCTCCAGCTCCAGGCTGATCTCGGCGCGCAGGTCGGCGAAGTGGTCGACCGGCGGGACCGGGAAGTAACCGCCCTTGTAGCGGACCTTGTAACCGCGGTTGTCCTCGAGGGCGCCGGTGTTCCAGGCGCCGGCCTCGGAGTCGATGTGGTAGAAGGACTCGTTCGCGCTGGTGGCGAAACGGACGCTGTCGAAGACGTAGAACTCGGCCTCGGGACCGAAGTACGCGGTGTCGGCGATGCCGGTGGAGGCCAGGTAGGCCTCGGCCTTCTTCGCCACGTTGCGCGGGTCACGGGAGTACTGCTCGCCCGTGATCGGGTCGTGGATGAAGAAGTTGATGTTCAGCGTCTTGTCACGGCGGAAGGGGTCGACCCGGGCGGTCGACAGGTCCGCGCGCAGCGCCATGTCGGACTCGTGAATGGCCTGGAAGCCACGGATCGAGGATCCGTCGAAGGCGAGCTCGTCGTCCGGGTCGAACGCCTCAACGGGCACCGTGAAGTGCTGCATGACGCCCGGCAGGTCGCAGAAGCGGACGTCGATGAACTTGACGTCCTCGTCCGCGATGAACTTCTTGGCCTCGTCGGCGTTCTGGAACATCCAGCTCCTCCTACTCCCGACCGTCCTCGCCGGGGTGGTAGTTCGTTCGTGCGGCCAGTGCGGTGGCACACGCTGCAGCCGACCATAGGGATGGGGCATTTCTCGTGCGTGACCCATTTGTTTCTCCCAGGTTAACCAGCCGGAGCCCTCATGACCCCACCTTCCTGTCTGCCACATCGGGCGCAGTACCGTGGACGGGTGGACAACAGGCAAGTAATCGGATCATGGCTCTCCGGTCCCCGGGCGGCCATGGAGGAAGCCGGTGCGGACCTCGGATACCGGGGAGAGCAGCTCGGTCTGCCGCAGGAGGGGCCGGGCTCGATCGCGCGTCCGGGCCGGCGTCTCGGCGCCCTCGCCGTCGACTGGGGTCTGTGCCTCTTGATCGCATACGGTCTGATCACCGACAGCTATGACCGGGCGGCCCAGGTCTGGGCGCCGCTCCTCCTTTTCGCACTGATCATCTTTACCGTCGGCACGCTGGGCTTCAGCCCGGGCAAGCGACTCTTCGGTCTCCGGGTGGTTGGCCTGGGTACCGGCCGCGTCAGCCCGCTGCGCACCGTGCTGCGTACGGTCCTGTTGTTCCTCGCCATCCCGCCCCTGATCTGGGACCGCGACGGCAGGGGCCTGCACGACCGCCTGGCCGGGACGGTGGAAGTCCGGATCTGAGGGCGCCCAACCGGTTCACCGCCGACGCGATGGGCCGTCCCCGAGACCCAGCGGTCTCGGGGACGGCCCATCGGCGTCCGGTCGCCCTAGCGGCCCTTCGGCCCGCCCCGCGGCATCCGCATCCCCTTCGGCAGCGGACCCTTGGGCAGCGGCATGTTGCTCATCAGGTCGCCCAGTGCCCGCAGCCGGTCGTTGGTCGCCGTCACCTGGGGACCGGTGAGCACCCGCGGGAACTTCAGCATCGTCGTACGGAGCTTCTTCAGCTCGACCTGTCCCTCGCCGGTGCCGACGACGACGTCGTGCACCGGAACGTCGGCGACGATGCGCGCCATCTTCTTCTTCTCGGCGGCCAGCAGGCTCTTGACCCGGTTCGGGTTGCCCTCGGCGACCAGCACGATGCCGGCCTTGCCGACCGCGCGGTGCACCACGTCCTGGCTGCGGTTCATCGCCACCGCGGGCGTCGTCGTCCAGCCCCGGCCGATGTTGTCCAGGACCGCCGCGGCGGCGCCCGGCTGGCCCTCCATCTGGCCGAATGCGGCACGCTCGGCCCGGCGTCCGAAGACGATCGCCGTCGCGAGGAAGGCGAGCAGGAGGCCGAGGATGCCGAGATAGATGGGGTGACCGATCAAGAAACCGATCGCGAGGAAGACACCGAAGGTGACGATTCCGACAGCCGCGAGTACAAGGCCGATCTTGGGGTCGGCCTTGCGGGTCATCTTGTAGGTCAGGGCGATCTGCTTCAGTCGCCCCGCGTTCGCAGCGTCCGCTGCGGTTTCCTTCCTCGCCATGTCACGAAGTCTACGTGGCCCGGGAAGCGGCGACGACGGCAGTGCCGTGGTGGAGCGGTGGGGTCGCTCCGGGGAGTGCGAGCGGCGGCTAGGAGTGGGACGCCGCGGCATCGAGGACGCGCTGCGCCTCGACCCGGTCCTTGGCGCGACGGCGGTCCTCCAGCACGGAGGTCCAGGCGTTCTGGCGAGCGGTCCGCTGGCCGCCGCTCATGAGCAGCGACTCGATGGCACGCAGTGCATCGGTGAACGACGGGATCGCGGTGGCGCGTACGGGCGCGGCCTGCATGATGGAGGTCCCCCTCGGATCGGCGGCTTGGGGTCGGGGCTCTACGTGGCGTCAGACCAGGGTCACTGTTTGGTGTTACCAGGGCGTGACCGACCGGTCAAACGCCAATGAAGCCTTGATTCGAGGCGCCAAAAGCCTGACGCGGCCCTGACGCGCCCGCTAGCTGCGAGGACGGTCGGGACCGCGTCAATCGGCCACTACCGGGGGGTAGTTGCTTGTGTGCGGATTCACACACGGCAACTGGCACGCAGTGCCATATCTGTGGGGAGTCGGATCAGACGGCTTGCGAGGCGATGTACGCGCCACGCTTCTCGACGGCCATCCGGTACAGGCGTCCGGCGCGGTACGAAGAGCGCACCAGCGGGCCGGACATGACACCGGAGAAGCCGATCTGCTCGGCCTCCTCCTTCAGCTCCACGAACTCGTGCGGCTTCACCCAGCGTTCGACCGGGTGGTGACGCACGCTCGGACGCAGGTACTGCGTGATGGTCACCAGTTCGCAGCCGGCGTCGTGCAGCTGCCGCAGCGCGTCGCTGACCTCCTCGCGCGTCTCGCCCATGCCGAGGATCAGGTTCGACTTCGTCACCAGGCCGTAGTCGCGGGCCGCGGTGATGACCTTGAGGGAGCGCTCGTACCGGAAGCCGGGGCGGATGCGCTTGAAGATCCGCGGCACGGTCTCGACGTTGTGCGCGAAGACCTCGGGCCGGGAGGAGAAGACCTCTTCGAGCTGCTCGGGGACCGCGTTGAAGTCGGGGGCGAGGAGCTCGACCTTGGTGTGCCCGCCCTCGCGGCCGGCGGTCTGCCGGTGGATCTGGCGCACGGTCTCGGCGTACAGCCAGGCGCCACCGTCCTCGAGGTCGTCGCGCGCGACGCCGGTGACGGTGGCGTAGTTCAGGTCCATGGTGACCACGGACTCGCCGACGCGGCGGGGCTCGTCGCGGTCCAGGGCCTCGGGCTTGCCGGTGTCGATCTGGCAGAAGTCGCAGCGCCGGGTGCACTGGTCGCCGCCGATGAGGAACGTCGCCTCCCGGTCCTCCCAGCACTCGTAGATGTTGGGGCAGCCGGCTTCCTGACAGACCGTGTGCAGACCCTCGCTCTTCACGAGGTTCTGCATCTTGGTGTATTCGGGACCCATTTTCGCCCGGGTCTTGATCCACTCGGGCTTGCGCTCGATGGGGGTCTGGCTGTTGCGGACCTCCAGGCGCAGCATCTTGCGTCCGTCGGGTGCGACTGCGGACACATCGGCTCCCTGTAGCTTCGATTCTTCGGCGTACACCAGGGTACGCCCGTGTTTGTCGGGCCCTGCCGATGAGGCCAACCTCAGGACCCCGGGAGGCATTCCCCTTGTCAGGCGGTCGCCTTCTCGACGATGCGCGGCTTCAGCTCCGCGTTCTCCAGGACGTCCTTCAGATGCCGCTCTGCCACCGGCAGTACCTCCGCGATCGTCACGTCACGGCCCAGCTCGTTCGCCAGGGACGTGACGCCGGCGTCGCGGATCCCGCACGGGATGATCCGGTCGAACCAGGCGTTGTCAGGGTTCACGTTCAGTGCGAAGCCGTGCATCGTGACGCCCTTGGCGACACGGATGCCGATCGCCGCGACCTTGCGGTCCTCCCGGCGCTGGCCCGCGTTCGAGGGTGCGTACTCCGGGCCGTTCAGCCGGGGGTCGAACTCCTCGTCGTGCAGGCGCGGGTCGAAGTCCAGGGAGAGGCCGCCGAGCGAGGGGCGCTGCTCCACCGGGTCGCCGAGGACCCACACACCGCTGCGGCCCTCGACCCGGGTGGTCTCCAGGCCGAACTCCGCGCAGGTGCGGATCAGGGCCTCCTCGAGGCGGCGCACATGGGCGACGACGTCGACCGGGCGCGGAAGCTTCTGGATCGGGTAGCCCACCAGCTGGCCCGGGCCGTGCCAGGTGATCTTGCCGCCGCGGTCCACGTCGATCACCGGCGTGCCGTCCAGGGGGCGCTCGTCGTCCGCCGTGCGCCGGCCCGCCGTGTAGACCGGGGGGTGCTCCAGCAGCAGGCAGGTGTCGGGGACCTCGTCGGCGAAGCGGGCGGCGTGCACTCGGCGCTGCTCGTCCCATGCCTCCTGGTACTCGACGGCCTGCGCACCGAAACCCATCCGGACGAACCGCAGCTCACTCACGGCAAGCGCCTCCCTAGAAGCTTCGTAAGGCGCGAAAGGCGCCCACGCCACTGTACGTCGAGCCGGTCGCCCCGCGTCCGGCCGGTGTGCCGCCTGCGTCCGGACGTCCGCGTCAGCCCGACCGGCCAATCCTCACACGATCGGATGAATGGTTGCCGAAGTGTGCGACCGTCTGCTCACTCTCCGCTACATTCACGCCGTTCACAAGGCCATAAGGGCTGCTCACAGGCGATACGGAGACCGCACCGCAGATGACGGAACGACCCGCGCAGCGCACCCCCAACCGACAGCTCGCCGCGCTCATCGCAGAAGCGGGGTTCTCCAACGCAGGTCTCGCCCGTCGCGTCGACCAGCTGGGCCTCGAACACGGGCTCGACCTCAGATACGACAAGACGTCCGTGACGCGCTGGCTGCGCGGACAGCAGCCGCGCGGTACGACGCCCGCGCTCATCGCCGAGGTGTTCACCCGGCGGCTCGGACGGCGGCTCACGGCACAGGACCTCGGGCTCGACGCCTGCGCCCCGGTGTACGCGGGCCTGGAGTTCGCCGCCACCCCGGAGGAGGCCGTCGACATCGTCAGCGGCCTGTGGCGCAAGGACTCCGGCAGCCATGCCGAGCTGCGGAAGATCGCGTTCACCCCGGCCGGGCTCGTCGTGCCCAGCCGGGACTGGCTGATCGGCCGGGCCGACGACAAGGTGAGCCGCGGCGAGACGGCGCCCCGCGTCCCGGCCCAGGGCCGCCCCGTGGTCCCCCGGCAGCGCGGCCAGTCGGAGCGCGGACCCGCCCAGAAGGTCAGCGGCGGCGACATCGCCGCGCTCCGTTCGGTCGGCGAGCTGTTCCGCGCCCTCGACCACGCCTACGGCGGCGGCCACGCCCGCCAGGCGCTCGTACGGTACCTGGAGCACGAGGCCGAGCCGATGCTGCGCGGCATCTACGGCGAGCAGACGGGCCGCCGCCTGTTCGCGGCGGCCGCCGACCTGACCCGCCTCGCGGGCTGGACGTCGTACGACATCGGCGCGCACGGTCTCGCCCAGCGCTACTTCGTGCAGGCGCTGCGGCTCGCGCAGGCGGCGGGCGACCGGCTGTACGGGGCGTACGTGCTGGTCACGATGAGCAGGCAGGCCGTCTACCTCGGCCACGGGCGCGAGGCCGTGCAACTCGCGCGGGTGGCGCAGCAGGGTGTCGGCACCTCCGCGCCGCCCGCCGTCCAGGCGCTGGTGCACGCCGTCGAGGCGCGCGGCCACGGCGTGCTCGGCGAGGTGCGCGCGTGCACGGCCTCGCTCGTCCGGGCCGAGCGGGCCCTGGAGACCGCCCGGCCGGGCGACGAAGCCCCGTACTGGGCGCGGTTCTTCGACGAGGCGCAGCTCGCCGACGAGTTCGGGCACTGCCACCGGGACCTGCAGCAGTACCGGGCCGCCGCCCAGCACGCCGAGCGCTCGCTGCAGCTGCGGCCGCCCGGCTACGCCCGCAGCCGGCTGTTCTGCCGGGTCGTGCTCGCCTCGGCCAGGCTCGGCCTCGGCGAGCTGGACCAGGCCTGCCAGTTGGGGGCCGAGGCCGCCGGGCAGGCGTCGGAGATGCGGTCGGTGCGGGCGACCGAGTACGTGCGGGACTTCGAGCGCCGCCTGGAGCCGTACAAGGACGCGGCTCCGGTGCGCGGCTACCGCGACAAGGTCGCCGCGCTCCAGTGAGTCTCAGGCCGCCGTGGGCAGCGATTCCGCGACGTGCATCGGACCCGCACCCAGATCCGCCAGAACGGCGGACGCGGCCCGGTGCCCGGAGTGCAGCGCGCCTTGGACGGTGCTGGTGTCCCGGTGGTCACCGCACACATACAGCCCGGCCAGCAGTCGCACCGGCCGGCGCAGATCGTGCGGCGGCCGCATCGCGGGGACGGCGCGCGCCGTGTGGTGCACGGCGAGCGTCTCCCAGCGCGTCGTCGAGGTGCCGTACAGACGGGTCAGATGAGCCCGTACGGCACCGTCGACGTCGTCCGGGGGCGCGCCGAGCACAGTGGAGGAGACCAGGGCCCGGCCCGCAGGCGCCCGGGACGGGTCCACCAGGCTGACGACCGCCGTGTGCGCCACCGGTCCGTCGCGGTCCGCGTCCAGCAGCAGCGACGCACCGGTCGGCGGCGGATCGTCCATCGTGTGGTGGACGACGGTGACGTGGTGGAAGTCCGGCACGCGCAGACCGGGCAGCAGCTCGGCGGCGGCGTGTGCGTCCGTGGCCAACAGGACGGCGCGGCAGCGGAGTTCACCGTGGTCGGCGGTGATCACCGAAGTCGTGGAGATGGAGGTGGCGCGGATTCCGGTGTGCACCGTGCCCGGCGGCAGCGCCCGCGCCAGCAGCTCCGGCAGGACCTCCGCCCCGCCCTCCGGCACGCACAGCCGGCCGCTCGCGTAGGCGCGCAGCGCGAGGTCGGCGCAGCGGCTCGACGTGGTCAGGTCCGGGTCG
The DNA here is from genome assembly GCF_055561075.1 of Streptomyces sp. NPDC022910. Classification (NCBI taxonomy): domain Bacteria; kingdom Bacillati; phylum Actinomycetota; class Actinomycetes; order Kitasatosporales; family Streptomycetaceae; genus Streptomyces; species Streptomyces sp. NPDC022910. The sequence continues at coordinate 136,777 of NZ_JBVHHL010000002.1, forward strand.
CACAGCAGCGCGGCGAGCAGCGGACGCAGAAAGCCGTGGACCGTGCGCGCGGGCAGCCCGCGGGCCGTGAGCGCGTGCCCGGCAGGCAACTCGGGCCGGGCCAGCAGCCGTTCCACGGGTGTGGCGGCGATTCGCGCGAGCGCCGCGCCGAGCCGGGCCTGGTCCACGGCACCGCCCAGCGGGGCGGCGGACCGCGATACCGCCGAGCGCGACCCCGCCGCTCTGGACCGGGCGGTGCGCGCCATGGCCGTTGCGATCCCCCCGCGGGGCGCGGAAGTCGCGCGGGGAGCACTGGCGAGAGCACGTACAGCGTGAAGTGCGCCCCGTGCGCCCCCTCCCGCCGGGGGTGCGCTCGCGCGATGGTGGCGCCCCTCGCTGTGCACCAGGACGCCCGGTGCGAACGGGCGCAGGACAAGCGCGTCGAGCCCCGGGGTCAGACGCAGTTCGGGATACGACGTGGACAGCAGTTGTCCGATCCGGTCGAGCCGGAAGCCGTCGACCTTCTCGGTCGACATGCGGCCGCCGACGTAGGGAGCGGCCTCCACGACTGCCGTCGTCACTCCTGCACTGGTCAGCCGGTGGGCCGCCGCGAGGCCGGCGACCCCGGCCCCCACGATGACGACGTCCGCCTGATACACGGGCTCTAGCACGTGCCCCTCCTCGAGGTTGTGCGGCCGGTGGAGACGTCATGCCCCCAACGGGCGTCCGGAATACCCGAGTTCGGCTCGAGGGTAGGTCCGTGAACGGTCAAGTGAAGTCGCGCATGAACAGAGCACGGTCGCACGGCGGTCGCATATGGTCGAACCGCGGGCCTCCCGTGGTGCCGTCAGGGCCTCGGCCCCGTCGTCGGACTCCCGCCTGCCTCACGACACCATGCACGCACTCTCGCCGTACCGGGCCCACGCCCAAGTACATCCAGTACGAGGACCCGGAGCCGGGCACGCCGGGAGCACGCTGTCCCACTTTCGGCTTCGCTCGAGCGGGAGGCGCCCCCACGCCGCCGCGAGGCCCGCACCTCGGGGCGGACGACGGGAGTTCGACGACAGGACCTACTGCCGGAGCGCTGCCCGCAACGCCTCCTCGATCCCCGGGAACGCGAAGTGGAATCCGGACTCCTGCAGCCGCGTCGGCAGCACCCGCGCACTGCCGAGCACGTCCCCGGCCATGTCGCCGAGCGCGACGCGCAGGACCGGTGCGGGTACCGAGAAGAGCGTCGGCCGGTGCAGCACACGCCCCATCGCCGCCGTGATCTCATGGTTGGTCAGCGGCTGAGGAGCCGTCAGGTTGAACGGCCCGGACAGGTTCTCGGAGTCGATGAGGTGGCGGATCGCCGCCACCTCGTCGTGCAGCGAGATGAACGACCAGTACTGGCGCCCGTCGCCCATCCGCCCGCCGAGCCCCGCCTTGAAGAGCGGGAACAGCCGGCCCCAGGCCCCGCCCCCGCGGGCCACCACGAGCCCCGTCCGCGCGAACACCGTGCGCACGCCCGCCTCCTGCGCCGCGGCTGCGGCCTCCTCCCACTCCACGCACATCGAGGGCAGGAAGCCGTCACCGGGCGGAGCCTCCTCGTCCACCGCCCGGTCCCCGGTCTCGCCGTAATAGCCGATCGCGCTGCCGCTGACGAAGACGCGCGGCGGTTCGGGCAGGGAGGCGACGGCCTCCGCTAGCGCCGCCGTGCCGAGCACCCGGCTGTCGCGCAGCGTCTTCTTGTACGCGTCCGTCCAGCGGTGGTCGCCGACGCCGGCCCCGGCGAGGTTGACCACGGCGTCGCACCCGATCAGCCCGGCCGCGTCGACGTACTGTCCTTCGGGATCCCAGCAGACCTCGTCCCCGCCGTGGGCCCCACGGCGCACCAGGCGCACCACCTCGTGCCCGTCCGCTGCCAGTGAGCGCACCAGGGCACTGCCGATGAGACCGGACGCACCGGCCACGGCGATTCGGGAACGTTCCATGCGCCCATCCTGCCCGGTACCCCCGGGAACCACCGAACGGATCCTCGTACCCCCGCCGTACAGTGACCCTCATGCCCGTTCCGCACATACGCCTCGCCACGCTCGACGACGAGGAGACGCTCGGCCGGCTCGACCGGGTCACCTGGTCCCCGCTGCACTCCGTGCAGCCCCGCCCCAGGCCCCCGCACGGGCCGTTCTTCACCGAACGGTTCGGCCCACGGGACCACCTGGTCGCCGAGTTCGACGGCGCCGTCGTCGGCTACATCCGGCTTGCGTTCCCGACGCCGCTGGAGTGCAACTCCCACGTCCGGCAGATCCAGGGGCTCGCCGTCGCCGGCGAGGCGCGCGGCGCAGGGGTCGGCCGGGCGCTGCTGCGGGCCGTGCAGGACGAGGCCCGGCGGCGGGGGGCGCGGCGCATCACCCTGCGGGTACTAGGGCACAACACCCCGGCCCGGAAGCTCTATGAGTCCGAGGGGTTCGTGGTGGAGGGGATCCTGCCCGAGGAGTTCCTGATAGAGGGCACGTATGTCGACGACGTGCTCATGGGGCGCTTCCTGTGACTCTTGGGGCGCTTCCTGCAGGTCCCGTGTCGGGCCCCGCGAGGCTCACGACGTGACGAGGTCGCCCGTGCCCACCGCCGCCGTGGCCTGAGCAGCGCGTTGCGCGTCGCTCGCGACCTCGTCCGCGGTCAGCACGTATCCCGTCTCCGGGTCCGAGGTGGAGCGGGCGAAGACCACGCCGTAGACCCGGCCGTCGGTGGTCAGCAGGGGGCCGCCGGAGTTGCCGGGCAGGACGGTCGAGCGGATCGAGTAGATCTCCCGGGTCACGGTGTTCGTGTTGTAGATGTTCTGGCCCGTGGCACGGATCCGGTTCGCGACCGTGGCGGCCCTCAGCGTCAGGTCGCCGTCCTGCGGGTAGCCCGCGACCACGGCCGCGTCGCCGCGACCGGCGCTGTCGTCGAAGCGCAGGACGGGCGCGCGCAGATCGGGTACGTACAGCACGGCCACGTCCCGGTCGGGGTCGAAGAGCACCACACGTGCCGAGTACGACGGGCCGACGCCGCCGATCCGGACGGTCGGGTGGTCGATGCCCGCCACCACGTGGGCGTTGGTCATCACGTGCCGCGCCGCGTACACGAAGCCGCTGCCCTCACGGCCCTGGTTGCCCGAGGAGCCCTCGATCTTCACCGTGCTGAGCTTGGCCGCGTTCGTCGCGCTCGCCGTGACGCTGTCCCCGGACGGCTCGGCGACCCCGGCCGTGGGTTCGTTCTCGAACGGGTTGAAGACCTGCGGGAAGCCCGCCTGGGTGAGCGCCGACGTGGCGCGGGAGAACCAGGTCGGGGTGGTGTCCGGCATCGCGTTCTGTACGGCGCCCAGCAGCCTCGAGTCCCGGATCGCCCCGGTGACCAGCGGGGACGAGGAGGCGCCCAGGACGCTCGCGGCCACCCATGCCACGATCAGCACGGCCACCGTGTTGGCCGCCGCCCCGCCGATCCCGTCGGCCACCCGCAGCGGACCACGACCCGCACGGTCCAGCTCGCGCCGCAGCATCAGCGCGAGGCGTCCCGCCAGCTCGTGCCCCACCGCCGCCGGGACCAGCACCGTGAAGACCGCGGTCACCGTCGCCGCGGTCGTCCCCCGCGTCACCAGGTTCATCACCCACGGCAGGATCCACACGCCGACCACGGCACCGCCCACGAAGCCGGCCAGGGAGACGCAGCCGGCCACCAGTCCTCGCCGGTAACCGGACGCCGCGTAGGCCAGGATCACCAGCATGAGCAGGATGTCGAGCAGGTCCACGGAGCCGCCTTTCTCTCGGACCCCCTAGTACGCGCCGCGGCAGCCCAGTGATCAGTCACCCGCGCGTGATGCCCGCAAACCGGCCGTGCGGGCGTCGACCTGTAAAAACGCCTCGGACCGGGACGATGGTTCCACCAGGTGGCACACCACACATCGCGGAGGGCACACAACGGACGGACAGTGGCTCCATGCGTGTCTTCCGAAGAACGCGGGAGCCCCGGAAAGGGCGTGCGGCGAAGATCCAGAGGGCAGGCCTGCTGATGCTCGGCTGTCTGCCCGGGACGGCCGCCGTCCTGGCGCTGGTGCTGTGTGCCTCGGGCGTCGAGCGCCCGGTGGTGGCCCCCACCCCGCGGCCGGTCGTGGCCCGGTCCGCCGTCCTCCACCCGGCGCCCAAGCCGCAGATCGCGCCGAGGTCGGTCTGGACGGGCGGGGGCACCCGGGGTCAGCCGCCCCCGCGCTACGACGACAAGGTCGTAGCGGTCTTCGTGCACCACACCGACTCGCCCAACCGCTACGACTGCGCCGATGCCCCGCGCATCATCCGCTACCTCTACTCGGGCCAGACCGGAGCCCGGCACTGGGACGACATCGGCTACAACTTCATCGTCGACCGCTGCGGCAGGATCTACGAGGGCCGCGCGGGCGGCATCGACCGACCTGTCACCGGTGCCCACACCCAGGGCTTCAACCACCGCACGGTCGGCATCGCGGCCCTCGGCACGTTCACGGCGGGCGTGCCCGTGCCCCGGGCGATGGCCGATGCGATCGCCTCCCTCGCCGCGTGGAAGCTGGGCCTCGCCGACATCGACCCGCGCAGCAAGGTCCGGCTCGTCTCCAGCAATGGCCTGAGCCGGTACAAGGAAGGCACCACCGCCCTGCTGCCCGCCCTCGCGGGCCACAACGACGGCTATATGACGAGCTGCCCCGGCGCGGCCCTCAGCGCCCTGCTCCCGTCGATCAGGGAGAAGGCGGCGCATCTGCAGGGCAGGCGATGACACACGGCGGGCTCTCCACGGCGCGGAACGCGACCCACAGGAACGGCACAGGCCGTACGCAGAGTCCTCAGATCGCCGCCTCCTACGGTGGTCGCACAAGCCGACTGGAGGCGGGGACCATGAGCAGCAGCAGTCGTACGGAGACGACGAAGACGAGCACCTGGACCGAGGCCCTGCGCAACCCCTGGACGGTGGTTGGCGCGGTGGCGACGGTCGTCCTCGGCCCGGCCGCCGCCACGGCGTACGCCCTCGACCAGGCCAACAGGGCGCCGATGCACCACGCGGCGAAGCCGGACCGGGCCCCGGGAGACCTTCTCGCCGGGCCCGGTCAGGTCCAGGCGTACCTTGCCTCGGAACCGGGCCGCCGACGTGTGGCGTGAGCGTCGGGGCGCCCGGGGTCAGCCCTTGAATCGGTCCCACAGCCTGGGATAGCGCTCCGCGAGCACGGAGACGTTCTCCAGGTCGAGCGGGGTCCCCTCCGGCTCGGAGGCCGCGGGCGGGATGCCCAGGTCGGGCGCCACGGTCCCGGTGAGCTGCTCGTACGCCTCGTCCGCCGCGTAACCGAGTTCCTCGCCGTCCCCGTCGATCTCCTCGTCGAAGTCCTCCAGGAGGTCGGCGAGCGAGTCGGGGTCGTGCACCGCGCTCTCGAAGACCTCCCGGCCCTGACCGATCAGCCAGCACCGGAAGAAGTCGAACGCGTCGTCGCTCGCCCCGTCGAGCAGTACCCAGGCGGCGCCCCACAGATCCCAGCGGTACGCGCGGTTGTAGCGGGACTCGAAGTGCCTGGCGAAGTCCAGGACCGCGTCCGGGTCCAGCCGCAGCAGCCGTTCGACGAGCTGGTCGGCCTGCTCGTCGGGGTCGCCCTCGGCGGCCTCACGGCTCGCGTCCACCAGTTCCCAGAACTCGGTCTCGTCCATCACTGGACCAGCATCGGCCCTGAGCGGGTGGGGCGCACGTGGAGTGCTGCGGATCGCTATCAGGCGTAGAGCGCCGCGAGCCGTAGCGCGTCGCCGGCGAAACGCGCGCGCAACCCCTCGGGCGACAGCACCTCGACCTCCGGCCCCAGCGCCGTGAGTTGCGCATGCGCGACCTCCTCGGACTCCACCCATCCCCGCTCGTCCGGGGCGCCCGCGCTCGTCAGCGCCTGACGGGCGGACACGGGATCGACGACGTACGACACTCTCCGCACGCCCTCCTGGGACAGCCGCACCACGACCTCGGCGCGCAGGATGGACCGCGCGAACTGCTCCGCTCGCTGCGACCAGAAGCCGGGCAGGTCGAACTCCTCGTCCCGCGCGAACCGTTCCTCGCCCCCGTCCACGGCCGTGAAGCGTTCGATGCGGTAGACCCGGAAGGCCCCCTGCTCCACCACCCGCGCGCACAGGTACCAGACCCCCGCCTTCAGGACCAGCCCGTACGGCTCCAGCTCCCGCTCCACCACGTCCTCGCCCCGCCGGTAACGCGTGGTGATCCGGCGGTCGTCCCACACCGCGTCGGCGACCACCGGCAGGAACCGCGGAGTCGCGGGCTCGGTGAACCAGGCGGGCGCGTCCAGATGAAACCGCTGCGCCGCCGTGCGGGAGGCGTCGCTCAGGGAGGGGAGGAGTGCCGCGGACACCTTCAGCCGGGCCGCGGAGGCCGCGTCCTGAAGGCCCATCTCGCGCAGCGCCCCCGGAACACCGCTGAGGAAGAGCGCCTCGGCCTCACCGCGCGCGAGTCCGGTCAACCGCGTGCGGTAGCCGCCGATGAGCCGGTAACCGCCGCTCCGCCCCCGGTCGGCGTACACCGGAACGCCCGCCTCCGACAGCGCCTGCGCATCCCGGGTGACGGTCCGCTCCGACACCTCGAGCTCACGGGCCAGCTCGGCGGCGGTCATGGCGGACCGTGACTGGAGCAGCAGCACCATTTTGATGAGACGGGCGGCACGCATGGGCTCATGATGCCCGGCACCACTGACAGCGAAGGGGTACGGCCGCCGCCGTACCCCTTCACCCCACACCGGCCCTACAGGCCGTAGCGGTCGCGTGCTTCCTTCACGGCCGTGGCCTTGACCTCGCCGCGCCTGGCGAGCTGGGCCAGGGCCGCGACGACGATCGACTGGGCGTCGACGCCGAAGTGGCGGCGGGCCGCCTCACGGGTGTCCGAGAGGCCGAAGCCGTCGGCGCCCAGCGACGAGTAGTCCTGCTCGACCCACTGCGCGATCTGGTCCGGGACCTGGCGCATGTAGTCGGAGACGGCGAGGACCGGGCCCTCGGCGCCCTGCAGCGCCTGACGCACGTACGGAACGCGCTCCTCGCCCCGCAGCAGCGCCGCGTCCGCCTCCATGGCGTCGCGCCGCAGCTCGCCCCACGACGTCGCCGACCACACGTCCGCCGCGACGCCCCACTCCTCGGCGAGCAGCTTCTGCGCCGCAAGCGCCCAGTGGATCGCCGTGCCAGAGCCCAGCAGCTGGATGCGCGGGGCGTTGGCGGCGGGTGCGAGCCCGGCCGACTCCGCTGTGTTGAAGCGGTACAGGCCCTTGACGATGCCCTCGTCGACGCCGGGAGCGGAGGGCTTCGCCGGCTGCGGCAGGGGCTCGTTGTAGACCGTGAGGTAGTAGAAGACGTTCTGGTCCTCGCCAGGCAGAGCCGCGCCGTACATACGGCGCAGACCCTCCTTCACGATGACCGCGATCTCGTACGCGAACGCCGGGTCGTACGTCAGCGCGGCCGGATTGGTAGCGGCGATGACGGGGGAGTGCCCGTCGGCGTGCTGCAGGCCCTCACCGGTCAGTGTGGTACGGCCGGCCGTGGCGCCGACGAGGAAGCCGCGGCCCAGTTGGTCGCCCAGCTGCCACATCTGGTCGGCCGTGCGCTGCCAGCCGAACATCGAGTAGAAGATGTAGAAGGGGATCATCGCCTCGCCGTGCGTCGCGTACGACGTCGACGCGGCGATGAAGTCGGCCATGGAACCGGCCTCGGTGATCCCCTCGTTGAGGATCTGGCCGTTCTTGGCCTCCTTGTAGTGCATCAGCTGGTCACGGTCGACCGGCTCGTACGTCTGGCCCTTGGGCGAGTAGATGCCGAGCGACGGGAACAGCGACTCCATGCCGAAGGTGCGCGCCTCGTCGGGGACGATGGGCACCCAGCGCTTACCGGTCTCCTTGTCGCGGACCAGGTCCTTGACGAGACGGACGAAGGCCATGGTCGTCGCCACGTTCTGCGCGCCGGAGCCCTTGTCGAAGGACGCGAACGCCTTCTCGGCCGGGGCCGGCAGGGGGGCGACGGGGTGGACTCGGCGGGCCGGAGCCGGGCCACCGAGGGCCGCGCGGCGCTCCTGGAGGTAGCGGACCTCGGGGGAGTCGGCGCCAGGGTGGGCGTAGGGGACCACGCCGTCCGCGAACTGCGCGTCGGAGATGGGCAGTTCGAGCAGGTCGCGCATCGTCTTGAACTCGTCCACCGTCAGCTTCTTCATCTGGTGGTTGGCGTTCTTCGACGCGAAGCCCTGGCCGAGCGTGAAGCCCTTGACGGTCTGGGCCAGGATGACCGTTGGGGCGCCCTTGTGCTCCAGGGCCGCCTTGTACGCAGCGTAGACCTTGCGCGCCTCGTGGCCGCCACGGGAGAGGTGGAAGCACTCGAGGATCTTGTCGTCGCTCAGCAGCTTCGCCATCTCGGCGAGCGCCGGGTCCTTGCCGAAGAAGTCCTCACGGATGTAGGCGGCGTCGCGGGTCTGGTACGTCTGCACCTGCGCGTCCGGTACCTCGCGCAGCCGGCGTACCAGGGCGCCGGTGGTGTCGAGCGCGAACAGCTCGTCCCAGGCCGTGCCCCACAGCGTCTTGACCACGTTCCAGCCGGCGCCGCGGAACTGGGCCTCAAGCTCCTGCACGATCTTGAAGTTGGCGCGGACCGGGCCGTCGAGGCGCTGCAGGTTGCAGTTGATGACGAAGGTGAGGTTGTCCAGCTCCTCACGCGCGGCCAGCGCGAGCGCCGCCGTCGACTCGGGCTCGTCCATCTCGCCGTCGCCGAGGAACGCCCACACATGCGAGGACGAGACGTCCTTGATGCCGCGGTTGGTGAGGTAGCGGTTGAAGCGCGCCTGGTAGATGGCGGAGAGCGGACCGAGGCCCATGGAGACGGTCGGGAACTCCCACAGCCAGGGCAGCCGGCGCGGGTGCGGGTAGGAGGGCAGGCCGTTGCCGCCGGCCTCCTGGCGGAAGTTGTCCAGGTGGGTCTCGCTCAGACGGCCGTCGAGGAAGGCGCGGGCGTAGATGCCGGGGGAGGCGTGGCCCTGGATGTACAGCTGGTCGCCGGAGCCGGCGGCGTCCTGGGAGTCCTTGCCCTTGAAGAAGTGGTTGAAGCCGGTCTCGTAGAGCCAGGCGGCAGAGGCGAAGGTGGCGATATGGCCACCGACGCCGTGTTTGCTGCCGCGGGTCACCATCGCGGCCGCGTTCCAGCGGTTCCACGCGGTGATACGGGCCTCCATCGCCTCGTCACCGGGCACGGCCGGCTCGGCGGCGGTGGGGATGGTGTTGACGTAGTCGGTCTCGAGGAGCTTCGGCAGCGCGATGCCGGTGCCCTCGGCACGCTCCAGCGTGCGGCGCATCAGATACGCGGCACGGTGCGGCCCGGCCGCCTCGGCGACGGCGTCCAGGGAGGCCTGCCATTCGGCGGTCTCCTCCGGGTCGCGGTCCGGGAGCTGGTCGAGCTCGCTCGGCTGGATGGCGTTGGGGTCGGTCATGTAGCCGCCTTCCTCGGTCGAAGGGGGTTCCCTCATCGGTAAGGGTTCGGGGTGCCCTTGGTCTTTGGCAGGACAGGGCGGGGGCCTCGGTGGAAGCCCGTCCGCGACTGTAACTCCCTGATCGATGATCGATCAAAGGGTACAGGCGCAAAACCTCTTCATCACGAGAAAGTCGGCACGGGGTGCCTTGGGCGGAGACACCGGGTGCCGTGCGCTTCGTGGAGTCTGCGCAGGTGGCGGCGGCATTTGAGCGGGGGTGTGCTCTGGTGCCGACGGCTCAGGCGCGCGGCGCGCAGCCGAGGACATGGGCCTTCACTATGTCGGCGATTCGTGGATCCCTGCGGCGGAACGCGGCCACCAACTCCTCGTGCTCCTCCGCGTACGACTGCTGCACCGTCCCCAGCCACCGGATCGACAGCGCGGTGAAGACCTCGATCCCCAGGCCCTCCCAGGTGTGCAGCAGCACCGAGTTGCCGGCCGCCCGCACCAGCTCCCGGTGGAACGCCACCGTGTGCCGTACCTGCCCCGTACCGTCCGACTTGCGGTCCGCCTCGTACAGCGCGGCGACGTGCGGTTCGAGGGCCGAGCAGTCCTCCGCCAGCCGCTCCGCCGCGAGCTCCGCCGCGATGGCCTCGAGGCCGGCTCGTACGGGGTAGGACTCCTCCAGGTCGGCAGCGGTCAGATTCCTCACCCGCACGCCTTTGTTGGGCGCCGACTCGATCAGCCGCAGCGACTCCAGCTCCCGCAGCGCCTCCCGGACCGGTGTCTGGCTGACCTCCAGCTCCGTGGCGATCCGCCGTTCCACGATTCGCTCACCCGGCTGCCAGCGCCCGCTGACGATCCCCTCCACGATGTGCTCGCGGATCTGTTCGCGCAGCGAGTGGACGACGGGCGCGGTCATGAGGGCTCCTTAGGCGGGGGCTCTGATCCGATACTGCGGCCCGAAGGGCCTCGTGGAGGGGCGGTGGTCGGGCGACGGGCGGGATCCAGGGCTTTGACGTTTAGACAATAAGGCCGTATCCCCGTCCGGGAGGGGCGCATGGGGGCGCTTTCGTGCAGGTGAGACGAGACTTACACGCCCTCGCAAACGCCGGTGCCCCCGCCCGGGAGGTTCCGGGCGGGGGCACCGAACAAGCGGTGAGGGCTTACAGGCCGAGCTCGACCTCGAACTCGCCCGCCTCCAGGATCGCCTTGACCGCGGTCAGGTAGCGGGCCGCGTCGGCGCCGTCCACCAGACGGTGGTCGTAGGAGAGGGTCAGGTGCGTCATGTCGCGGACGCCGATGACCGTGCCCTCCTCGGTCTCGATGACGGCCGGGCGCTTGACCGTGGCGCCGATGCCGAGGATCGCGACCTGACCCGGCGGCACGATGATCGTGTCGAACAGCGCGCCTCGCGAACCGGTGTTGCTGATGGTGAAGGTCGCACCGGCCAGCTCGTCCGGCGTGATCTTGCTGCCGCGGACCTTGGCCGCCAGGTCGGCGGTGGCCTTGGCGATGCCGGCGATGTTGAGGTCACCGGCGTTCTTGATGACCGGGGTCATCAGGCCCTTCTCGGAGTCCACGGCAATGCCGATGTTCTCCGTGTCGAAGTACGTGATGGTGCCCTCGGCCTCGTTGATGCGGGCGTTGATGACCGGGTGGGCCTTCAGCGCCTGGGCCGCCGCCTTCACGTAGAACGGCATCGGGGAGAGCTTGACGCCCTCGCGGGCCGCGAACGCGTCCTTGGCCTGGGCGCGCAGGCGCATCAGGCGGGTCACGTCGACCTCGACCACCGAGGACAGCTGGGCCTGCTCGTGCAGGGCCTTGACCATGTTGTCGCCGATGACCTTGCGGATCCGCGGCATCTTGACGGTCTGGCCACGCAGCGGGGAGACCTCCAGGACCGGGGCCTTCCTGGCGGCCGGGGCGGCGGCCGGAGCCGGAGCGGCGGCGGCTGCCTTCGCGGCCTCGGCGGCGGCGAGGACGTCCTGCTTGCGGATGCGGCCGCCGACGCCGGTGCCCTTGACGGTGGACAGGTCGACGCCGTTCTCGGCGGCGAGCTTGCGCACCAGCGGGGTCACGTAGGCGCCCTCGTCGGTCGGCTGGGCGGCGGCCGGAGCGGCCGGGGCCGGGGTGACCGGGGCGGGCGCGGCCGGTGCCGGTGCCGGAGCCGCGGGCTGGGCCGGAGCCGGGGCGGCAGCGGCGGGGGCCGCCGGAGCAGCGGGAGCCGGGGCCGGAGCGGCGGGCGCGGCCGGGGCGGGAGCCGGAGCCGCGGGGGCGGCCGGAGCCGCGGCGGCAGGCGCCGGAGCCGGGGCGGCGGGGGCCGGAGCGGCCGCCGGAGCGGCGCCCGGCTGGCCGATGACGGCGAGCTTCGAGCCGACCTCGGCGGTCTCGTCCTCGCCGACCACGATCTCCAGCAGCACACCGGAGGCGGGCGCCGGGATCTCGGTGTCGACCTTGTCGGTCGAGACCTCGAGCAGCGGCTCGTCGGCGTCGACGGTGTCGCCCACCGACTTCAGCCAGCGGGTGACGGTGCCCTCGGTGACCGACTCGCCGAGCGCGGGCAGGACCACGTCCGTGCCCTGAGCGCCACCGGCCGGAGCCGCGGGGGCGGCGGGGGCCGGAGCCGGGGCGGCCGGGGCCTCGGCGACCGGAGCCGGAGCGGCGGGCGCGGCCGGGGCGGGTGCCTCGGCGGCGGCCGGGGCCGGAGCGGCGGCGGGGGCGCCTGTACCGTCGTCGATGACGGCCAGCTCGGCGCCGACCTCCACCGTCTCGTCCTCGGCGACCTTGATGGAGGACAGCACGCCGGAGGCGGGCGCCGGGATCTCGGTGTCGACCTTGTCGGTCGAGACCTCGAGCAGCGGCTCGTCGGCCTCGACGCGTTCGCCCTCGGCCTTCAGCCAGCGGGTGACAGTGCCCTCGGTGACGCTCTCACCGAGCGCCGGAAGGGTTACGGAAACCGCCATGGTTTCGGTTGCTCCTTACGAATTGCGGAAGTCTGTGTCGTCGCGCGCGGAGACTGAAGGCGTCAGTCGTGCATGTGGAGGGGCTTGCCGGCCAGGGCCAGGTGGGCCTCGCCGAGCGCCTCGTTCTGCGTCGGGTGGGCGTGGATGAGCTGGGCGACCTCGGCCGGCAGCGCCTCCCAGTTGTAGATCAGCTGCGCCTCGCCGACCTGCTCGCCCATGCGGTCGCCGACCATGTGGACGCCGACGACGGCACCGTCCTTGACCTGCACGAGCTTGATCTCGCCCGCGGTCTTCAGGATCCGGCTCTTGCCGTTGCCGCCGAGCGGGAACTTGATCGAGACGACCTTGTCCGCGCCGTAGACCTCCTTGGCCTTGGCCTCGGTGACGCCGACGGAGGCGACCTCCGGGTGGCAGTAGGTCACCCGCGGCACGCCGTCGTAGTCGATCGGAACGACCTTCAGGCCGGCCAGACGCTCCGCCACGAGGATGCCCTCGGCGAAGCCGACGTGCGCGAGCTGGAGCGTGGGGACCAGGTCACCGACGGCGGAGATGGTCGGGACGTTCGTGCGCATGTACTCGTCGACGAGGACGTAACCGCGGTCCATGGCGACCCCGGCCTCCTCGTAGCCGAGGTTCTGCGAGACGGGGCCGCGGCCGACGGCTACGAGGAGGACCTCGGCCTCGAACTCCTTGCCGTCGGCGAGGGTGACCTTGACACCGTTCTGGGTGTACTCGGCCTTCTGGAAGAAGGTGCCCAGGTTGAACTTGATGCCGCGCTTGCGGAAGGCGCGCTCGAGAAGCTTGGAGGAGTTCTCGTCCTCGACCGGGACGAGGTGCTTGAGGCCCTCGATGATCGTGACGTCGGCACCGAAGGACTTCCACGCGGAGGCGAACTCGACGCCGATGACGCCGCCGCCCAGGATGATCGCGGACTGCGGCACGCGGTCCAGGACGAGGGCGTGGTCGGAGGAGATGATGCGGTTGCCGTCGATCTCCAGGCCCGGCAGGGACTTCGGCACGGAACCGGTCGCCAGGAGGACGTGGCGGCCCTGGATCCGCTGACCGTTCACGTCGACGGAGGTCGGGGAGGACAGGCGGCCCTCACCCTCGATGTAGGTCACCTTGCGCGAGGCGATCAGGCCCTGCAGACCCTTGTACAGACCCGAGATGACCTCGTCCTTGTACTTGTGGACCGCCGGGACGTCGATGCCCTCGAAGGTGGACTTGACACCGAACTGCTCGCTCTCGCGGGCCTGGTCGGCGATCTCGCCCGCGTGCAGCAGGGCCTTGGTGGGGATGCACCCCTTGTGCAGGCAGGTGCCGCCGACCTTGTCCTTCTCGATCAGGGCGACGTCCAGGCCCAGCTGCGCCCCGCGCAGGGCCGCGGCGTAACCACCGCTACCACCGCCGAGGATCACTAGGTCGAAAACGGTGCTGGCGTCGTTCGCCACGTCACGTCCTCCATGCATGTGCGCCGTACGCCGGTCTGAAGATGACCGGCAGGCGGCTGGTGTCCGGCCGCTTGAGCTTCGGCCCTTCGGTGGGGGCCCTGTCCTGCCGTGCCCCATCTTCGCACTTGTCGACGGCGGAAGGGACGCCGGGCCGGTGTCTGCGACGTCTGATCCATCACGTCGGGAGGTCGCGGCCGTCCGTGATCGTACGGATTTCGTCGAGGGCGTAACGTTCCTGGGGCCTGAGGGCGGCCCCGGGCTCTGTGGAGCCTGGGGCCGCCCTCAGGCGCGGGTGGGTACTTCAGCCCAGGTCGCCCGCGGCCGTCAGCTCCGCGAGCCGGACCAGGGTGCGGACCGCCGAGCCCGTGCCGCCCTTCGGGGTGTAGCCGAAGGGGGCCTGCTCGTTGAAGGCCGGGCCGGCGATGTCGAGGTGGGCCCAGGTGATGCCGTCGCCGACGAACTCCTTCAGGAACAGACCGGCGACCAGACCGCCGCCCATCCGCTCGCCCATGTTGGCGATGTCGGCCGTGGGGGAGTCCATGCCCTTGCGCAGGTGCTCCGGCAGCGGCATCGGCCAGGCGTCCTCGCCGACCTCCTCGGCGGCCTCGTGGACCGCGGTGCGGAACGCGTCGTCGTTCGCCATGATCCCGAAGGTGCGGCTGCCGAGCGCCAGCATCATCGCGCCGGTCAGGGTCGCCACGTCGACGATCGCGTCCGGCTGCTCCTGAGAGGCCGCCCACAGCGCGTCGGCGAGGACCAGCCGGCCCTCGGCGTCCGTGTTGAGGACCTCGACGGTCTTGCCGCTGTACATGCGCAGCACGTCACCGGGACGGGTGGCGGACCCGGAGGGCATGTTCTCGGCGAGCGCGAGCCAGCCGGTGACGTTGACCTCGAGACCGAGGCGGGCGGCGGCCACGACCGCGGCGAAGACCGCTGCCGCGCCGCTCATGTCGCACTTCATGGTCTCGTTGTGGCCGGCCGGCTTGAGCGAGATGCCGCCCGAGTCGTAGGTGATGCCCTTGCCGACGAGGGCCAGGTGCTTGTCCGCCTTGGAGTGCGTGTACGACAGCTTCACCAGACGGGGGGCGGAGGCCGAGCCCGCGCCGACCCCCAGGATGCCGCCGTAACCGCCCTTGGCCAGGGCCTTCTCGTCGAGTACCTGCACCTTGAGGCCGTGCTCCTTGGCCGCGGTCTGCGCGATCGCCGCGAAGGCCGCCGGGTTCAGGTCGTTCGGCGGGGTGTTGATCAGGTCGCGGGCGCGGTTGAGCTCCTCGGTGACGGCGATGGCGCGCTCGACGGCCGCCTTGTACGCCTTGTCGCGGGGCTTTCCACCGAGCAGGGCGACCTCGGCGAGCGGGGCCTTGCCGTTCTTGGTGTTCTTGCCGTTGTCCTTGTACGTGTCGAAGGCGTACGCGCCGAGCAGGGCGCCCTCGCCGACGACGCCGGCGTCTGCGGCCTCCGTGATCGGCAGCGCGAAGACGGCCTTCTTGGAACCGGCGAGCGCACGGGCCGCGGAGCCGGCGGCACGGCGCAGCGACTCGGCGGCGAACGCCTCGTCCTTCTCGGGCTCGGCACCGAGGCCCACCGCCAGCACGACGGGCGCCTTGAAGCCGGAGGGCGCGGGCAGCTTCGTCACCTCGCCCTCGGCGCCCGAGGCGCCCAGGGTCTCCAGGATGGCGGCGAGCCTGCCGTCGTACGCCTGGTCCACGGCCTCGGCGCCCGGTGCGACGACCGGGCCCTCGGAGCCCTTCGCGACACCGACCACGATCGCGTCGGCCCGCAGGCCGGCCGCCGCGGCGGTGCTGAGAGTGAGAGCAGTCACGGTGGTGAAATCTCGCTTCCGATTGAGTTTCGGTGGCCGAACGGGATGGGGTCGACCGGCCCGGGAACCGACCCTAGATTGTTCCGAACGTTCGGTCTTCACCTGGGCTGGGAAACACCCGGCACGAGCCTACGCTCGGGGGCGGGTTTCGTGCCGCTCGCTGACAGCCCGGCCGTACTGTGCGGGGCCCCGGGCGTCGGAGATCATCCTCGGGGTACGTTGCCGCACGCTCTGGAGTCCGCCCCGTGAAGCGCCCGATCACGACGCTTCGACTCGGTGGCGGAAGCGGGCTCATCCCAGGGCGAGTACGACGAGCGTGGTCGTCGCCGCGGTCTCGGCGAGCCCGCCGAACACATCGCCCGTCACCCCGCCGAAGCGACGGGTGCAGTGCCGCAGCAGCAGCTCCGCGGCGGCCATCGCGAGCAGCAGGGCGGCGGCCGTGCGTACCGCTCCGGCCGTCCCGAGCAGTGCGCCCGCGGCAGCCGCGGCGGCCGTGACCGCGACAGCTGCCGCCAGTGCGCCGCCGACCGGGACGACTCCCGCCACCGCGGCCCCCAGCCCCTCCGGTCGGGCGGCCGGTATCCCGCGGCGCGCGGCCAGCGTGAGGGCCAGCCGGGCGGAGGTCGCCGAGACGACGGCGGCCAGCGCGCCCCGCGCCCAGGAGTCACCGTAGGCCTCAGCGAGCGCCGCCACCTGGGCGAGCAGCACGAAGACCAGCGTGATCACACCGAACGGCCCGATGTCCGACTGCTTCATGATCCGCAGCGCCTCCTCGGCGGGCTTCCCGCTGCCGAGCCCGTCGGCGGTGTCGGCGAGCCCGTCCAGATGAAGTCCCCGGGTGAGCACGGCCGGCACGGCCGCGGCGCAGACGGCGGCGAGCAACGGCCCGGCCCCCACCATGACCAGCGCCGCGCCGAGCAGTCCGGCCGCCCCTCCGGCCACCACTCCGACGAGGGGGGCACACACCATCCCGCCACGCGCGGCCTGCCGGTCCCACCGGGTCACTGTGACCGGGAGCACGGTAAGAGTGCCGAAGGCGAACCGGAGGCCGTCGAGGGGCGGGATCTTGAACACGGCGGCAGACTAGTGCGCGCGCCCGGCGTCACCCCCGGCGCCCCGCGAGCAGGCACCGCCACCGCCCCGGAGGCAGACTGCCCCCATGGGCCAGTGGCTGCAGCGCAACATCGTGGAGCCGGGCAAACTCCCGATGCTCCTCGCGCTGACCTCGTTCGTGCTCACGTTCGTGATCACCCGCACGACCACCCGCCTCATCCGCGCCGGCAAAGGCCCCTTCGGCAACGTCAAGGCGGGTGGCCTGCACATCCACCACGTCGTCCCCGGCGTCGTCCTCACGGTCGTCGGCGGCTTCGGCGCCCTCGCCAGCCGCCAGGGTTTCGGCTCCGGCCTCTTCGCGGTCGTCTTCGGCGTGGGCGCGGGCCTCGTCCTGGACGAGTTCGCGCTGATCCTGCACCTGGCGGACGTCTACTGGACCGAGCAAGGCCGCAAGAGCATCGAGGTCGTCGTACTCACCGCGGCCTTGGGCGGCCTGGTACTCGCCGGATTCGTGCCGTTCGGCGTCAACGACCTCTCCGAGGGCGAGCTGCACGGCCGCGGCACCGTCATCGTGAGCGTCGCCGTCAACTTCCTCTTCTCGCTGCTGGCTCTGAGCAAGGGGAAGGCGCGCACGGCGATCTTCGGTGTGATCGTCCCGGTGGTCGCTCTGGTCGGCGCCATCCGCCTGGCCCGCCCCGGCTCTCCGTGGGCGAGGCGGTTCTACCGCCGCCGGCCGCGCACCCGTGCCAGGGCCGGTCTGCGGGCCTACCACCACGATCGCCGCTGGGCGGGTCTGAGCCGCAGACTTCAGGATCTGATCGGCGGCAAGCCCGATCCCCAGCCGATCCGGCTGCCCGGCCGCCGTCCCTGACGCAGCGCCGACAGCCCGCACAGCACCAGCACCGCGCCGATCGCGGCGATGTGTTCCTTGCCCGCCAGGTTCTGCTTCAGCACGAGCTCGCCGGCCATCGCCGCGATCACCGTGCCTCCCGTGACATACGCGTGGTACCGCCAGCACAGGCACAGGGCGAGCCCGATCACCGCCGCCGACGGACCGGTGTCGACGACCTGGGCGTCCGTCGCGGGCAGCCCCAGCGGATGGTGCGGACCGAGGTGGATGCCCACGCGCGCGTACAGCGTGCCGGCCAGCGTGGAGACGTACGCGATGACGAGCGTGCGCCACCAGCCCAGACAGATCTCGGCGATCCCGAACACGACGAGGATCTGCAGAAGTGCGCCCCACACGGGCAGGTCGAGGGCGGGTACGAAGAGGGAGAGCGGGGTGCGCAGCAGGGCCTGCTCCAGCGGTTCCTCCGCCCGTACGGACCCGATGGTCTGCACGAACCCGAAGCCCCACGACTGGTTCTGAACGAACTGCAGGACCGACGTCAGGCATACGGCCCCGAGTGTCATCGGGACCGCCCGCCAGGCCCGCCGCGCGAGGGCCCGACGCACGACGACGTACGGAAGTCCCCATTCGGCACGGGCCAGGCGGGCGAGGCTCTTCATCCAGCGGTCCTCATCTGTCCGGCGCTTGTCATCTGTGCGACTGCAGGTGCCTTCGGTGCAACCACTTCGGCAGTCCCGGAGCCTCCAGGAACCCCTCGGCGCGTGCCGAGGCGACGCCGATGCGCAGCAGGTCCGCGCTCTTCTCGAAGAGCAGGAACCGGGGCTCCCAGATGGGCCGGTACTTGGCGTTGGCCCGGTACAGCGACTCGATCTGCCACCAGCGGGAGAAGAAGCTGAGCAGCGAGCGCCACAGTCGCAGCACCGGTCCGGCGCCGAGGCGTCCACCACGTTCGAAGACGGAGCGGAACATGGCGAAGTTGAGCGAGACCTGGGTGATCCCGATCTCCCGGGCGCGCCGCAGCAGCTCGATGACCATGAACTCCATGAGCCCGTTCTCGGAGTCCCGGTCGCGCCGCATCAGGTCGAGTGAGAGCCCGTGCGGCCCCCACGGCACGAAGGACAGCAGCGCCCGCAACTCACCAGCAGCTTCCCCAGTGCTGCTGTCCCTGCACTCGAGCATCACGCACTGCCCGTCCCCCGGGTCGCCGAGCCGCCCCAGCGCCATGCTGAACCCGCGCTCGGTGGCCCCGTCGCGCCAGTCGTCGGCCTTCTTGAGCAGGAAGGCCATGTCGTCGGCGGGGATGTCCGCGTGGCGCCGGATGCGGACCGTGTACCCGGCGCGCTTCACCCGGTTGTAGGCCTGGCGGACGGTGCGCATGGCGCGCCCTTCGAGGGTGAACTCACCGACGTCCACGATGGCTTCGTCACCGAGTTCGAGTGCGTCCATCCCGTGCCGCGCGTACACGGTCCCGGCCTCCTCGCCCGCGCCCATCACGGCCGGGATCCAGCCGTGCTCGCGCGCCTCGGCGAGCCAGGGCTCGATGGCTCCGGGCCATGCCTCCGGGTCGCCGAGCGGGTCGCCGGAGGCGAGTGAGACCCCGCCGACCACGCGGTAGGCGACCGCCGCCTTGCCGGTGGGTGACCAGATCACGCTCTTCTCCCTGCGCAACGCGAAGTATCCGAGCGAGTCCCGCTCGCCGTGCCGGTCGAGCAGCGCCCGCAGCCGCTTCTCGTCGTCCGCGCCGATCGGGTCGACGGCGCGCCGGGAGCGGAAGGCGGCGTACAGGACGGCGAGGACCAGCAGCGTGCTGAACACGTTGATGGTGACGTTGACCCAGTTGGGTGTGGCGATACCCGAGTAGTGCGAGCTGTCGGCGGCGACCGAGACGAGCCGCAGGGTGCCGTAGTGCCAGCGCTCCAGGAACGTCGAACGGTGGGCGTCCTGCCCGGTGTTGGTGACGGTCACCAGAAAGGCGGCGAGGAGCGAGGAGGCGAGCAGACCGCCCACGGCGACGACGGCGGCGAGCCGGGGGTTGGACCGGTCGCCCTTGGCGTAGAACTCCCGGCGTCCGACGAGCAGCGAGCCCACGAAGGCCGCCGTGAGCACCAGGGAGACCCAGTTCTGCGCGTACTGCCGGATCTCAGGAAAGGCCATGGCGAACGCGAACAGCAGCAGGAACGGCCCGCTGAGCACGAGGTTGAGGATCCACGCGGCCCGCTTGCGCCGCCGCATGGTGACGGCGAGGAACATCGTGAACACGCCGGAGGCGAAGCCCGCGGTCAGCAGGTACGGCGTGAACAAGTTCTCCTGGTTGTGCCGCCGTACGTCCTGCCCGAGGGAGACCCATACGGCGGAAAGGAAGTTGATGAACGTGACGGCACGCAGATACCAGACGGCGAACGCGGCGGCCCGCCGGGGAGCCCGACTGGACCGCCGTGCCCCGCCCGCCGGCCGAACCGCGTGTTCCTGTTCCGTATGAAAACGGGCATCTCCCATGAAGGGCGATGATATGGGGCGCTTGGAGGTGTGCGGGGGAGCGGTGCGAGGCAGAATCCGGCCGACCTGCGGGGGGACCGGCCTTCGCCTACTCCTTCTTCGTGTTCTGCGCGTTCTCTGCGTTCCCTGGGTTCCCTGTGTTCCCTGAATTCTCTGTGTTCTCTGCGTTCTCTGCGTTCTCTGCCTTCTCCTGGCTCTGGGCGGGCTTCTCCGGAAGCTCGGCCGACAGTGCCGCCGCCGCCTGGATCAGTGGCAGCGCCAGCAGGGCGCCGGCCCCCTCCCCGACGGTGACGCCGTGGTCCAGCAGCGGCTCCAGTGCCATCCGGTCCAGCGCCTTGGCCTGCGCCGGCTCCCCGCTGTTCTGTCCGGCCAGCCACCAGTCCGGCGCACGGAACGCGATGCGCTGCCCGACCAGCGCACACGCCGCCGAGACGACGCCGTCCAGAATCACCGGGGTCTTGCGCACGGCGCACTGCAACAGGAAGCCGGTCATCGCGGCCAGATCGGCCCCGCCCACCGCGGCCAGCAACTGCAGCTGATCGCCCAGCACCGGTCGGGCCCGCCGCAGCGCGTCCCGCACGGCCGCACACTTGCGCATCCACGCCAGGTCGTCGATCGCCAGACCGCCGCGCCCGGTCACCACGGACGCGTCCGTCCCGCACAGCGCGGCGATCAACACGGCCGCCGGGGTGGTACCGCCGACGCTCACATCGCCCAGGACCACCAGATCCGTGCCGGAGTCCGCCTCCTCGTCCGCGACCGCGATCCCCGCCCGCAGCGCAGCCTCCGCCTCCTGAAGCGTCAGCGCGTCCTCGACGTCGATGCGCCCGCTGCCGCGCCGCACCCGGTGCCGTACGACATCCTCCGGCAGTGCGTCCGGATCGCAGTCGAGCGCCATGTCGACCACGCGCACGGGCACATTCAGCTGCCGCGCCAGGATCGACGCCGGGCTGCCGCCCTCCAGCACCGCGCGCACCAGCCGGTACGCGCTGCCCGCGGGGCGCGCCGACACGCCGAGCGCGGCGATCCCATGGTCGCCCGCGAACAGCACCACGCGCGGTCGCTCGATCGGCCGCACCGGTACGGCGGACTGCGCGGCCGCCAGCCACTCACCCAGGTCGTCGAGGCGGCCCAGTGCCCCGGGCGGCACGATCTGACGCTCCCGGCGCGCCTCCGCGTCGCGGCGCACCCCGCCGTCGGGGCGCTCGATCAGATCGGTGAAGTCGTCGAGATTAAGCGAGCTCATTGGCCGAACAGTACCGGCAGCGATCGAACGCGGAGGCGCCACGTCGACGGCACGTCATTGCATTCATGAGCGCGATCCCGTACGTACCGTTTAGGCACGTATTGTCGTGCGCCTCCGGCGCCACAGCCGTACGTCGTCCCCGCCGCCGACAGGAGCCGCCCATGCCCGCCACCCCGCAGCCGGCCGCCGAGCACCGTGCCGAGTCTCCCGGCGAACTCGCCCAGGGAACCGACCGGTTCCACGAGCCGCGCCGCGAGGACTGCCCGTGGTGCGGTTCGACGCGGCTGCGCACCCGGCTGCGCACATCGGACCCGGTGCGGCACAAGCCGGGCACGTTCGTCGTCGACGAGTGCCGGGACTGCGCCCACGCCTTCCAGAACCCCCGCCTCACCGCCGAGGGGCTCGCGTTCTACCACCGCGACTTCCACGAGGGCCACACGGGACTCGACGGCTTCGCCGAACGCCTTCTCACCGCCCGCAGCAGCGCCCGCCGCCACCGGGCCGCGGCCCGCGCGATGCTGCCCTTCCCGGAGCCGGAGAGCTGGCTCGACGTCGGCACGGGGCACGGCCACTTCCCGGAATCGGCCAAGGAGGTCCTTCCGTACACGTCCTTCGACGGCCTCGACCCCAGCCGGCGCCTCGAGAGGGCACGGGCCGCGGGCCGCGTCGAGGAGGCCCACTGCGGACACCTCACCGACCCGGAGATCCTGGAGCGGCTGCGCTCGCGCTATGACGTCGTCAGCATGTTCCACCATCTGGAGCACACCGCCGATCCCCGAGCGGAACTGCGCGCCGCGCTTTCCGTGCTGCGCCCGGCCGGCCATCTGCTCATCGAAGTCCCCGACCCCGACTGCACGTTCGGCACCCTGCTCGGCAGGTGGTGGGTGCCGTACGGCCGGCCACGCCACCTCCATCTGATGCCGCTCGCCAACCTGCTGGCCGAATTGGAGGCCCTGGGCTGCGTGATCGTCACCACGGACCGCCGCGAGCCGCACACGCCCTACGACATCGCGGGCGCTCTGGCCCTGGCCCTGGCCCATGCGCTGCCGGCGCCGGACGCCCCGTGGCGGGCGGACCCGCCGTCGGTCTTCCAGCGCCGGCTGCGCACAGCGCTGGTGGGGGCCACCACACCGCTGCTGGCCACGGCCACGGCCCTGGACCACACGCTGGCACCGCTGCTGCGGCGCACCCGCTTCTCCAACGCCTACCGGATCATCGCGCGCAGAACGGCCTCATCCGCGTAGCGTCAGCGCCTGCCCCGCCACCACCAGCAGCACATGCTCGCACTCCCCCGCGAACGCGGCGTTCAGGCGGCCGAGTTCGTCGCGGTAGCGTCGGCCGGACGCCGTCGACGGGACGATGCCGGAGCCGACCTCGTTCGAGACGGCGACGACCGTCCGGCGCGTCTCACGAACCGCCGTCGAGAGCTCCTCCACCCGCGCCCGCAGTGCCCGCTCACCGCCGCCCGCCCACTCCGCGTCGTCCCATGCGTTCACCGCGTCCATCGCGTCGGTCAGCCACAGCGACAGACAGTCGATCAGCAGGGGCGGCCCGTCGTCCCTCAGCAGCGGTACGAGGTCGCAGGTCTCCGCGGTGCGCCAGGACCCGGGCCGCCGCTCCCGGTGTGCGGCCACTCTCGCCGCCCACTCCGTGTCCCCGTTCCGCGAGCCGCCCGTCGCGACGTACAGCACGTCCGGGAACGCCTCGAGACGCCGCTCCGCCTCCACCGACTTGCCCGAGCGGGCCCCGCCCAGCACGAGCGTGCGCCGCGGCACTTCCGGCACCTCCTCGTAGCCGCCGACGACCAGCGTCGTCCCGTCCGGCACCGCCCGCGCCCCCGCCGTCGCGAGCCGCCGCCGCAGCTCCGCGCCCGGCGGCACGTCGTGGTCGAGATGTACGGCGACGACGTCGGTGGCGGGCCCGAGCGCCCCCACCGCCCGCAGCTTCGCGAGCGCGTCCGGCCGCCCCACGACATCCGCGAGCACCATGTCGTACGACTCCGTCGGCTCTTCCAGACCCGCCGGCGCCGCGCCCGGCGGCAGATACAGCAGCCGCAGCCCGTCCGGACCGGTCACCGCGTAGCCCGTGCCCGGCGAGTCCATCGCGAGGGCCCGCACCCGGTGCCCGCTCAGCAGCGCCAAGTCCCGCCCGTCCGGCACCCGCACGGGCTGCGGCAGGCCCGCCGGGACCTCGACCGGGGGCCCCTCGTGCGGATGCGTCAGCAGTACCTGACGGACCCCGGCGAGCGACTGCCCGGCACGCGCGGCCGCGAACGCCGCGCCCGGCGTCAGGTCCAGCAGCAGCGTCCCGTCCACGAGCGCCGCGGTCGCCGCGCGCGCCTCCTGGCCGAGCGCACGCGCGCAGGCCGCACAGGGACAGTCGGGGCGGGGGAGTCCCGCGGGTGCACCGGTACCGAGCAGAGTCACTTCCACGAACCCGATTTTCCCGGGTCACCGCAGGTGTTGCGCGTCCGGCTAGGCTCAAGGCAGCAGCCGGACCAAGATCCGGCTTCTGCTCTGCATGTGCTCACATCTTGGAGGCGTACATGGCGGCATGGACGTGGCGGTTCGAGAAGGCCGACGGGGCGGAGGTCCAGCCCGCGGTCGCGCCCGAGGAGTTCACCACGCAGGGGGACGCCGAGTCCTGGATCGGGGAGCACTGGAGGGACCTGCTCGACGGAGGCGCCGACCAGGTACGGCTGTTCGAGGACGTGACCGAGATCTACGGGCCGATGAGCCTGCACGCCGAGGACGCGTAGTCCCGCCTCCCGTGGGCGGGGGCCGAAGCCCTCGCCCACCGCCCCTCACTGCTCGCCCAGCGTCACCTCGACGGTCCTCGGGCTGCCGCTCCGGGTGAACGTCACCGTCGTCCGCTGCCCCGGCTTGTCATTGGCGAGCGCCTCGGCGAGGGACGTGATCGTGGTGATCGCCGTGCCACCCACCTTGGTGATGATGTCCCCGGCCCGCAGACCCGCCTTGTCGGCCGCCCCGCCGCTCTTGACATCGACCACCGCGACCCCGACCGGCTGGTAGCTGCCGTTCACCACCGTGCGGCCCGTGATGCCGAGCGCGGCCCGCCCCGAGTCGGTCACTCTGCCGCTCTTGATGATCTGGTCGGCGATCGTCCTCACCGTGGACGCGGGGATCGCGAACCCGATGCCGGGCGCCGCGCCGCCTCCCAGTTCGGGGTCGACCGCGGCGAGCGTGGGGATGCCGATGACCTGGCTGTCGAGGTTGACGAGCGCGCCACCGCTGTTGCCCGGGTTGATCGCCGCGGAGGTCTGCACCATGTTCGCTATGGTGGCGCCCGTACCGCCGTTCGCACCGCCCTCGCTGACGGTCCGTCCGGTCGCCGACACGATCCCCTGCGTCACGCTCGACGACAGCCCGAGCGGCGAACCCATGGCGAGCACGATCTGTCCCACCTCGACCTTGGCGGAGTCCCCGAACACGGCCGCCTTCAGCCCGTTCGGCACCTTGTCCAGCTTGATGACGGCGAGATCCTGCTGCGGGTACGAGGACACGAGGCTCGCGGTGAGCGCGGTCTCGCTGTTGGCCGTGGTCACCCGGAACGACCTCTCGTTCCCGACCACGTGCGCGTTGGTGACGATGTGCCCCTGGCCGTCGTACACCACCCCGGACCCGAGAGAGTCGCCGGCCTGGATCTGCACGACGGACGGCAGCACGTCCTTGATGACCCTCTGGTAGTCGCCTTCCAGATCGTCACCCGCCGAGGTGACAGGGGCCCGCGGGCTCGCCGAGGCGTCCTTCCTGGGGGTCGAGTCGGAGCCGGTGCAGCCACCGAGCAGTAGCAGCGAACAGACCAGGAGCGGCGCCCACAGCCGGCGCAGGGCACGGGTACGGGAAGGGTCCATGCCCCGAGTGTCGGTTCGGGACGGTCGCCCCGCTTTCTCGATACGCCCAAACGGCAGCGCTTCGGCTCAGCCGTGACGGCGGCCGCCGACGGCGCCGCGAGCCGTCCTCAGCCCCGCACCCCGCACAGATGCAGCAACGCCGCGACCCTCCGATAGGGATCGGTTCTCCCGGCCCGCTCCTCGGCCGCCAGCAGCGTCTCGAGATCGGCGGGCAGCTCCGCCCCGTCCGGCGCCGTGTCGGTGAAGACCCTTACCCCGTACCACGCGTGCAGCGGGGCTCCGATCCCCGCGAGCGTGGCGGTCAGTGCCTCCAGCCGGTCCGCACGCACGTCGAGCCCGAGCCTGTTCCGGTACGTCACCGTGTCGAACGCGCCCAGCGCCCCCGCCCAGTCCCCGGACAACCCCGGCCGCATCGCCAGCGCGTCGCCGTTGCGGACGAGCAGCGACAGCAGGCCGCCGGGCGCGAGCATCCGCGCCAGCCCCGCCACCAGGGGATCGGGCTCCTCGACGTACATGAGCACCCCGTGGCACAGCACCACGTCGAAGCTGCCCGGCAGGAAGTGCACCCCCGTGTCCCGGCCGTCGCCCTCGATGATCCGCACGCGCTCCCGGATGCCCTCCGGCTCCCCGGCCAGGGCCTCGCGGGCCGCGGAGATCATCTTCGGGTCCTGCTCGAGCCCGGTGATCCGGTGCCCGGCCCGGGCCAGGCGCAGCGCCTGCGTGCCCTGGCCCATGCCCACGTCGAGCACCCTCAGCCGCTGCCCCACCGGGAACCGCCCGGCTATCTGCTCGTCGAGCTGCCGGGCCACCAGCTCCTGCCGTACGACATCGCGCAGGCCGCCCAGCCCGCTCAGCCAGGAATCCGCCGCCTGCCCGGAGAAAGAGTCCGTGCTCAGGGCCGCTCTCCGCGCTTGACCTGCGGCTTCGGCAGCCGGAGTCGGCGCATCTGCAGGGAGCGCATGAGCGCGTAGGCGATCGCGCCCCTCTTGTTCTGGTCCGGGAAGCGCTCGCTGAGCCGCTTCCTCAGCCGGAACACGGAGAGGATCGAGTCGAGCACGATCAGCACGATCACGACGAGCCACAGCAGCAGCGCGATGTTCTGCAGCGCGGGCACCCGCACCACGCTCAGCACGAGAATGACCACGGCCAGCGGCAGGAAGAACTCCGCGACGTTGAAGCGGGAGTCGACGAAGTCGCGCGCGAACTTGCGCACCGGGCCCTTGTCCCGCGCCGGCAGGTACCGCTCGTCACCGCCGGCCAGCGCCTGGCGCTGCCGCTCCATGGCGGCGCGGCGCTCGTCGCGCTGCCGCTTGGCGGCGTCCTTGCGCGTCATCGACGTGTTGGCGACACTGCGCCGCTGGGACTGGGCCTCACTGCGCTTGGGCGTGGGCCTGCCCTTCGGGGCCTGCGGGTCACGGGGCTGCTTGGAGTCGGTCACCGGCGCCTTGTCGGCGGGGGCCTTCTCATCCTTGGCACGGCTACGGAACACAAAACCCAAGGGTACGGGGTATTCCCGCATGGACCCCAGCCGACTGGGGAACGATCCGGCAACACCGGTCGTCTGTACTGGGACAGAGGGGCCTGAAAGGGAAGACCGTCGACGTTCTTCCGGAAGGCGACTGAGGGAATCCGGGAGTCACCCCGTACGTAACCTCGGGGGACACCTACTCCCTACGCCGGAGCGGGACCGCGGGCAGTCGTCCTTGGGGATGACCTCATCCGTTCCCGAACAGTGCGGTAATGGATGCAGGGCCCGTACTGTGGGTTCTGTCGCAGAGCTGGAGCTGGAGTCCGTCAGAAGGGGGCGCGCGAAGCCCATGAGCGGTGTCATGAAGCGTATGGGGATGATCTTCCGCGCGAAGGCGAACAAGGCCCTTGACCGGGCCGAGGACCCGCGCGAGACCCTCGATTACTCGTACCAGAAGCAGCTGGAGCTGCTGCAGAAGGTGCGCCGCGGTGTCGCGGACGTGGCGACCAGCCGCAAGCGCCTGGAGCTGCAGCTCAACCAGCTCCAGAGCCAGTCCACCAAGCTCGAGGACCAGGGCCGCAAGGCGCTCGCCCTCGGCCGCGAGGACCTGGCCCGCGAGGCGCTGTCCCGGCGCGCCGCGCTCCAGCAGCAGGTGACGGATCTGGAGACGCAGCACCAGACCCTGCAGGGCGAGGAGGAGAAGCTCACGCTCGCGGCCCAGCGCCTCCAGGCGAAGGTGGACGCCTTCCGCACGAAGAAGGAGACCATCAAGGCGACGTACACGGCGGCCCAGGCGCAGACCCGCATCGGCGAGGCCTTCTCCGGCATCTCCGAGGAGATGGGCGACGTCGGCCTGGCGATCCAGCGCGCCGAGGACAAGACGGCCCAGCTGCAGGCCCGCGCCGGCGCGCTCGACGAGCTCCTTGCCTCCGGTGCCCTGGACGACCCCACCGGCATGGCCAAGGACGACCTCCAGGCCGAGCTGGACCGGCTCTCCGGTGGTACGGATGTGGAGCTGGAGCTGCAGCGCATGAAGGCGGAGCTGGCCGGTGGCTCCTCGCAGCCCCAGGCCATCGAGGGCGGCACGGGCCAGGGACAGAACCAGTCCCAGCCGCAGGACACCCCGCGCTTCGACAAGCAGTGAACCCTGTCATCCACCGCGTCCCACGCCTGAGGAGGGCGACATGATCGTACGGATCATGGGGGAGGGGCAGGTGAAGCTGGACGACGCCCACTTCACCGAGCTGAACAAGCTGGACGACGAGCTGCTCCGGGAGATGGAGGGCGGCGACGAGCAGGGCTTCCGCCGCACTCTGTCCGCCCTCCTGGACGAGGTGCGCCGCCTGGGCACCCCACTCCCGGACGACTCCTTGGAGCCGTCGGAACTGATCCTGCCGTCACCGGACGCGAGCCTGGCGGAGGTCCGCGAGATGCTGAACGACGACGGGCTGATCCCGGGCTGAGGCTGCGCACTGGGCTGGGGATGCGGCATTGTTCAGCCCAGCTCAGGCACCACCAGCCCGTCATGGGGCCCCGATCGAGCGAAGCCGAGAGTGGGGGAGCTTGAGGACGAGGCCGTTCCGGCCGATGCGGGGGCCCGGGGGCGGCAGGCCCCGGTTTGCCCGACCTCGGGTACCAGCTGAGCCGCCGGGCCCTGAACGCCACCGTTCCGCCCGCCGCAGGCGGACCCGTACCTTTGCTGAGGTGAGCACCCTAGAACGCACCAGGCACGGCCTCCGCGCCCACCCGCTCGCCCTGGACGCCGTCCTCGCCTTCGGCGTCCTCGTGTGCATGGTGGCCGGTTCTTTTGTCGACCCCCACGGCAAGGGTGGGACGACCTGGGCCGCTCACACCCCGGACGCCCTCAGCCTCACCCTCATGGTGTTCTCCGCGGCGGCCCTGGTGTTCCGCCGCCGCAACCCGCTGGCCGTCCTCGCCGCGACGGCCGCCCTCTCCCTCGTGGAGCTCGTCACCGCCGACCCCCGCGCCCCCGTCGCCATGTCGGCGGTCGTCGCCCTCTACACCGTGGCCTCCACCACCGACCGCCCCACCACCTGGCGCGTCGGCCTGCTCACCATGACGGCCCTGACCGGTGCCGCCATGCTCGTCGGGCCCCTCCCGTGGTACGCCCAGGAGAACCTCGGACTCTTCGCCTGGACGGGCATGGCCGCGGCAGCGGGCGACGCCGTGCGCAGCCGCCGCGCCTTCGTGCACGCCATCAGGGAGCGCGCCGAACGGGCGGAACGCACCCGCGAGGAGGAGGCCCGCCGCCGGGTCGCCGAGGAGCGACTGCGCGTCGCCCGCGACCTGCACGACGTCGTCGCCCACCACATCGCCCTGGTCAATGTCCAGGCCGGGGTGGCCGCGCACGTCATGGACAAACGGCCCGACCAGGCCAAGGAGGCCCTCGCCCACGTCCGTGAGGCCAGCCGCTCCGCGCTCAACGAACTGCGCGCCACCGTCGGTCTGCTCAGGCAGTCCGGCGATCCCGAGGCCCCCACCGAACCGGCCCCCGGCCTCGCCCGCCTCGACGAACTCGCCGACACCTTCCGCAACGCCGGCCTCCCCGTCGAGGTCGCCCGCGCCGACCACGGCACCACCCTGCCCGCCGCGGTCGACCTGGCCGCCTACCGCGTCATTCAAGAGGCCCTCACCAATGTGCAGAAGCACGCGGGCCACAAGGCGAAGGCCGAGGTCAGCGTCGTCCGTGTGGGGCCGAACGTGGAGATCACGATCCTCGACGACGGAACCGGCGAGGACACCGCGCCCGAGGACGACGGCCACGGCGGACACGGTCTGCTCGGCATGCGGGAGCGCGTCACCGCGCTGGGCGGCGCCCTCACCGCCGCTCCCCGCTACGGAGGCGGCTTCCGGGTCCATGCGATCCTTCCGGTCAAGAACCGTGTGACGACCGCGGCCGGGGAGAGCGTCTGACCGCCGCCCAGGGAGGGCCCGTATGACCATCCGTGTTCTGCTCGCCGACGACCAGGCGCTGCTGCGCAGCGCCTTTCGCGTGCTCGTCGACTCGGAGCCGGACATGGAGGTGGTGGGCGAGGCGTCCGACGGTGCCGAGGCGGTCCGGCTGGCCAAGGAGCAGCGCGCCGACGTGGTGCTGATGGACATCCGGATGCCTGGGACGGACGGTCTCGCCGCCACCCGCCTGATCAGCGCTGATCCCTCCCTCGCCCATGTCCGGGTGGTCATCCTGACGACCTTCGAGGTCGACGACCACGTCGTGCAGTCGTTGCGCGCCGGGGCTTCGGGCTTCCTCGGCAAGGGATCCGAACCGGAGGAACTGCTGAGCGCCATCCGAGTGGCGGCCGGTGGCGAGGCGCTGCTGTCGCCCGCCGCCACCAAGGGGCTCATCGCCCGTTTCCTCGCGCAGGGCGACGGCGACGACGGGCGCGACCCGGCCCGCTCGGACCGGCTCGACACGCTCACCGGACGCGAGCGTGAGGTGCTCGTCCAAGTGGCCGGCGGGCACTCCAACGACGAGATCGCCGAACGCCTGGAGGTCAGCCCGCTGACGGTGAAGACACACGTCAACCGGGCCATGGCCAAGCTGGGCGCACGTGACCGGGCACAACTGGTCGTCATCGCCTACGAGTCCGGACTGGTGCGCCCCAGGGTGGAGTGAGCCGGCGAACCGGGCTCGCAGAAGGGGCGCGACCCGGTTACCTCCAAGGGTGGAGTGACCTCCACCGAGCCGTACTGCGCCCGCAGTAGACGTCGCACAAGGAAATGGACCTTGGGGCGACGGATCGACGCCGGCCGATGGCTCAGGGTGTAGGGGTGGGCGCTCATCCGCGCCCGGACCTTCCGCTCAGCCACAGAGAGAGACGCCGACCCATGTCCTGGCTGTCACGATTCAGCCTCGCGCAACGGGCCCTGACAGCACTGACGTCGATCATCGCGATCGTCTTCGGAGCGATCGCGATCCCACAGCTCAAACAACAGCTCCTGCCGACCATCAACCTGCCCGTCGTGTCCGTCCTGGCGCCGTACCAGGGGGCGTCCCCCGACGTGGTGGAGAAGCAGGTCATCGAGCCCCTGGAGAACACTCTCGAGGCGGTCGACGGCATCAAGGGCGTCACCTCCACGGCGAGCGAGGGCAACGCCGTCCTCATGGCGTCCTTCGACTACGGCAACGACACCAAGCAACTCGTCGCCGACGTCCAGCAGGCGGTAGGCCGCGCCCAGCTTCCGGACGCGGTCGACCCGCAGGTCATCGCCGGTTCGACGGACGACATCCCGGCCGTGGTCCTCGCCGTCACCTCCGACAAGGACCAGCAGGCGCTGTCCGACCAGCTCGACAAGACCGTCGTCCCCGCGCTGAAGGACATCGGCGGAGTCGGCCAGGTCACCGTGAACGGCGTACGGGACGTCCAGGTCACCGTCACGCCCGACGACGCGAAGCTCGCCCGGGCCGGCCTTGCCGCGGCGGCGCTCGGCCAGGCCCTGCAGGCGGGCGGCGCCACGGTACCCGCGGGCTCCTTCGACGAGAACGGCAGCAACCGTACGGTCCAGGTCGGCGGCGGTTTCACCTCGCTGCGGCAGATCGAGGACCTGATGGTCACGGCCGAGGCCGGCAAGAAGCCCGTACGTCTCGGTGACGTGGCCACGGTCAGGCAGGAGGAGGCCAAGGCCGACTCCATCACCCGTACGGACGGCAGGCCCAGCCTCGCCGTGAACGTCACCATGGACCACGACGGCAGCGCGGTAGCCATCTCCGACGCGGTCAAGGACAAGCTGCCGGACCTGCGCAAGGACCTCGGCTCCGGTGCCACGATCACCGTGGTCAGCGACCAGGGTCCGGCGGTCTCCAAGTCCATCCACGGTCTGACGACCGAGGGTGCGCTGGGCCTGCTCTTCGCGGTCCTGGTGATCCTGGTCTTCCTGGCGTCGGTCCGCTCGACCCTCGTCACGGCGGTCTCCATCCCGCTGTCGGTGGTCCTGGCCCTGATCGTCCTGTGGACGCGCGGCCTGTCGCTGAACATGCTCACGCTCGGCGCGCTGACCATCGCCATCGGCCGCGTCGTCGACGACTCGATCGTGGTCCTGGAGAACATCAAGCGGCACCTCGGCTACGGCGAGGAGCGCCGGACGGCCATCCTCACCGCGGTCCGCGAGGTGGCCGGCGCGGTGACCTCGTCCACGCTGACGACGGTGGCGGTCTTCCTGCCGATCGGCCTGGTCGGCGGCATGGTGGGCGAGCTGTTCGGCCCGTTCTCCCTGACCGTGACGGCGGCCCTGCTCGCCTCGCTGCTGGTGTCGCTGACGGTCGTGCCGGTCCTGTCGTACTGGTTCCTGCGCGCCCCGAAGGG
This sequence comes from Streptomyces sp. NPDC022910, assembly GCF_055561075.1. Lineage (NCBI taxonomy): Bacteria > Bacillati > Actinomycetota > Actinomycetes > Kitasatosporales > Streptomycetaceae > Streptomyces > Streptomyces sp. NPDC022910. The sequence continues at coordinate 168,768 of NZ_JBVHHL010000002.1, forward strand.
CGGGCCAGAGGATGCGGCCGAGGCGCGCCGCGCGGCCGAGGAGAAGGAGGCGAAGAGCCGTCTGCAGCGCTTCTACGTGCCCGTGCTGCGCTTCGCGACCCGTCGCCGCCTCACCAGCGTGGCGATCGCTGTGGTCGTCCTGGTCTGCACCTTCGGCATGGCGCCCCTGCTGAAGACGAACTTCTTCGACCAGGGCGAGCAGGAGGTCCTCACCGTCAAGCAGAAGCTGAAACCCGGCACGAGCCTCGCGGCTACGGACGGCCAGGCGAAAAAGGTCGAGAAGATGCTCGCCGGGGTGAAGGGCGTCAAGGACTACCAGGTCACCATCGGCTCGTCCGGTTTCCTGGCCGCCTTCGGCGGCGGCACGGACACCAACCAGGCGTCGTACACGGTCATGCTGGACGGCTCCGCGAAGTACAAGGACGTCCAGAGCCGCATCGAGGCCGGGCTGGCCAAGCTCTCCGGGATCGGTACGACCACCGTGTCGGCGGGTGACGGATTCGGCAACCAGGATCTGAGCGTGGTCGTGAAGGCGGCCGACGGGAACGTGCTGCGCAAGGCCTCGGAGGAGGTCCGCGCCGAGGTGGCGAAGCTCAAGGACGTCACGGACGTGACGAGCGACCTGGCGCAGAGCGTGCCGCGCATCTCGGTCAAGGCCGACTCCCGTGCCGCCGCGGCCGGTTTCAACGACCGGACGCTGGGCGCTGCCGTCGCCCAGGCGGTGCAGGGCACCACGGTCGGCAAGGCGGTCCTGGACGACTCCGAGCGGGACGTCGTCATCAGGGCGGCGAAACCGGCGCAGACGCTGGACCAGCTGAAGAACCTCCGGCTGGGCACGGTGAAGCTGGGCGACATCGCGACCGTGAAGCTCGTGGACGGCCCGGTGTCGATGACCCGCATCGACGGTCAGCGGGCCGCGACCATCACGGCGCGTCCGACGGGTGACAACACGGGCGCGGTCGGCACGGACCTCCAGTCGAGGATCAACGCGCTGAAGCTGCCGGCGGGCGCGACGGCGGAGATCGGCGGTGTCTCGTCGGACCAGAGCGACGCGTTCAAGAACCTGGGCCTCGCGATGCTGGCCGCGGTGGCGATCGTGTTCATGCTGCTGGTCGGCACGTTCCGCAGCCTGGCCCAGCCCCTGATCCTGCTGGTCTCCATCCCGTTCGCGGCGACGGGCGCGATCGGCCTCCTGATCGCCACGGGAACCCCGATGGGCGTTCCGGCGATGATCGGCATGCTGATGCTGATCGGCATCGTGGTGACGAACGCGATCGTGCTGATCGACCTGATCAACCAGTACCGCAAGCAGGGGTACGGCGTCGTGGAGGCCGTGGTGGAGGGCGGCCGTCACCGGCTGCGCCCGATCCTGATGACGGCCCTGGCCACGATCTTCGCGCTGCTCCCGATGGCCCTGGGCATCACGGGTGAGGGCGGCTTCATCGCCCAGCCGCTGGCGGTCGTGGTGATCGGTGGCCTCGTCACCTCGACCCTGCTGACCCTTCTGCTGGTCCCGACGCTCTACGCGATGCTGGAACTCCGCAAGGAGCGCCGCGCGAAGAAGAAGACGGCGAAGCAGCAGACCAAGACCGAGGTCTTGGAGCCCGCAGGCGTCTAGTGCATGACACAGGGCCCGGCCCGCACGTCCGTGCGGGCCGGGCCCTGTGTCATGCCCGAAGCCCCAGACCTACGGCAGCGCCAGCATCCGCTCCAGCGCCAGCTTCGCGAACGCCTCGGTCTCCTTGTCCACCTCGATGCGGTTGACCGGATTCCCCTCGGCAAGCGACTCCAGCGCCCACACCAGGTGCGGCAGGTCGATGCGGTTCATCGTCGAGCAGAAGCACACCGTCTTGTCGAGGAAGACGATCTCCTTGCCCTCCGGCGCGAAACGGTTCGCCAGCCGGCGTACGAGGTTCAGCTCCGTACCGATGGCCCACTTGGAGCCCGTCGGCGCCGCCTCCAGCGCCTTGATGATGTACTCGGTCGAACCGACGTAGTCCGCGGCGGACACGACCTCGTGCTTGCACTCCGGGTGGACGAGCACGTTCACCCCGGGGATCCGCTCGCGCACGTCGTTCACCGAGTCGAGGGTGAAGCGGCCGTGCACCGAGCAGTGACCGCGCCAAAGGATCATCTTCGCGGCACGCAGTTCCTCGGCCGTCAGCCCGCCGTTCGGCTTGTGCGGGTTGTAGACGACGCAGTCGTCCAGCGACATGCCCATGTCCCGCACCGCCGTGTTGCGTCCCAGGTGCTGGTCCGGCAGGAACAGGACCTTCTCACCCTGCTGGAACGCCCACTCCAGGGCCCGCTTCGCGTTCGACGAGGTGCAGATGGTGCCGCCGTGCTTGCCCGTGAACGCCTTGATGTCCGCGGACGAGTTCATGTATGAGACCGGCACGACCTGCTCGGCGATGCCCGCCGCGCTCAGCACGTCCCAGCACTCGGCGACCTGTTCTGCCGTCGCCATGTCGGCCATGGAGCAGCCGGCCGCCAGGTCCGGCAGGACCACCTTCTGGTCGTCGGACGTCAGGATGTCCGCCGACTCCGCCATGAAGTGAACACCGCAGAAGACGATGTACTCGGCTTCCGGCCGCGCCGCGGCGTCCCGGGCCAGCTTGAAGGAGTCGCCCGTGACGTCCGCGAACTGGATGACCTCGTCGCGCTGGTAGTGGTGGCCGAGCACGAAGACCTTGTCCCCGAGCTTCTCCTTGGCGGCACGGGCGCGTTCGACCAGGTCCGGGTCGGACGGGGAGGGCAGGTCGCCGGGACACTCGACGCCCCGTTCGCTCCTCGGGTCGGCCTCACGGCCTAGCAGCAGGAGGGCGAGGGGCGTCGGCTGTACGTCGAGCTCCTGGGTCTGGGCGGTGGTCACGACACGCACCCTTTCTGTTCTGCGGCTCGCCGGCCCTGGGGCGGGTCGGCGGGACATGCGGGACAAGCCTTTTCGTCAAATCGACGCTATCTATCATAACCGGTTCATGTCAGTTTGACGATGGCCATAGCGTCTGTGTGACGTGAATCCCGGCACGCCCAAGTCGCCTTTCTGCGAAGAGACGCCCGGTGATCCATGGGTCGTACGGCGGGCGACACGACGATGTCACCGGGGTGGTCCACAGGCCGCTGTGCGCGTTCCGGGGTGTATGCGAGCATGAAGGGGGAAGCGAAAAGAAACGCGCTCGGCCCGGAATGAATCCGCGGCCACGCCGGTTGCACTCGTCGGCAAGCAGTCTCCGTACAACCCGGGAGAGATGTAGATGTCCGTACAGGACGAGACCACCACCGTCACCGACGGCATCATCCTGACCGACGCCGCCGCGGCCAAGGTCAAGGCCCTGCTCGACCAGGAAGGCCGTGACGACCTGGCGCTGCGCGTCGCGGTTCAGCCCGGTGGCTGCTCGGGCCTGCGCTACCAGCTCTTCTTCGACGAGCGTTCCCTCGACGGCGACGTGGAGAAGGACTTCGGTGGGGTCAAGGTCGTCACCGACCGGATGAGTGCCCCGTACCTGGGCGGCGCCACCATCGACTTCGTCGACACCATCGAGAAGCAGGGCTTCACCATCGACAACCCGAACGCGACGGGCTCCTGCGCCTGCGGCGACTCCTTCAGCTGAGCACCCGGCACCAACCGGTGACCGGTGGGCGTACGAAGGCGGCGTTCCCTCAAGGGGACGCCGCCTTCGCGTATCCGCCGGCCGCTCTACCGCGACTGCGTCGACGCCGACCCGCCGGAGGACGCCTTCGGCAGCGTGCCGGCCGTCTCCTTCGGGATCGCCTTGCCGTCCGAGCCCACCACCTCGCGGTCACCGAGCGGCGCCTTCAGATGCAGGGTCTCGTGGTAGATCTTGGCGATCATGATGCAAACCTTGCCCTGCCAGGGCGTCTCGGTCACCGTCACGGCCACCTTGCCGGAGCCCTCGCTCACGGACGCCGCGTAGTCGGCGCACACCCCGCCCTCGTAGGCGATGGTGAGGTCCCTGCCTTCCGCGGTGTAGCCCATGACCTTCACATCACGCTTCGTCGGCGCCGACGAGGGCTGGTCGCTGGGCCCGCTCGTGCCCGGGCTCGCGGTCTCGCTCGGCTGTCCAGGCGGCTGCGGCGCGGTCAGATACTGCGGGTCGACCGCCGGATGCGTCACCGTGAAGTCGTCCCCGGCACCCGCCGGCCGCACCTCGAACAGCCACGACGGCACCAGTACCGGCTTTCCGTCCATGGAGTGCACGGCCAGCCCGAACACCGCCTCCTCCACGGACGCCGACGCCCGTTTCGGCAGCACGGTGGACGTCTTGCAGGGCGTCTCGTCCCGGTCCTTCAGCGGCACCGGGCTGGCGCAGCCGCCGATGCCCTTGCGGCCGTACGACGTGGTCGCGCCGTTCATCAGATCCAGCGTCTTCTTGGCGCCGATGACGGGATAGGTGGCGCCCTCGACCGGCGTATCGAGGTTTCCGCTGCCGCCCGTCACCTGGCCGTCCGCGGCGATCTGGAGGCCGGTCGACCAGCCGTACGTGGGCAGCCCGCCGACCTTCGGATCGGCGTTCACCACGCGGACCGAGCCCATGAGCCCGCGCGCGTCGAGCTGGGCGTCGTCCTGTCCCAGTGCCTTCAGCACCGGCGCGGCGGCCTTCTTGGCGGCGGCCTCGCTCACCGGACCGGGGGTGCTTTCGGCGGACACGCACACCGTGGCGCTCTTGCAGAGGTTGTCGGACCTGGGCGCGTACCGGCTGAACGTCCAAGCCCCCGGCGCCTGCCTGTTCACCTGCAGGACCGGCCCCGAACCGTCCTTCGTGCTCCCGACCGTCCAGGCCCCGGCGACCAGCTTCGGAGTGCCGCTCACGTTCAGCGCCTCGGCCAGCCGGGCCACCTCGTCCTGTGTCACCGTGTGCTTCGCCCAGTACACGGGCGCCGACTTCGGGCCGTCGGGCAGCTTGCCCTGTGCGGTGTACGTCGTGCCGTACGGATCGGGCTCGCCCACCGCGATGCCGGAGGTGCCGCCGCCCTCGCTGTACCCGTCGAGGGCCAGCGCCGGGGGAGTGGCGTCCCCGCCCGGTGTCGCGGAGCCGCCCGATCCGCCGGACGCGGTGGCGGCGAGATACGCCCCGCCGCCTGCGAGGAGCAGGACCGCGGCCGCGACCGAGGCGACGACCGCCGGGGAGCGTCGCCGGCGCGGAGCGGTTTCCTCCGCGTCCTCGGTGACTTCGGTGCCGTCACTCGCGTCGTCGGGTCGCTCGGTGTTCACCGCATCGCTCCTTCGGCTGCACTGCTGTCCCAGGAGACCTCGCCGTGCCGCAAACGGCCACAGGAAGGTCGTACACCGCCTCCCCTGTACGGGGGACGGCGATGGGACGCAGCGGGGGAGCGCACGGTTCCCGGGAGCGCCCGGTTCCCGAGCGGCGCGCCCGGTGCGCGAGAGCGCCCGGTCAGTCCCCGTAGTCGTACATCGCGTCCAGGAGGCGGGCCGAGGCGGGCGGCACGCTGACCCCGTGGATCAGGGACGGAGAGACGGGTGAAGGAGCGGTCTTCGCCGGTCCGGCCCAGTGTGGAGCCATACGGGCGCTCTCGCCGGGAAGCGACGCCAGGTCGCCTTCCAGGTCGAGCGGGGCGGTGCCCTGAACCTCGATCTTCGTCATAGGGGAACCGTAGGCACGGTCGCGCCCACGAAGAAAGATCTACTATCGGGTAGTTTTGCCCGCTTCAGAGGGACCGGCCGACCGGGTAGCGTGAACCGTCAATCCCCTCCTCCACAGGAGCGTGTCCTCGCCGTGCGTATCGCAGTCACCGGCTCCATCGCCACCGACCACCTCATGACCTTCCCCGGCCGTTTCGCCGACCAGCTCGTCGCGGACCAGCTGCACACCGTCTCCCTCTCCTTCCTGGTCGACCGTCTCGACGTACGCCGTGGCGGGGTGGGCGCGAACATCGCCTTCGGGATGGGGCAGCTCGGCACCCGGCCGATCCTGGTCGGCGCGGCGGGGTCGGACTTCGACGAGTACCGGGCGTGGCTGGACCGGCACGGAGTGGACACGGCCTCCGTACGCATCTCCGAGACCCAGCACACCGCCCGCTTCGTGTGCACCACCGACGCCGACCACAACCAGATCGGCTCCTTCTACACCGGTGCCATGAGCGAGGCCCGGCTCATCGAGCTCAAGACGGTCGCCGACCGGGTGGGCGGCCTCGACCTGGTGCTGATCGGTGCCGACGACCCGGAGGCGATGCTGCGCCACACGGAGGAGTGCCGCACCCGGTCCATCCCGTTCGCCGCCGACTTCTCGCAGCAGATCGCGCGCATGAACGGTGACGAGATCCGGATACTGCTGGACGGGGCGACCTTCCTCTTCTCCAACGAGTACGAGAAGGGGCTCATCGAGACCAAGACGGGCTGGAGCGACGCCGAGATCCTGGCCAGGGTGGGCCACCGCGTGACCACGCTCGGCTCGCGGGGGGTGCGCATCGAGCGGTCCGGCGCGGACCCGATCGAGGTGGGTGTTCCCGAGGAGACGGCGAAGGTCGACCCGACGGGTGTCGGCGACGCCTTCCGCGCCGGCTTCCTCTCGGCCCTGGCCTGGGGAGTCCCGCTGGAGCGCGCGGCCCAGGTCGGCTGCATGCTCGCGACCCTGGTCATCGAGACGCTGGGCACCCAGGAGTACCAGCTGCGCCGCGCCCACTTCATGGACCGCTTCACCAAGGCGTACGGCGACGAGGCGGCGATGGAGGTCCAGGAGCACCTGGTCTGACACCGGGGCGGGCGGCGTCCCGGTAACTAGGAAAGCCGGCGGACCACATAGGCGGAGCCCCGCTCCGCCGGCTCCTCCCCTACGTACTCCTGCTCCCGCATCTCGCACCACGCGGGGATGTCGAGACGCGCCGCCTCGTCGTCCGAGAGGACGCGCACCGTACCGCCCACCGGGACGTCCTCGATGACCTTGGCCAGCTCGATCACCGGGATCGGGCAGCGTTTGCCGAGGGCGTCGACGACGAGGGCGTCCTGATGCGCGGCGGTCCGCGGGGACGGCGCGCCCAGCTTCTGGCGCACCGCCGACACCGCGCCGGGCAGCACCGAAAGGAACCGGTCGACCTCCTCGGCCGGCGTCCCGGTCGGCAGCGAGACCCGGACGTTGCCCTCGCTGAGCACTCCCATCGCCTTGAGTACATGGCTCGGCGTCAGCGTGCTGCTCGTGCAGGACGATCCGGACGAGACCGAGAAACCCGCACGGTCCAGCTCGTGCAGCAATGTCTCCCCGTCGACATAGAGACAGGAGAAGGTGACGATCCCGGGCAGTCGGCGGTCCGGGTCGCCCACCACCTCCACATCGGCGACCAGCTCCGGCACCCGCGCCCGGATCCGCTCCGTCAGCTCCCGCAGCCGTACCGACTCCTCGGCCGCGTCCGCCCGCACCGCCCGCAGGGACGCCGCGGCCGCCACGATCGCCGGGATGTTCTCGAACCCGGCCGCCCGCCCCGACTCCCGTTCGTCCACCGGCCCTTGAGGCGCGAACCGCGTCCCCTTGCGCACGACGAGAAGGCCGACACCCGACGGTCCGCCCCATTTATGGGCACTGGCCGTCAGCACCGACCAGTCGCCCTCGACCGGACCCCAGCCCAGCGACTGCGCAGCGTCCACCAGCAGCGGTACCCCGGCGGCACGGCACACCGCGGCCACCTCGGCCACCGGCTGAACCGTTCCGACCTCGTGGTTGGCCGACTGGAGGCAGGCCAGCGCGGTGTCCCGGCGCAGCGCTGCCTCGTACGCCTCAGGGGTGACCGTGCCCCCGCGGGAGACCGACACCCGCGTCACCGTGCCTCCGTTTCCCTCGAACGCCTCCGCCGAATGGAGCACGGAGGAGTGTTCGACCGCTGACACGATCAGGTGGCGTCCCACCCGGCGGCGGCCCGCCAGTGCCCCCTCGACACCGGAGTGCACCGCCCGGGTACCGGACGCGGTGAACACCAGCTCGTCCGGGCGGCAGCCCACGGCCTCGGCGGCCGCCTCGCGTGCCGCGTCCAGCAGGAGCCGGGCCCGCCGGCCCTCGCGGTACAGCCGGGCGGGATCGGCCCACCCCTCGTCGAGCGAGGCTGCCAGGGCCTGCCGGGCAACGGGATGCAGGGGAGCAGCGGAAGCCGCATCGAAGTAAGCCACACAGCCACGCTAATCGCCCCGAAGGGGCGCGGAACAGTGTCGACGTGCGCTTCCGTCGGGTGGGCACGATCAACGACAACGAACCCGCAGCCGCTCCTGGAAGAGATCCACCCGAGTCGCCGGTCGCCCCAACCCCCCGTCAGAAAGCAGGCGGCAGCCCGGTCATCCCCTCCTTCGGGGTGACCCGCGGCGCGTATGGCACCCTCCCCGCGCGACCCCAAATAGCGTCCAGTAGGGTTTGGTCCGCATAAACATCCAAACCCCTGCCCGACGCAGGGCGGCGACCGACCAGCGAGAAGGCCGCAGCCAACCGCGCGGGCGAGACTCTCGGGAAGGCGCTACGTGAGTCCCAACGGCTCCGACCGCTCGCCGCGGCGCCCGATGCGGCGGAAGCTGCTGCAGGCACTGACCGCGGGCCTGGTCCTGGCGACCGCAACCGGTTGCACATACAAGGACTTCCCCCGCCTTGGTATGCCCACCCCGACCACGGAAGAGGCTCCTCGGATCCTCTCCCTGTGGCAGGGCTCCTGGGCTGCCGCGCTCGCCGTCGGCGTGCTGGTGTGGGGCCTGATCCTGTGGAGCGCCATGTTCCACCGGCGCAGCCGCACCAAGGTCGAGGTTCCCCCGCAGACCCGGTACAACATGCCGATCGAGGCGCTGTACACGGTGGTCCCGCTCGTCATCGTCTCGGTGCTGTTCTACTTCACGGCCCGCGACGAGTCGAAGCTCCTCGACCTCTCCAAGAAGCCCGACGTCACCGTCAACGTGGTGGGCTACCAGTGGAGCTGGGGCTTCAACTACGTCACCCCGGTCGCCGGGGTGACGGGAGACGCGAAGACCGATCCGAACCTGAACGCGATTCCGGACCGGTACAAGAACGACTTCCCGGCGAACGCCGGCGGCGTCTACGACTTCGGTACTCCCGCCACGCGGAACCCGCAGAACGGCAACCCCGGCCCGACCCTCTGGCTCCCCAAGGGCAAGACGGTCCGCTTCGTCCTCACCTCGCGTGACGTCATCCACTCCTTCTGGGTGGTGCCGTTCCTGATGAAGATGGACGTCATCCCGGGCCACACCAACGCCTTCCAGGTGACCCCCAACCAGGAGGGCACCTTCAGGGGCAAGTGCGCCGAGCTCTGCGGCGTCGACCACTCCCGGATGCTGTTCAACGTGAAGGTCGTCTCCCCGGACCGCTACGAGCAGCACCTCAAGGACCTCGCCAAGAAGGGGCAGACCGGTTACATTCCCGCCGGCATCGCGCAGACGAGCCACGAGAAGAACCGGGAGACGAACAACCTGTGAGCATCCTCAACGAACCCCAGGGTGCCGCCGCAGCTGAGGACTCGTACGAGAACGAGCTGCCGGTCCGGCGCAGGCGACCCGGCAACGTCGTCGTCAAGTGGCTGACCACGACCGACCACAAGACGATCGGCACGCTGTATCTGGTCACGTCGTTCGCGTTCTTCCTCATCGGCGGCGTCATGGCCCTGCTCATGCGCGCCGAGCTGGCCCGTCCGGGCCTGCAGATCATGTCGAACGAGCAGTTCAACCAGGCGTTCACGATGCACGGCACGATCATGCTGCTGATGTTCGCGACGCCGCTGTTCGCCGGCTTCACGAACTGGATCATGCCGCTGCAGATCGGCGCGCCCGACGTGGCGTTCCCGCGGCTGAACATGTTCGCCTACTGGCTGTACCTGTTCGGCTCGACCATCGCGGTCGGCGGTTTCCTCACCCCGCAGGGCGCGGCCGACTTCGGCTGGTTCGCCTACAGCCCGCTGTCGGACGCGGTCCGCTCGCCTGGCATCGGCGCCGACATGTGGATCATGGGTCTGGCCTTCTCCGGCTTCGGCACCATCCTCGGCGCGGTCAACTTCATCACCACGATCATCTGCATGCGCGCACCCGGCATGACCATGTTCCGCATGCCGATCTTCGTGTGGAACGTGCTGCTGACCGCTGTGCTCGTCCTGCTGGCCTTCCCGGTCCTCGCGGCCGCGCTGTTCGCCCTGGAGGCGGACCGCAAGTTCGGTGCCCACGTCTTCGACGCGGCCAACGGCGGCGCCCTGTTGTGGCAACACCTCTTCTGGTTCTTCGGCCATCCAGAGGTGTACATCATCGCGCTACCGTTCTTCGGCATCATTTCCGAGGTCATCCCCGTCTTCAGCCGTAAGCCGATGTTCGGCTACATGGGCCTCATCGGCGCCACGATCGCCATCGCCGGCCTCTCCGTGACGGTGTGGGCGCACCACATGTACGTCACCGGTGGAGTACTGCTCCCGTTCTTCTCCTTCATGACGTTCCTCATCGCCGTCCCCACCGGTGTGAAGTTCTTCAACTGGATCGGAACGATGTGGAAGGGCTCGCTGTCCTTCGAGACACCGATGCTCTGGGCGACCGGCTTCCTGATCACCTTCACGTTCGGTGGTCTGACCGGCGTCATCCTGGCCTCGCCGCCGATGGACTTCCACATCTCGGACTCGTACTTCGTGGTGGCGCACTTCCACTACGTGGTGTTCGGTACGGTCGTCTTCGCGATGTTCTCCGGATTCCACTTCTGGTGGCCGAAGATGACGGGCAAGATGCTCGACGAGCGGCTCGGCAAGATCACCTTCTGGACGCTGTTCATCGGCTTCCACGGCACCTTCCTGGTGCAGCACTGGCTGGGTGCCGAGGGCATGCCGCGGCGTTACGCGGACTACCTCGCGGCCGACGGATTCACCGCGCTGAACACGATCTCGACGATCTCCTCGTTCCTGCTCGGCCTGTCGATACTGCCGTTCCTCTACAACGTGTGGAAGACGGCAAAGTACGGCAAGAAGGTCGAGGTCGACGACCCCTGGGGCTACGGCCGTTCGCTCGAGTGGGCGACCTCCTGCCCGCCGCCGCGGCACAACTTCCTCACGCTGCCGCGGATCCGCTCCGAATCCCCCGCCTTCGACCTGCACCACCCGGAGATCGCCGCGCTCGAGCAGCTCGAGCACGCGGGTGCCGGTAGCAAGGCCGTCTCCGGTGGCAAGGAGGCCGGCAAGTGAAGATCCAGGGCAAGATGTTCATCTGGCTGGCCGTCTTCATCCTGGCCATGGCCATCATCTATGGCGTGTGGTCGAAGGAGCCCGCCGGTACCACCGCGCTCTTCCTGGCCTTCGGCCTGAGCATCATGATCGGCTACTACCTGGCCTTCACGGCCCGGCGGGTCGACACGGGCGCCCAGGACAACAAGGAGGCCGACGTCGCCGACGACGCCGGTGAGATCGGCTTCTTCAGCCCGCACAGCTGGCAGCCGCTCGCCCTCGGTGTCGGTGGCGCGCTCGCCTTCCTGAGCATCGCGATCGGCTGGTGGCTGCTGTACTTCTCGGCCCCGCTGGTCCTGGTGGGGCTGTGGGGCTGGGTCTTCGAGTACTACCGCGGCGAGAACCGCACCCAGTAACACGCGCCGAGCGCACGGGAACCCGGACACTCCGTCAGGAGCGTCCGGGTTCCCTCTTTTGCCATGCGCCACGTCCCTCGCACGGATCTCTCGGCGCGCCATAGTTGACAGACGTCCATAGCGTGAGGTCATGAGCCACTCAGTGTTCTTCCGGAGCGCGCGCCCGCGACACCGCACGGTCGTCGGTTGCACCTTTCTGGTGCTCGCCCTCGGCACCGGCCTGGTCGCCTGTGGGTCGGGCGAGAACCCGCTCTCAGCGAATCCGTACGACGCGACGGACGAGATCGCGTACAACGCGCCTGCCGGCAACGACAAGAAGGTCGACCCCGACAAGCCCCTGGAGATCACCGCCTCGGATGAGGACGGGCGCATCACGGACGTCACTGCCACCGACGCCCGGGGACGCTACGTGGCCGGTGAGCTCTCCGCCGACGGCAGCCGCTGGCACAGCACCTCACCGCTGGCCGCAGGCACCCACTACACGGTCCGGGTGAGCACGGAGGACGAGGACGGCGCACCCGGCCGCAAAGTCATCGAGTTCGACACCGGAACCCCCAAGAGCAAGAAGCTGAACGTCACCTTCGGCCCCGACAGCGGGACCTACGGCGTCGGTCAGCCCGTCACCGCCGAACTCAGCGAGCCCGTCAAGGACAAGACGTCCCGGGCCATCGTCGAGCGTGCCCTCAAGGTGGACTCCGTACCCGCGGTCCAGGGCTCCTGGTACTGGGTGGACGACAAGACGCTGCACTACCGCCCCCAGGAGTACTGGCCCGTGCACGCCACCATCACGGCCCACAGCGACCTCTCGGGCGTGAAGGTCGCGGACCGCCTCTGGGGCGGCGAGACGAAGTCCGTGAAGCTCACCACGGGCGACCGCATAGTCGCCCTCACCGACGCGGCCTCGCACCAGATGACGGTCTACAAGAACGACGAGGTGATAAATCGGATACCCATCACGACCGGCAAGCGCGGGTACGAGACGCGCAACGGAGTCAAGGTGGTGCTGGGCAAGCAGTACTTCGTACGGATGCGCGGGACCACGATCGGCATCTCGCAGAACTCAAGCGACTCCTACGACCTGAACGTCTACTGGGCGGCCCAGGTCACCTGGAGCGGCGAGTACGTGCACGCAGCGCCCTGGTCCGTCGGACAACAGGGGTACGCCAACGTCAGCCACGGCTGCACCGGCATGAGCAACTCGTACGCCAGGTGGTTCTTCAACACCGTACGGGACGGCGACATCGTCAAGGTCGTCAACTCCTACGGCAAGCAGATGGAACCGTTCGGCAACGGCTTCGGCGACTGGAACGTCGACTGGGCGAAGTGGCGCAAGGGCAGCGCCCTCGTCGCGGGCACACCCGACGGCCGGAGTCCCCAGGACAGCGCACGACTGCGCCCGGAGTCTGCGTGAAGGGGGGCGCCCGCGCCCCTCAGGGGCGCGGGGAAGCCACCATGGACCTGTAGCCGTAGCCGGCCTCGGAACCTGTCAGACCGGGCTCTCAGGCGCCGACAAGGGCCTTACGGCGCAACAGCGCAGCCAAAGCGGAGGCGAACTCCACCGGCTCCACCGGCAACGCCACAGCGGCGTCGGCCCGGCTCCACGTGGCCAGCCACGCATCCTGCGGCCGCGCGATCAGCAACAGCACCGGCGGGCAGTTGAAGATCTCGTCCTTGATCTGCCGGCAGACGCCCATCCCGCCCATCGGCACGGCCTCGCCGTCCAGGACGCACACGTCGATGCCGCCCCGGTCCAGTTCCTTGATGACGGCGTCCGGAGTCGCGCACTCCACGAACCGGACCTCGGGAACGTCCGGGGCCGGCCTGCGCCCGGCCGCGAGCCGGACCTGCTCGCGCGTGTTGGAGTCGTCGCTGTACACCAGCACCGTGGCGGTCGGCTGCATGCTTCCTCCGGGACGTCAGCGTCGTACGGAACGGACCGTTGGGGCGGATGCTACTCCCTTGAACACGTGCTCAACAGCGGTTCGGACACGGCTTCGATGGGCCATACGGGCAGTACACACGCCATGGACCCTCCGAACGGCACCCCCCGGGGTGAGGGCGGGATAAGCGACCGACATAATGTCGGTCGTGGCGACAGCAACGACAGTAGAAACCGGGCACGCGCACCCGTCGGTCAACCGGCCGAACCTCACCAGCGTCGGAACCATCATCTGGCTGAGTTCCGAGCTGATGTTCTTCGCGGCCCTCTTCGCGATGTACTTCACCCTGCGATCGGTGACCGGGCCGACTCACTGGAAGGAGATGGCCAGCCATCTCAACTTCCCGTTCTCGGCGACGAACACCACGATCCTGGTGCTCTCCTCCCTCACCTGCCAGCTCGGCGTGTTCGCGGCCGAGCGCGGTGACGTGAAGAAGCTCCGGGGCTGGTTCATCGTCACCTTCATCATGGGTTCGATCTTCGTCGGCGGACAGATCTTCGAGTACACCGAGCTGGTGAAGAAGGACGGCCTCTCGCTCTCCTCGGACCCGTACGGCTCGGTGTTCTACCTGACCACCGGCTTCCACGGCCTGCACGTGACGGGTGGTCTGATCGCCTTCCTGCTGGTCCTCGGCCGCACCTACGCGGCGCGCAGGTTCACCCACGAGCAGGCGACCGCCGCCATCGTCGTGTCCTACTACTGGCACTTCGTCGATGTCGTCTGGATCGGCCTCTTCGCCACGATCTACATGATCAAGTAGTCGGCCGTCGGTCGCGGCGGACGGTCACCCGATCGGGGAGAACCGATCGCCCGCGACGATCCGATCCATTTCCAGAAGCATCGACGCAGAAGATCCTGACACCGGGGTAATCCGTGAAAAAGCTCTCCGCACGACGACGCCATCCGATGGCGGCGCTCGTCGTCCTACTCATCGCGCTGACGCTCTCCGGGGGGCTGTACGCCGCGTTCGCGCCCGCCGAGAAGGCACAGGCCGATGACACCGCCCAGTCCCTCGCCATCGAGGAGGGCAAGAAGCTCTACCAGGTGGGCTGTGCCAGCTGCCACGGCACCGGCGGTCAGGGCTCTTCCGACGGCCCGAGCCTGGTGGGCGTCGGTGCGGCGGCCGTCGACTTCCAGGTCGGCACCGGTCGTATGCCCGCCGCCACCTCGCAGGGCCCCCAGGTGCCGCGGAAGAAGAACATCTACACGCAGGCCCAGATCGACCAGCTCGCGGCGTACATCGCCTCCCTCGGCGCCGGCCCGGCCGTACCGACGGAGAACGAATACGGCCCTCAGGGCGCCGACATCGCCCGCGGTGGTGAGCTCTTCCGTACCAACTGCGCTCAGTGCCACAACACCGGCGGCAAGGGCGGCGCGCTGACGCACGGCAAGTACGCGCCGAGCCTGGAGGGTGTCGACCCGAAGCACATCTACGAGGCCATGCAGACCGGCCCGCAGAACATGCCGTCCTTCCCCGACACGACGCTGTCGCAGCAGAACAAGAAGGACATCATCGCGTACCTCAACGCGGTCAACGGTGACCAGACCGAGAGCCCCGGTGGCCTCGAACTGGGCGGTCTCGGACCGGTCTCCGAGGGCCTGTTCGCCTGGATCTTCGGCTTGGGCGCGCTGATCGCGGTCGCCGTCTGGGTCGCCGCTCGGACCGCAAAGGCCAAGAAGTCATGAGTAGCCACGACATTCCAGAAGAGAACCTGCCTGCTGAGCAGGACACCGCGCACGGCGCAGTGACGGTGGCGGACGAGGTGAACCCGTTCGCCGACCCGGGACTGCCGCCCCACGAGCACCGCATCCAGGACATCGACGAGCGGGCCGCCAAGCGTTCAGAGCGCACGGTCGCCCTGCTGTTCACCGTGTCGATGCTGGCCACCGTCGGCTTCATCGCCTCGTACGTCACGATCCCGAACGACAAGTCGATCTACGTCTTTCCGATCGGGCACATCAGCGCGTTGAACTTCGCGCTGGGCCTGACGCTGGGCGTGGCGCTGTTCGCGATCGGCGCGGGCGCGGTCCACTGGGCCCGCACCCTGATGTCCGACGTGGAGATCGCCGACGAGCGTCACCCGATCGAGGCGCCCCCGGAGGTCAAGGCGAAGGTCCTCGCCGACTTCCAGCAGGGTGCCAAGGAGTCCGCGCTCGGCCGTCGCAAGCTGATCCGCAACACGATGTTCGGCGCGCTGGCCCTGTTCCCGCTCTCCGGAGTCGTGCTGCTGCGCGACCTGGGCACGCTGCCCGGCACCTCGCTGCGTCACACGCTCTGGTCCAAGGGCAAGCTCCTCGTCAACATGAACACGAACGAGCCGCTGCGTCCCGCCGACGTCGCGGTCGGCTCCCTCACCTTCGCCAAGCCCGAAGGCCTGGAGGAGACCGACGAGGACTTCCAGGTACAGATCGCCAAGGCCGCCCTGATGATCGTCCGGCTGCAGCCGGAGAACATCAAGGACAAGAAGGAACTCGAGTGGTCCCACGAGGGCATCGTGGCCTACTCGAAGATCTGCACCCACGTCGGTTGCCCGATCTCCCTGTACGAGCAGCAGACGCACCACGTCCTCTGCCCGTGCCACCAGTCCACCTTCGACCTCTCCGACGGTGCCCGGGTCATCTTCGGCCCGGCCGGTCACGCCCTGCCGCAGCTGCGCATCGGCGTCAACGCGGACGGCTACCTCGAGGCGCTCGGCGACTTCGAAGAGCCCGTCGGTCCTGCTTTCTGGGAGCGCGGATGAGTACTACACCGAGCAACACGAACCCATCTGCCGCCGACGCGGCGGGCGGCTCGCGCGGACGGGCACCGGCCGGCGAGCGCCTCGCGGACTGGGCCGACGGCCGCCTGGGGATCTACTCCCTGGCCAAGTCCAACATGCGCAAGATCTTCCCCGACCACTGGTCGTTCATGTTGGGCGAGGTCTGCCTCTACAGCTTCATCGTCATCATCCTCACGGGTGTGTATCTGACGCTGTTCTTCCACCCGTCGATGAACGAGGTGGCGTACCACGGCAGCTATGTGCCGCTGCAGGGTCAGATGATGAGCGAGGCCTTCAACTCCACGATGCACATCAGCTTCGATGTGCGTGGCGGTCTGCTCATCCGGCAGATCCACCACTGGGCTGCGCTGATCTTCCTCGCCGGCATGTTCGTGCACATGATGCGCGTGTTCTTCACGGGCGCGTTCCGCAAGCCGCGTGAGATCAACTGGCTGTTCGGCTTCCTGCTGTTCGTCCTGGGCATGTTCACCGGCTTCACCGGTTACTCGCTCCCGGACGACCTGCTCTCCGGCACCGGTGTCCGCTTCATGGAGGGCGCGATCCTGTCCGTGCCGATCGTCGGCACGTACCTGTCGTTCTTCCTCTTCGGCGGTCAGTTCCCGGGCGGCGACTTCGTGGCCCGCTTCTACTCGATCCACATCCTGCTGCTGCCGGGCATCATGCTCGGTCTGGTGGTGGGCCACCTGATCCTGGTCATCTACCACAAGCACACGCAGTTCGCGGGTCCCGGAAAGACGAACAACAACGTCGTCGGCATGCCGCTGCTGCCGGTGTACATGGCCAAGGCCGGAGGCTTCTTCTTCCTGGTCTTCGGTGTCATCGCGGCCATCGCGGCCATCGCCACGATCAACCCGATCTGGGTCTTCGGCCCCTACCGTCCGGACCAGGTGTCCACGGGTGCCCAGCCCGACTGGTACATGGGCTTCTCCGAGGGTCTGATCCGCACGATGCCGGGCTGGGAGGTCAACGTCTGGGGTCACACGCTCGTCCTGGGTGTGTTCATCCCGCTGGTGATCTTCCCGCTGGTCCTGGTCGCCATCGCGGTCTACCCGTTCATCGAGTCCTGGGTCACCGGCGACAAGCGCGAGCACCACATCCTGGACCGGCCGCGCAACGCGCCGACGCGTACGGCCTTCGGTGCCGCGTGGATCGCCTGGTACTTCGTCCTGCTGATGGGCGGCGGCAACGACATCTGGGCCACGCACTTCCACCTGTCGATCAACGCGATCACCTGGTTCGTCCGCGTCGCCTTCTTCGTGATGCCGGTGCTCGTGTTCGTCGTGACCAAGCGGATCTGCCTCGGCCTCCAGCGCCGGGACCGCGACAAGGTGCTGCACGGCCGTGAGTCGGGCATCATCAAGCGACTGCCGCACGGTGAGTTCATCGAGGTGCACGAGCCGCTCAGCCAGGAGCAGCTGCACACGCTCACGGCGCATGAGCAGTACAAGCCGGCCGAGATCGGCCCGACGGTCGACGAGAACGGGGTCGAGCGGAAGATCAAGGCCACGGACAAGCTGCGCTCCAAGCTCAGCTACGGCTACTACGGGGACACCAACCAGATCCCCAAGCCCACGGTCGAGGAGTACAAGGAGATCACGAGCGGCCACGGCCACCACTGATCGCTGCGCGCGCCACGCCACGGTCGAAGGGCCCCGTCCATTGCATGGACCGGGCCCTTTGCCGTGCCCGGCGCTGGATAGGGTGGACCTGTCCGACACGTGCGTCCCGTCCGGGACACCGACCCAGGAGCGGCTGATGAGCGCTGTGACCCCCGCTGGAGGCGACACCGCGGCGGGCCGTTCCTGGCCCGCGGTCCTGAACGCCCTGTTGGAGGGCCGTGACCAGAGTGCCGACGCGACGGCGTGGGCGATGGACCGGATCATGCGCGGCGAGGCGACCGACGCGCAGATCGCCGGGTTCGCGGTGGCGCTGCGCGCCAAGGGCGAGACCGTCGAGGAGATCACAGGGCTCGTCCGGGCGATGTACGAGCACGCGAACGTCATCGAGGTCCCCGGACCGACGGTCGACATCGTCGGTACGGGCGGCGACGGCGCCAAGACGGTGAACATCTCCACGATGTCCTCGATCGTCGTCGCCGGAACGGGCGCGAAGGTCGTCAAGCACGGCAACCGGGCCGCCTCGTCCGCCTCCGGGGCATCGGATGTGCTGGAGAAGCTCGGGGTCGATCTGGAGCTCACGGTGCAGCGGGTGGCCGAAGTGGCCGAGGAGGCCGGGATCACCTTCTGCTTCGCGGTGAAGTTCCACCCGGCGCTGCGGCACGTGGCCGCGGCGCGCGGCCAGCTGGGCATCCGTACGACGTTCAATGTCCTGGGCCCGCTGACGAACCCGGCGAAGGTGAGGGCGCAGGCGGTGGGCGTCGCGGATGCGCGGATGGCGCCGATCGTGGCGGGAGTCTTCGCGAAGCGCGGGAACTCGTCCCTGGTCTTCCGGGGCGACGACGGCCTGGACGAGCTGACGACGACGTCGACGTCCCGGGTGTGGGTGGTCCGCGACGGCAAGGTGACCGAGGAGTCCTTCGACCCGCGGGACGTCGGCCTGGAGCTGGTGCCGGTGGAGGCGCTGCGGGGCGCTGACGCCTCCTACAACGCCGAGGTCGCACGACGGCTGCTCGAGGGCGAGACGGGGCCCGTACGGGACGCCGTGCTGCTGAACTCGGCGGCGGCGCTGGTGGCGCTGGAACCGGGATCCGGGACGCTGGCGGACCAGATCCGGGCCGGTATGGAAAGGGCCGCGGAGGCGATCGACTCGGGGGCCGCGAAGCGCACGCTGGACCGGTGGGTGTCCGCGAGCCACGCCTAGCGGTATGCCGTTGCCTGTGCCGCCCGCCCGTACGTTGCCCCGGCGGGCGGCACCGCATCGGCTCCGAGCCCTCGTAACCCTCTGTGCATCCCGGCATCCGGACAGCAGTTGCGGCCAAGCGATCAACCCGCTTACTGTCCTTCCCAGGTCATGAGCGACAGCCATTCGGCCCCGGTCGGCTGTCCGGCAACCCTCCGTCCGTGGCGGGGTGCCCCGGGTGAAGACCAGGCCGTGGGCAGCGAGGTTCGCGGCAAGCGCGGACCCCTCCCGCTTGTGATCAAGCGCACTTCCAGGGGTCCTGGTCGTTCGAGGGAGCCTTCCGTGAGCAAGCGAATGCGATAGGGCCGCAGAGCCCCGCCTCCGCATCGCCCTTTCACCCCTTTTCACCCTTTCGCGTGCTGTTGACGCAGCCGCGCACGGTTGTGCGCGCCGTCCGGCACGGCGACTCTGCCTGCTTTCACGGGAGTGCACCCATGTCCGTCTCCACCGTTGCCGCCGACCAGTCCGTTTGTGCCCCGCTGCCCGTCCTGGGCCGGGATGTCACCGTCCCGCTCGTCACGGGCGGCGAAGTCACCTACGCCGCGCTCGACTACGCGGCCAGCGCCCCGGCGCTCCAGCGGGTCTGGGACGACGTGGCGGCGTACGCGCCGTACTACGGCAGCGTCCACCGCGGCGCCGGGTACCTGTCGCAGTTGTCCACGGACCTCTTCGAGAACGCCCGCCGGACCGTCGGCGGGTTCCTCGACTGCCGCGAAGACGACCAGGTGATCTTCACCCGGTCGACCACCGACTCGCTCAACCTCCTCGCCGCCACCCTCCCGGCCGACTGCCAGGTCTTCGTCTTCGAGACCGAGCACCACGCCTCGCTGCTGCCCTGGCGCGGCGCCCGCGTCACCTACCTCAACGCCCCGCGCACCCCGCAGGAGGCCGCCCGGACCCTGGAGTGCGCCCTCGCGGACCGGGACCCCCACGGCCCGGCACTCGTCTGCGTCACGGGCGCCTCCAACGTCACGGGTGAGCTGTGGCCCGTGCGTGAGCTGGCGGCGGCCGCCCACGCGCACGGCGCGCGTATCGTCCTGGATGCCGCCCAGCTGGCCCCGCACCACCCGGTGTCGGTCAAGGACCTCGACGTCGACTGGGTCGCCTTCTCCGGCCACAAGCTGTACGCCCCCTTCGGCTCCGGCGTCCTGGCAGGCCGCGCCGACTGGCTGCGCGGGGCCGAGCCCTACCTCGCGGGCGGCGGAGCCAGTCGCAAGGTCGCCCGGCGCACCGACGGGGGAGTGGACGTCGAGTGGCACGAGACCGCCGCCCGGCACGAGGCGGGCTCGCCCAACGTCATCGGTGCCTATTCCATCGCCTCCGCGTGCAAGGTCCTCACCGAGGCCGGCTTCGACACGCTCGTCGCCCGTGAGCAGTACCTGATCGGGAAGGTCAGGGAAGGGCTCGCCGAGGTCCCCGAGGTGAAGGTGCTCTCCCTCTTCGGCGCCGACGCGCCCCGCGTCGGCGTCATCTCCTTCGTGGTCGAGGGCTGGAACAGCTCCCACTTCGCCGCCGCTCTCTCCGCGGAGTACGGCATCGGCGTCCGCGACGGCCTGTTCTGCGCCCATCCGCTGGTGCGCACCCTGCTGGGCAGCGACCCACAGACCCAGGGCGAGTGCGGCGCCCCCGAGGCCGCGCCCGGCGAGAAGTCGCTGAACGCGATCCGCGTCAGCTTCGGCGCGGGCACTCCCGACGAGCACGTGGAGCGGTTCGTCCGCGCGGTCAAGGAGCTCGTCCGCGACGGCGCGAAGTGGAACTACCGCACGGAGGACGGCCGTTGCGTCCCTGCGGTCTGATCGGCAGAGGCGCAGGCGTCAAGCTCCCTCCCGCCCGCCCCGGGGCGGAAGGGGGCGAGCCGCCCTCGGCGGCCGGATGCGTCTAGTTGTCCAGCCCGATCGCGAAGGCCGCCTCCAGGTCGTGCTGGGAGTAGGTGCGGAACGCGACATGGGTGTCGGTGGCCAGGACACCGGGGATCTTGCTGATCCGGCCGGGGATGACGTCCGCGAGGTCGTCGTGGGCCCTCACCCGGACCATGGCGATGAGGTCGTAGGTGCCGGTGACGGAGAAGACCTCGCTGACGGAGTCCAGCGCGGCGATCGACTCGGCGATCTCGGGGATCCGGTCCACGCTGGTCTTGATGAGCACGATCGCGGTGATCACGGCTGCTGTTCTCCCTCGGGGGCCTGGGCTGGGGGTTTCACCCTACTCGTACGGCCGTAGCGCACCCATGCGTAGACGAAGCCGAGGCTGAAGCCGACCAGGTGGGCCAGGTACGCGACCCCGGGGCCCTGGGTGGCGCGGCCCGCCGCCATCCACTGCAGGGTCGCCCAGAAGGGCAGCACCACCCAGGCCGGGAAGCGCAGCGGCAGGAAGAGCAGGAACGGGAAAAGACTGGTCACCCTGGCTTTGGGGAACAAAAACAGGAACGCGCCGAGGACCGCGGAGATGGCTCCGGAGGCCCCGACGAGCGTCTGCGTGGACTCGGCATTGGCCGCCGCGTACCCGATCAGCGCCAGATAGCCACAGCCCAGGTAGAACAGGGCGAACTCCACGTGCCCCATCCGCTCCTCGGCCATCGCACCGAAGATGTAGAGGAAGAGCATGTTGCCCAGCAGATGCACCCAGGTGCCGTGCACGAACAGGGCCGTCGCGGGGGTGATCGTGGCCCGTGGCGCCCCGCTGAACAGCTCCGCGGGCACCACGCCCCAGCGGGCGAAATAGGCCCGCTGCGCGGCCAGCAGCGTGTCCCCGGTGCCGTACGCCGGATTCAGGCCCGCGGCCGGTCCCATGACGAAGATCAAACAGCACAGGGCGATCAGCCCGTAGGTCACCGGCGCCGACTGTCCCCGCAGCGCTCCGGCGGCCGTCCTGCTCCAGGTGCCGATCATGGGACAGAGCATGGCGTAACAGGACCGATCCGCGCAGAGTGCCTCGCCGCGATGGGCGGGCGGGCGGAGGGTACCCGCCAGGCCGTAGGGTTACGAGCCACACGCTCCAGGGAAACTGGCGCATCACGGAGACTGGAAGAAGGAAGAGCAGCCACGATGACGGTTCCCCTGCCGACCGAGACGACCCGTTGGCGTTGCACGCTCTGCGGCAACCTCACGCGTTTCGACGTCACCCGCTCGTCGAAGGTCGTGGAGTACGTGCACCTCGATCTGGCCGGAGAACCGAAGGTCGAGGAGCGTGACGTGGTCAGTGAGACCATCGAGTCGGTGCGTTGCCGCTGGTGCAACGCCGTGGATCAAGTGGAACTCGTGGACAGGCCGGGCGCCGGCTCCTGAGGGTGGCGGCCTCGCACAGGCATTGGGGTGACGGATGGTGGAGACCACAGGCGGGGAGCCGGTCGACGGCGCCGCTGAGGTGCTCGACCGTCCGCTGCCCGACGGCGTGCGCCGCCGGGTCGTGCAGATCGTCTCCGACGGCTTCGGCGGACTGACCCTCGGCGAACTGCCCGCGCAGTTGCGCCAGTATGCCCGGTTCACCCCGAACCGGCGGGCCAAGTTCGCCGGCAACGCCATGGCGGCGGCCCTGGAGACCGATCCCCTGTTCCGGCAGCGGATCGGGGAGAAGCTCAGAGAGGCCCAGCCGGAGCTCGCCGGCGCCCTCGACTCCGGCTCACCACCCCCGGCCGCGGACCCGCTCGACGTGGCGGCCGCGGCCTACGTGCTGCGCCCTGCGGGCTGGGTGAAGCTGGTGACCGCGGCCGGCGAGGAGGCCCAGCGCGCGGACGCCGAGCGCGCCGATGAGGAGAGCCGGGCCGAGTTGGAGCGGCTGCGCGGCGAGTTGGCGGCCGCCCGCGACCAGACGCGGGCCGAGACCGAACGGCTGCGCGTGGAGTTGGAGTCGGCGCGCAAGGAAGCCGAATCGCTTCACCGTAAGCTGCGTGCCGCCCTCAGCGACGTCAAGCGCGGGGAGGCCGCCCTGCGCAAGGTCCAGGGCGAGATCGAGACCGTGCGTTCCGAGGGGCAGGCGCAGGTGTCCGCCGCCGAGAGCGAAACCCGGCGGCTCAAGGCGCGCCTCAGCGAGGTGGAGGCCACCCTGGAGGCCACCCGCAGAGCGGCGCGTGAAGGGCGCAGTGTCGAGGACATGCGCGTACGGCTGCTCCTCGACACCGTGCTGGACGCCGCTCAGGGGCTGCGGCGGGAGCTGGCGCTGCCGCCGGTCTCCGTACGGCCGGCCGAGACCGTGGACGCGGTGGAACCGGGACGGATGACCCCGAAGGACATCGCCGCCCGTGCGCTGTCCGAAAACGATCCCGCGATCCTCGACCAGTTGCTCGCACTTCCTCAGGCGCACCTCGTCGTCGACGGCTACAACGTCACCAAGACCGGTTACCCGCAGATGCCGCTGGAGAAGCAGCGGCTCAGGCTGCTCGGGCAGCTCTCCCAGCTCGCCGCGCAGACCGGCGCCGAGGTGACGTGCGTCTTCGACGGTGCCGAACTGGCCGCGCCCGTCCTGCTCGCGCCGCCGCGCGGGGTGCGGGTGCTGTTCTCCAAACCGGGCGTCACCGCCGACGAGTTGATCCGCCAGCTGGTGCGGGCGGAGCCGCCGGGCAGACCGGTCATAGTGGCCTCCACCGACCGCGAGGTGGCCGACGGTGTCGCCAGGGCAGGTGCACGCCCGGTCGCGTCGGCGGTACTGCTCAAGCGACTTTCCAGGTCATAACGGACTCCCGTGCAGGGCTTACCTCTTGCGTCGATCGTCCCATGGGTCGCCTACGCACCAAGCGCAACATCCGCCGGGCATGCCCGAATTGGGGATATCGTCAGGCAACGTAGCGTCAAGACGGCATCACTGCACGTGAGTTTCGTGCAAAAACTGCGTTGCGTGACGGCGATTTTCCCGCTCGGGATTTGAACTGATCACAGTCAGGTCACTAGGGTCGGCTTCGAACCTCCGCACGGGTGATCACTCACAAGGGTGGGTGACGGTGGAGGGGCACCGCCCGCCGGCGTGTCGGTAGGCGGCTGGAGGAAGAAGGAGCTCGCCCCCGTGGCGTCCCACCGTCGACCCAAGCAGCCGAGCCGCGCACGTGTGACCGTGCTCACCACCGCCGCCGCAGCAGCCGTGGCCATCAGCGCGCAGGCCGCCAACGCCGCCCCCGCCGCGAAGCCGAGCAAGGACGAGGTCAAGTCCAAGGTCGACAACCTCTACGAAGAGGCGGAGAAGGCCACCGAGAAGTACGACGCGGCCAAGGAGAAGCAGGACAAGCTCCAGAAGGAGATCTCCACCCTGCAGGACAAGGTCGCCCGCGGCCAGGAGGAGCTCAACCAGCTGCGCGACGGCATCGGCACGATGGCCAGCGCCCAGTACCGCACCGGCAGCATCGACCCTTCCCTCCAGCTCTTCCTCTCCTCGAACCCGGACGACTACCTCGACAAGGCGTCCACCCTCGACCAGTTGAGCAGCCAGCAGGTCGAGGCGCTGAAGAAGATCCAGGAGAAGCAGCGCGAGCTGGCCCAGGAGCGGCAGGAAGCCACCGACAAGCTCAAGGACCTCGCCACCACCCGGACCGAACTCGGCAAGAAGAAGAAGGAAGTCCAGGCCAAGCTCGCCGAGGCGCAGAAGCTCCTCAACAGCCTCACCGCCCAGGAGCGTGCAGCTCTCCAGGCCGAGCAGAGCCGCGCCAGCCGGGACAGCGCGCGCACCGCCCTCAGCGGCTCCGCCAGCGCCGCCTCCGGCCGGGCCGCCGCGGCCTTCTCCGCCGCCCAGAGCAAGATCGGATCGCCCTACGTCTATGGCGCCTCCGGCCCCTCCTCCTTCGACTGCTCCGGTCTGACCTCCTGGGCCTACGCCCAGGCCGGCGTCTCCATACCGCGCACCTCCCAGGCGCAGGCCAACGCCGGCACCCGCATCTACAACGAGAGCGACCTCAAGGTCGGCGACCTGGTCCTCTTCTACGGCGACCTGCACCACATAGGCATCTACGCGGGCAACGGCCAGGTGCTGCACGCCCCGCACACCGGTGCCGTCGTGCGCTACGAGTCGATCGGCGACATGCCGTTCCAGTTCGGCGTCCGCATCTGACGTTCTTGCGCGACGCCGCACGCCCGCCCGAACGAGCGAATTCCAGCGACTCCCGCTGACCCCACGCCCCGCCGATGACCTGCGTCAGCGGCGGGGCGTCACCTGTGTGCGCACGTCGGGGTCTTTGGCCCGGGAGTGATCACCCGGCTACTGTCTGCCGCGTTTCCCCCGCCGGGTGGTGGGGGTTTGTCAGCGGAAGGGAGTGCGACCGGACGTGGGGTCCCATCGCCGCCTTGCACCATCCGGCCTCGGCCGGGGTCGCGGCGCCACAGCCGCCGTCTTGTCCGCCGCCGCGGCTGCCGCGGCCCTCGGTGCCGTACCGGCGGATGCCGCGCCGCGCGATCCCGGGGCCGCGGTGGACGTTCTGTACCAGGAGGCCGAACGGGCCACCGAGGCGTACAACAAGGCCGGGGAGCACGCCGGTTCGCTGCGTCGGCAGGTCGGCCGGGCGCAGGACCGGATCGCCCGGCAACAGGACCGCGTCAACGCCATACGGGACGCGCTCGGCGCCCTCGCCGGGGCCCAGTACCGCTCCGGCGGCCTTGCCTCCTCCCTCGAGCTGCTGTTCTCGGACAACCCCGCCGACTACCTCGACAAGGCGGCAGTGCTCGACCGGATCGGCGTCCGCCAGGCCGGGCAGCTCAGGGAACTCCAGGGCGCCCTGCGCGAACTGGCACAGGAACGCGCGGTGGTGGCCGACGAACTCGCCGAGCTGGAGAAGACCCGCAAGGCGGTCGGGCAGCACAAGAAGGACGTGGAGCGGAAACTGGCCGCGGCGCAGCGGCTGCTAAACTCCCTGCCGCTCGCGGAGCGCGCCGACTACCAGCGGGTGTCCCGCTCCGGCGGCGACGTGCCCGACCTCACCGATGTCGTGCCGACGGGCTCCCGAGCCGCGGCCGCCGTCGCCGCGGCCCGCTCCGCCCTGGGCCGCCCGTATGTGTGGGGTGCCAACGGGCCGGGAGGCTTCGACTGTTCGGGCCTCATGCAGTGGTCGTACGCGCGGGCGGGCGTGGGACTGCCGCGCACCTCGCAGGAGCAGCGGTATGCCGGCCGCCGGGTGGCGCTCTCCGAGGCACGGCCCGGCGACCTGGTCGTCTACCGCTCGGACGCCAGCCATGTGGCGATGTACGTCGGCGACGGCCGGGTCATCCACGCGCCCCATCCGGGGGCCGCGGTGCGCTACGACTCGGTCGGGATGATGCCGATCTCGTCGGTCACCAGGCCCTGACCGGGACGGCGATTCGGCGCCCGACCGGCGCGTACGATCGGGAGGTGGCTGGTCGTGGGCGCGTTCCGGGGATTGTGGCGGGCTGTGTGCTGCTGCTCGCCGGGCTCGTCGGCTGTGCCGGGCGGCCCGCGGCGGAC
This sequence comes from Streptomyces sp. NPDC022910, assembly GCF_055561075.1. Classification (NCBI taxonomy): domain Bacteria; kingdom Bacillati; phylum Actinomycetota; class Actinomycetes; order Kitasatosporales; family Streptomycetaceae; genus Streptomyces; species Streptomyces sp. NPDC022910. The sequence goes on from NZ_JBVHHL010000002.1 coordinate 195,306, forward strand.
ACCCAGACGGCCGCCGTGCAACAGGTTCTCGACCGGCGGGCAGCGGCGGTCCTGGACGGCGACCGTCCCGCGTTCCTGGCGACGGAGGCGCCGACCGGCGACGCCTCCGGCCAACCAGCCGCCGGCGCCGCCGCGTTCGACAACCTCCGCGCCGTGCCGTTGGCCGCCTGGTCGTACCGGGTCACCGCCCTGCGCCGCTCCGGCGTCCGGGCCACCGCAGACGCCGAACTGCGGTATCGCATCAAGGGGTACGACCGGGCGTCGGTCACCGCGGCCCGCGTGTTGCGGCTGACCCGTACAGGCGGGCGCTGGTACGTCAGTTCCGACGAGCCCGCCGAGAAGGCCCACCAGCAACTGTGGGAGCAGGGCGTCGTCGAGGTGGTCCGCGGGGCGCACAGCATGGTCCTCGGGGTCGGACAGCCGCGGGAGGTGCTGCGGAGGTACGCGAACCTCGCGGACCGGGCGGTGCCGGCCGTCACCGAGGCATGGGGGGCCGACTGGCCCGGGCACGTCGTGGTGCTCGTACCGCGGTCCCTGGAGGGGATGGCGGGCCTGCTCGGCGCGCCTGCCTCCGGGTACCGCGGGATCGCGGCGGTCACGACCGGCGAGGCGGGAGGCACGGCGAAGACGCCCGCGGACCGGATCATCGTCAACCCGGACGCCTACGGCGTCCTTGGTGACCTGGGCAAGCAGGTCGTCCTCACGCACGAGACCACCCATGTCGCCACCCGCGCCCACACCACGGCGGCCACGCCGCTGTGGCTGTCGGAGGGGTATGCCGACTGGGTCGGCTACCGCGGCAGCGGCCGTACGTCCGCGCAGGTGGCTCCCGAACTCGACCGTTCCGTCGCGCTGGGGCACCTTCCGGCCGCGCTGCCCAAGGACACGGACTTCGCCTTCGCCGGGGACGCGGGGAAGCTGGCGCAGGCGTACGAGGGCGGCTGGATGGCCTGCCGGATGATCGCCGAGCGCTGGGGGGAGGTCCGGCTGAACGACTTCTACCGGGCGGTGGGCGACCACCACCAGCGCGCGGGAGCGGTCGAGGGTGCGCTGAAGGGAGTGCTCGGGACGACGCCGGAGAAGTTCACGCAGCAGTGGCGGGCGTATCTCAAGGCGCAACTGGGCTGAGGCGCCGAGTCGTTCAGGGGGCTTTCGGCCCTCCAGCTGCTCGATCGCCTCGCTCAGCCATGCCCTTTCCGCCTCGCCCGTCGCGCGGGCGACCCGCAGCATGCCCTGCCGGAACAGGTCGTCGGCCTCCTCGGCCCGTACGGGTCTGCCGTCGCGGTGGAAGAAGCCCGTCGGAGTCCGACAGGAAGTCCAGGCGGCGGCGGAGGACGGCGGCCTGATCCGTGCGGTCCGGAAGGTGGCGCAGGAACGCGAGCACGGTGTTGAAGCGCACGTGGTCCGAGATCTCCGCCTGCCGGGGGTGCCGCAGCCGCTCGCCCGTGGCCTGTCGGTGCTCGGGCTGCCCGGCATCTGCCTGGACCTCGCCCTGGCCATGGCGTTGCAGTGCGGTGTGCTGCTCCTGACGGCGCGCCGTCAGGAGGGGGCGAGAGTCTCCTGGGTGCGGGTGGCCTGTGGCGGCACGGTGGGGGCCGGGCGCGAGACCGTGCCGCGCCACAGCTCCAGGGCGGCGGTCACGGTGGCGAGCACCAGCAGACCGTTGCGCAGGAAGAGAAGCGTGACGCCCAGCCGGTCGCTGGCGACGACGTTCCCGAAGTAGAGCGGGAACTCCAGGACGGTGGCCAGGCAGGCGGCCAGTACCAGCCCGCCGGGCAGCGCCATCCGGCTGCCGCGGAAGCACAGGCAGACGGCCGCGAGCCCGACCAGCCACACCATGTACTGCGGGCTGACCACCCGGCTGGTGACCGTGAACAGCAGCACCGCCACGAAGGCGGCGTCCGCCGGCCCGTGCGGTGGCATACGGCGGACGCTCACCCGCCACAGCAGCAGCCAGCCGAAGGCGATCACGGTCAGGAACAGGGCCGCCGAGCTGACCCAGTCGACGTACGGGCCGAGGAACTCCACCGAGCCGTAGTTGAGCAACACCTGGCCCTGCCAGCCGAAGTGCCGGGCCACATGGAAGACCAGCGAGCCCAGCGACTCGACCTCCGTGCCGCGGTCGCGCTGGGAGGTCAGGAAGGAGAAGGCGCCGGGCATCGTCAGGCCGAAGAGCACGGCGAGGCCGACGACCGTCCCCGCCGCGGAGAACCAGGCCCGGCGCTTGACGACGCCCGCCAGCAGCAGCGCGGGCCACACCTTCAGCAGTGCGCCGAAGCCCACGAGCGCCCCCATCAGCCGGGGACGGCGCACTCCGGCCAGCAGCGCGGCGACCGCCACCGCCGTCACCATCACGTCGTAGCGGGCGTACACCGTGGGGCCGAGCAGCGCGACGCCGACCACCCACACCCAGGCGCCCCGCATCGTCGTGCCGGGCCGCGGACCCGTGTACTGCAGCAGGCAGAGGACCGCCAGGTCGGCGAGGAAGGCGAGGACGTAGAAGGCGTGCGCGTAGCCCAGGAAGGGCAGCAGCGCGGGGGAGAGCACGGCCAGCGCGGCGGCGGGCGGGTACTGCCAGGTCACGTCGTCGCGGGGGAACGTTCCGGTGCGCAGGGTGTCGTACCAGCCCTGGTAGATCACCGATACGTCGCTGGTGACGTCCGGGCCGGGGAAGACGAACACCTTGAAGACGAAGAGCAGCAGGGCCAGCCTGGTCAGACTCCAGGTGGCGAGGAGCCAGACCGGGAACCGCCGTGTGCCCGCCATGTCCACCTGTGCCCCCGTCGTCGCGCGTCCCGTGTCGCTCTGCCGTGAGGGGCCATGATCCCCCGGCGGACCGTGCGAGGGCCATGAAGCGCGGCCGTACGGAACTGTGAGTACGGTCGCACATCCGGTTCGGTACTGTCGACGACGATGCACAAGACCCTGATCGTGACCAACGACTTTCCGCCCCGGCCGGGCGGCATCCAGGCGTTCCTGCACAACATGGCGCTGCGCCTGGACCCCCAGCGGCTCGTCGTCTACGCCTCCACCTGGAAGCGCAGCCGGGAGGGTGTTGAGGCGACGGCCGCCTTCGACGCCGAGCAGCCCTTCACCGTCGTACGGGACCGGACGACGATGCTGCTGCCGACGCCGGACGCGACCCGGCGGGCCGTGGGGCTGTTGCGGGAGCACGGCTGTACGACGGTGTGGTTCGGGGCGGCGGCGCCGCTCGGCCTGATGGCGCCCGCGCTGCGGCGGGCCGGGGCGGAGCGGCTGGTGGCGACCACGCACGGGCATGAGGCGGGATGGGCGCAGCTGCCGGCCGCGCGAGGCCTGTTGCGCCGAATCGGCGAGTCCACGGACACGATCACCTACCTCGGCGAGTACACGCGCTCGCGCATCGCCTCCGCGCTGACGCCGCAGGCGGCCGGACGGATGGTGCAACTGCCGCCGGGCGTCGACGAGAAGACCTTCCACCCGGGCTCGGGCGGCGACGAGGTCCGCGCCCGCCTGGGCTTCACGGACCGCCCGGTGGTGGTCTGCGTCTCCCGTCTTGTGCCGCGCAAGGGCCAGGACACCCTGATCCGGGCGATGCCGCGCATCCTGGCCAAGGAGCCGGAGTCGGTCCTGCTGATCGTCGGGGGCGGGCCCTACGAGAAGGACCTGCGCAGGCTCGCGTACGAGACCGGGGTCGCCGACGCGGTCCACTTCACCGGCGCCGTCCCGTGGTCGGAACTGCCCGCGCACTACGGGGCGGGCGACGTCTTCGCGATGCCGTGCCGCACCCGCCGGGGCGGCCTGGACGTCGAGGGCCTCGGCATCGTGTACCTGGAGGCGTCCGCGACGGGCCTCCCGGTGGTCGCGGGCGACTCGGGCGGCGCACCGGACGCGGTACTCGAGGGCGAGACAGGCTGGGTGGTGACAGGCGGCTCGGTGGAGGACACGGCGGACCGCGTCATCGCCCTCCTGGGCGACCCTGAGCTGCGCCGCCGCATGGGCGAGCGGGGCAGGCAGTGGGTCGAGGAGAAGTGGCGCTGGGACCTGCTGGCGGAGAGGCTGAGGGAACTCCTCTGAGGTGCCGCCGAGTCGGCCGTCCGATCGTGCCGTCCTTCCGGCAGGCGGGCCTGTTCACCCGGCGCCCGGAAACCGTTCACGGCCCTAGCCGGAAGCCGAAAATCCGCCGATGCTGCGCTCATGACAGAGGAACTGACGTACCATCACCTGATGAGACGTCAAATCCTCGGCATGCTCGCCCTGCAGACAGCGGCCACCATGGGGTTCACCCGAATCGGCCTGCAGTCCGTCGAGGCGGCCGAGCCCGACGCGGTCGAAACCGCCCCGGCGATCGTCATCGGCTCCGGCTACGGCGGTGCCGTGGCCGCCCTCCGCCTCGGCCAGGCCGGAATCCGCACTCTCGTGATCGAGATGGGCCGGCTCTGGAACACCGCCGGTTCCGACGGCAAGGTCTTCTGCTCCACCAGCGCCCCGGACGAGCGCTCCATGTGGTTCCGTACGCGCACCGAAGCCCCGCTGGCCACCTTCCTGTGGCTGGATCTCGTCAACAACGATGGCGCGGGTCCTCGCCGAGGACACCGCGCCATGAGCGTTCGTGCCGGTGCCTACTTCTGGTAGATCGCCTCGATCTCGCCCGCGTAGTCCTTCGCCACCACGTTCCGCTTGAGCTTCAGGGACGGCGTGAGGTGGCCCGACTCCTCGGTGAACTGGGAGGAGAGAATGCGGAACTTCCGCACCGATTCCGCCTTCGACACCGCGGCGTTGCCGTCGTCGACCGCGTCCTGGATCGCCGCGAGCAGATCCGGGTCGTCGCGCAGTGACGCCGCGGTGGAACCCGCGGGCTTGCCGTGGTCGGCGGCCCAGCGGCCCAGGAACTCCTCGTCGATGGTGACCAGCGCGCCCACGAACGGCCGTCCGTCGCCCACCACCATGCACTCCGCGACCAGCGCGTGCGCGCGGATGCGGTCCTCGATCACGGCCGGAGCGACGTTCTTGCCGCCCGCGGTGACGATGATCTCCTTCTTGCGGCCGGTGATCCTGAGGTAGCCGTCCTCGTCGAGGGTGCCGATGTCACCGGTGTGGAACCAGCCGTCGGCCAGCGCCTCCGCGGTCGCGGCCTCGTTGTTCCAGTATCCCGTGAACAGCTGCTCGCCGTGCAGCAGCACCTCGCCGTCGTCCGCGATGCGGATCACGGAGCCCGGCAGCGGCTGGCCGACCGTACCGATCTTCTGCCGGTCCCAGGGGTTGAACGCGGTGGCCGCACAGGACTCGGTCAGGCCGTAGCCCTCCAGGACCGTGAAGCCGATGCCGCGGAAGAAGTGGCCGAGCCGCTCGCCCAGCGGGGCGCCGCCGGAGATGGCGTACTCGCCACGGCCGCCGAGGACCGCGCGCAGCTTGCTGTAGACGAGCTTGTCGAACGTCTTGTGCTTGATCTTCAGACCGATCGACGGGCCCGACGGGGTGTCCAGGGCCTTGCTGTAGGCGATCGCGGTGTCCGCCGCCTTGTCGAAGATCTTGCCCTTGCCGTCCGCCTGCGCCTTGGCGCGGGCCGAGTTGTAGACCTTCTCGAAGACCCGCGGTACACCGAGGATCAACGTCGGCCGGAACGCGGCGAGTTCGTCGGTGAGGTTCTTGATGTCCGGCACGTTGCCCAGCTTGATCGGCGCCATCATCGGCGCGACCTGCACCAGCCGTCCGAAGACGTGTGCGAGCGGCAGGAAGAGGAGGACGGAGCACTCGCCCGTGCGGAAGAGGGGGCGCAGCCGCTCGACGATGTTCCCGCACTCGGCGAAGAAGCTGCGGTGGGTGAGCACACAGCCCTTGGGGCGCCCGGTGGTGCCGCTGGTGTAGACGATCGTCGCCGGGTCGTCGGCCTTGGCGAGCGAGCTGCGCTCCTCGACCGTCGCGTCGCTGACGTCCTTGCCGGCGCGGCCCAGCTCCTCCACACCGCCGGCCTCGATCTGCCAGACGTGCTTGAGCGCGGGCAGCCGGTCCCGCACCGCCTCGACGGCCGCGGCGTGCGTGTCCTGCTCCACGACGCAGGCGGTCGCGCCCGAGTCGCCGAGGATCCACTGCACCTGCTCCGGCGAGCTGGTCTCGTACACCGGCACGGTGATCGCGCCCGCGCTCCAGATCGCGAAGTCGAGCAGCGTCCACTCGTAACGGGTCCTGGACATCAGGCCCACCCGGTCGCCCGGTTGCACACCGGAGGCGATGAGCCCCTTCGCCGCGGCCCGCACCTCGGTGAGGAAGGCGGCGGCGGTGACGTCCTGCCAGGCACCGGCCACTTTGCGGGCGATCACCGCGACGTCCGGATGCTGCGCGGCGTTTCTCCGGACGATGTCGGTCAGGTTGCCGTCCGCAGGGACCTCGTACAAAGCCGGAAGGCTGAACTCGCGCAAGACTGCTGCTCCTCATAGGGCGCCGACGCCACGACTCTGTGTGCTGCGACGGTGCGGTCCAAGGCTCGGGCGGGTGCGCAGAGTTCTTCCTACGGAGTCGTTGGTTGAAACCCTGAGCACGACCGGACTGCCCGGACGTTACCCGCCGGTATGGCTTCTACGACAGGGGGTCCCGACGAGATGTTCCGTGCGTCACACATGCTGGCGTTCCTTTGCGCACCCTAGTCCACGCCTTTCCTGACTGGCCAGTAACCGCAGGTCCCGCCGCCACTGTTCACGTTTGCCCCACACCTCTACGCTTGATCGCCATGGCACCCACACCCCGCGACAACCCGAGGACGCGCGTTCATGTGGTCAGCGACGTGCACGGCAACGCGCGTGACCTGGCCAGGGCCGGTGACGGGGCGGACGCGCTGATCTGTCTGGGTGACCTGGTCCTCTTCCTCGACTACGCCGACCACTCGCGCGGGATCTTCCCGGACCTGTTCGGCAGGGAGAACGCCGACCGGCTGGTGGAACTGCGCACCGCCCGCCGCTTCGAGGAGGCTCGGGCGTTCGGTGCCGGACTGTGGGCCGGGGTCGGCGCGGACCGTGCCGCGGCGATCGAGAAGGCGGTGCGCCGGCAGTACGCCGAACTGTTCGCCGCGTTCCCGACGCCGACGTACGCGACCTACGGCAATGTCGACATGCCGACTTTGTGGCCCGAGTACGCCGGACCGGGCACGACCGTGCTGGACGGCGAACGGGTGGAGATCAGCGGCTGGACCTTCGGCTTCGTCGGCGGGGGTCTGCGCACCCCGATGCGCACCCCCTACGAGATCAGCGACGAGGAGTACGCGGCGAAGATCGAGGCGGTGGGCGAGGTGGACGTGCTGTGCACCCATATCCCGCCGGAGGTTCCCGAGCTGGTGTACGACACGGTGGCGCGCCGCTTCGAACGGGGCAGCCGGGCCCTGCTGGAGGCGATCCGGCGCACGCGCCCGCGGTACTCGCTCTTCGGCCACGTCCACCAGCCGCTGGTGCGACGGATGCGGATCGGGGCGACGGAGTGTGTGAACGTGGGGCACTTCGCGGGCAGCGGGAGCCCGTGGGCGCTGGAGTGGTGAGCGGCGGGCGGGCCGCGGGTGGTTGCCGGGCGACGGGCCGGTGGCCGAAGCGCAGGTGGGGTGGTAGCGGCGCGGCGTGTGCGCGGTAGCCTTCACGCTGCACACACGTGCGCACCACCCTCCCTCACCGGACCGCATCTGGAGGAGCCACCGCGATGGCGGAATACACCAGCTCGAGCATCACGATCGAGGCGGCTCCGGCCGACGTCATGCGGGTGATCGCCGACTTCGCGCGCTACCCGGACTGGACGGGCGAGGTGAAGGAGGCCGAGGTCCTCGCGACGGACGAGCGGGGCCGCGCCGAGCAGGTGCGCCTCGTCATGGACGCGGGCGCCATCAAGGACGACCAGACGCTGGCGTACACATGGACGGGTGACAGCGAGGTCTCCTGGACCCTGGTCAAGTCCCAGATGCTCCGCTCCCTGGACGGCTCGTACCTCCTGAAGCCGGCGGGCCCGGGCGGCACGGAGGTGACGTACCAGCTGACCGTGGACGTCAAGATCCCGATGCTCGGCATGATCAAGCGCAAGGCGGAGAAGGTCATCATCGACCGGGCGCTGGCGGGGCTGAAGAAGAGGGTGGAGTCGGGGGACCTCACCTAGCCCGTCCGGCGTTCGAGGGGCTCGCCGATGTCCTGCTCAGCCTGTGGGCCGGGCCCCGGTAGCGTTCACCCCCATGCGCACCATCCTGATGACCGGATCCGGCGGCTCCGGCCGGACCACCGTCGCCGCGGCCACCGCGCTGGGCGCCGCCCGCCAGGGCGCCCGCACCCTCGTGCTCAGCGCCGACCGCACGGACACCCTCGGTGCCGCACTCGGCGTCCCCACCGGCGCCACCCCCGTCGAGGCCGCCCCTGGGCTCACCGTCTGGCGCCCGGACCCCGCCGCCCGTTTCAGGGAGGACCTCGTCGCCTTCCAGGACCGTGCGGCCGGCGCGCTCGACCTCCTCGGTGCCTCCCGATTGGACGCCGAGGAGGTCACCCCCCTGCCTGGCGCCGAGGAACTCGCCCTCCTGCGCGCACTGCGCGACGCCGCGCTCTCGGAGGCGTACGACCTCCTCGTCGTCGACCTGCCCCCCGTCTCACGGGGGCTCGACCTGCTCGCCCTCCCCGAGCAGCTCCGCCGCTATCTGCGCCGTCTGCTCCCGCCGGAGCGGCAGGCGGCCCGCGCTTTGCGCCCCGTGCTCGGCCGGCTCGCGGGCGTCCCGATGCCCGCCGAGTGGCTGTACGAGACCGCCGCACGCTGGGACGTCGAGCTGGCCGTCGTCGAGGCCGTCGTCGCCGACCGGACAACGAGCGTCTGGCTGGTCGCCGAGCCGGGCCCGGCCGGCACCGACGCGGTCCGCACCGCCGTCACCGGCCTCGCCCTGCGCGCCCTGCGCCCCGAGTTCCTGGTCGCGAACCGTGTCCTGCCCGACACCGGCCACGACACCTGGCTCGCGGGCCTCGCCGCCCAGCAGCGCAAGGCCCTGGAGGAGTGGCATGGGACATACGGTGCCCACGGTGTGCAGGGTGTCCTGCACCTCGGACGTGACCCGCGCGGCGCCGACGACCTCGCCACGCTGGCCGCCCCCGCCGTCAACCCGGCGCCCGCCCCGGTGGAGTGGCCGGTGACGGACCGGCTCGCCGAGGACGGCGTGCTCGTCTGGCACATCCCGCTGCCCGGCGCCATACGCGATGAACTGGACCTCGTCCGGCGCGGCGACGAACTCGTCGTGACCGCGGGACCGTTCCGCCGGATCGTTCCGCTCCCGTCGGCCCTGCGCCGCTGCACCGTGGGCGGCGCGGCCCTGCGCGAGGGCGAGCTGCGCATCCGCTTCGCTCCCGACCCGGAGCTGTGGCCGCGCGGGGCGTGACCGGCGCCCGACCGGGGGCCGACGGGCCGGCGTCCGACCGACCGGCGTCCGACCGACCGGCGTCCGACGGGCCGGCGCCCGACCGACCGGCGTCCGACGGGCCGGCGTCCGACCGACCGGCGTCCGACGGGCCGGCGTCCGACGGGCCGGCGCCCGACCGCGGGCGTCCGACCCCGGGCGCCGGAAAGGGCCCGGCACACGGTGAAACGCGTACCCCCGTTCGGGTAACGTCGGGAGTACGAACCGCAGTCAGGAGTCCGCCATGAGCGAAGAGCGCCCCACGTCCGACGCCGCTCAGGACGAGGCCGCCGACAAGATGGGGATCCACCCTGCCGGAGCGGAGTCGGAAGCCTGGGGGAGTGCCACCGACGCCGACGCCTGGGCGAAGGCGTGCGCCGAAGACCTCGCCGCGGAGAAGGCCCGCCGACGTGCCCGCTACGGCAAGCCGCCCGGCTCGGCCGCCGAAGAGCTTCGCAAGCTCGTCGACGCCGTCGCGGACAAGCTGTCCGGGCTGCAGACGCCGCTGTTCGGCGCGGCGGCGTCGGGCGCGGCCCAGCAGATGGTCCAGCAGGCGGTACGCCAGGCCAAGGCCGCCGTGGAACCCGTCATAGAGCGCAACCCGGATGTCTTCGACCACCTCGCCGCGGCCGGCTCGGAGCTGCTCGCGGCCTACCGCTCGGCCGTCGAGGCCCAGGAACGGCGCTGGGCCAGCCGCACCTCCGGCGACTTCGACCCCCGCAGGCCGGGCGACGGCGAGGGTCCGGGGGAGCGCATCGACCTGGACTAGGCCCGGTCGTCGAACTCCCGCCTTGCGAGGTCCGCCCTGCGGGCGGACGGCGGGAGTTCGCCGACAGGACCTGGGCCGGGCACGAGTGTGCCCGAGGTCCGGCCACTGGGAGGCCTCCGACACCCCTCAGCCCCCTCGGGTACGGTTGGCCGTAGCGGGGCTCGACCGAAACTGAGGGATTCATGGGACTCACCATCGGCGTCGACATCGGCGGCACGAAGATCGCGGCCGGTGTGGTCGACGAGGAAGGCAACATCCTCTCGACCCACAAGGTGCCGACTCCGGGCACGCCCGAGGGCATCGTGGACGCCATTGCCGCTGCCGTCGAGGGCGCCCGTGCGGGACACGAGATCGTCGGTGTCGGGATCGGCGCCGCCGGGTACGTCAACCGTCAGCGCTCCACGGTCTACTTCGCGCCGAACATCGACTGGCGTCAGGAGCCGCTGAAGGAGAAGGTCGAGGCCCGCGTGGGCCTCCCGGTGGTCGTCGAGAACGACGCGAACGCGGCCGCGTGGGGCGAGTACAAGTTCGGCGCGGGCAAGGGCCACCGCAACGTCATCTGCATCACGCTCGGCACCGGCCTCGGCGGCGGGATCATCATCGGCAACAAGCTGCGCCGCGGCCACTTCGGTGTGGCCGCCGAGTTCGGCCATATCCGGATGGTCCCCGACGGCCTGCTGTGCGGCTGCGGCTCGCAGGGCTGCTGGGAGCAGTACGCCTCCGGACGCGCCCTGGTCAGATACGCCAAGCAGCGCGCCAACGCCACCCCCGAGAATGCCGAGACCCTGCTCGGCCTCGGCGACGGCACCCCCGACGGCATCGAGGGCAAGCACATCTCCATGGCCGCCCGCCAGGGCGACCCTGTGGCGGTGGACTCCTACCGCGAGCTCGCCCGCTGGGCCGGCGCGGGCCTCGCCGACCTGGCCTCGCTCTTCGATCCGTCCGCCTTCATCGTCGGCGGCGGGCTCTCGGACGAGGGCGAACTCGTCCTCGACCCGATCCGCAAGTCGTACAAGCGCTGGCTGGTCGGCGGCAACTGGCGGCCGGTCGCCGAAGTCATCGCCGCCCAGCTGGGCAACGAGGCGGGCCTGGTCGGCGCGGCGGACCTGGCCCGGGAGCCCGATCCGATCATGTAGCGGTCACCCGCTTCGCACGGCAGCGCCCGCCCCCCGACGCCGGGGCCGGCGGGCGCTGCCGTTCCCGCGGGCGGGGCACCCGGTCGGCCCGCCTTCGTGCCGGGCACGGCGTATGTTGATCGGCATGGTGTCCTCGACTCCGCTGCTGCCCAACTCCCAGACCGAGCCCGACGGTTCGGCCGTCCTCCGGGTCCTCGGCTACAACATCCGCTCGATGCGCGACGACACCGATGCCCTCGCCCGGGTGATCCGTGCCTGCGCGCCCGACCTGGTGCTCGTCCAGGAGGCCCCCCGCTTCTTCCGCTGGCGCAAGAAACTCGCCCGGCTCGCGGCGGCCTCCGGCCTGGTGATCCTCTCGGGTGGTGCGACGGCGGCGGGACCGGCGATTCTCTGCTCGCTCCGCGCCACGGTCGAGCGCACCGAGGATGTGCTGCTGCCGCTCGCCCCCGGGCTGCACCGACGGGGTTTCGCGACGGCGGTCGTGCGGTTCGGCGGCGCCCGGCTCGGCGTCGTCAGTTTTCATCTGAGCCTGGAGCGGGAGGAGCGGTACGCCCAGGGCGGCATGCTGCTCGACCGGCTCGCCGGGATGGGTGTGCAGCACGCGATCGCGGGCGGCGACCTGAACGAGCGCCCGGACGGCCCCACCTTCCAACGGCTGGCGGCCGACCTCCAGGACGGCCGGGCCGCCGCCCCCTGGGGTGCCGAGTACACCTGGACGCCCGGCGATCCCCACAAGCGGATCGACGCGATCTTCGCCACGAGCGGTGTCGAGGTCCTCGGCTGCGGTGTCCCCCTCGGTCAGCCGGGAGTGACGGAGCCGGACCTGAGGGCGGCCACGGACCATTTCCCGGTCCTGGCCGCCCTGAGGGTCCCGTCCGCGTAGGCCCTTCGCAGTCGCTTTCGCGCCGGTCAGACCACAGCGCCCCGACCCGGGTCGTCGTCGTCCTCGTCGCCCGTCTTCATGCGCACCACCAGCGTCACGCAGCCGCCCAGGAAGCCGCCGACACCGAGCGTGGCGAGCCACCAGGTCATCTCCCAGCCGAGCAGCACTGCCAGCAGGAGCAGGATCGGGCCGCCGATCACCCCGAGCCAGGCGAACTTCGCCGTGGTGTCGGCCTCCGGCAGTGGCGGCGGCTCCGGCGGGACGAAGTGGCCCTCGTCGTCCTCGTCGAAGTCGTCCTCGGAGGGCTCGGGCGTCGTGTAGTCGCGCGGGCCCACGCCGGGCGCGAAGGAGATCGAGCTGCCCAGCGGCTTGGCCGGCTCGTCCTTCGCGTCGTCGTCCTTGTCCTTGACGCCGTTCGGTTCCCCTGGCAGCGCCAGGTCCTCGACCGGCTTGAACGGTTTCGCGCCGGGCGGGTCCGGCGGCTCCTGGCCGTACCCCGCGACGATCGCCGCCCAGGCGGCCTCCTCGTCGAAGGGCACACCCTTCTCGTCCGGCTCGCGGTCCTCGCGGTCGGAGTCGTGCTCAGCCACCTGCGGCCGTCCCTTCCTTGCCGACACTGGGCGCGAGCCGGCCGATGAACGAGTGGCTCTCCTCGAAGATCCGGTCCGCGTCGTGGTCCAACGTCGCCACGTGGTAGCTCTGTTCCAGCACGATCTCCCGCACGTCCGTGGAGGAGACCCGGCTGAGGATGCGGGCCGAGTCCGCCGGCGGCACGACGTGGTCCTGGGCGCTGTGCAGGAGCAGCAGGGGCTGGGTGACCTGCGGAAGCTCGCCGTCGAGCAGGCGGAAGAAGTTCCGCAGGGAGTGCGCCGCGTGCAGCGGCACCTTGTCGTAGCCCAGTTCCACGCTGCCCTCCTTGGCGATGTCGCTGGCGATCCCGTTCGTCGTACGGACGACGTGGCGGGCCACCGGAAGGGCGTACGCGGACAGGCCGTGCACCTTGTTCGCCGGGTTGACGATCACGATGCCGCTGACGGCATCCCCGTGCTTGGCGGCGAGCCGCAGGGCCAGGGCGCCTCCCATGGACAGACCGGCCACGAACACCTGCGCACAGCTCTCGCGCAGGGCCCGCAGCTCGCGGTCCACCTCCGCGTACCAGTCCGGCCAGCCGGTGAGCTGCAGGTCCTCCCAGCGCGTGCCGTGTCCGGGCAGCAGCGGCAGCGAGACGGTGAGGCCGCGCTCGGCGAGATGCTCCGCCCAGGGGCGCAGCGACTGCGGGGAACCGGTGAAGCCATGGCAGAGGAGGACGCCGACCTCCCCGCCGTCGTGGCGGTACGGCTCGGCTCCAGGAAGGACCGGCACGTTCGGTCTCCTGTTCATGGAATGGGGCTGGGCACGTCGATTGCGTGTACTTCACCGTACGCGACGGCACTGACACCGACCAGAGCCGTCGGTCTCTTTGCCGGTGGAGCGGGTTAAGGTCTGTTTCACAGACACAGGAGGCACTCGGGTGTTGTACGGCGCGATGAAGGTATCCATCGGGGGGCCGCTGAAGCTCGCCTTCAGACCCTGGGCGGAAGGTCTGGAGAACGTTCCCGCCGAGGGCCCCGCGATCCTGGCGAGCAATCACCTGTCCTTCTCGGACTCGTTCTTCCTGCCCGTGGTCCTCGACCGCAAGGTGACCTTCATCGCGAAGGCCGAGTACTTCACGACGCCCGGTGTGAAGGGCCGGCTGACCGCCGCCTTCTTCAAGGGCGTCGGACAGCTCCCCGTCGACCGCTCCGGCGCACGCGGCGCGGGGGAGGCCGCCATCAAGAGCGGCATCGAGGTGCTGGAGCGCGGTGAGCTGTTCGGCATCTACCCGGAGGGCACGCGCTCGCCGGACGGCCGACTCTACCGGGGCAAGCCCGGCGGTCTGGCGCGCGTGGCGCTCGCCACCGGCGCGCCCGTCATCCCGGTGGCCATGATCGACACAGAGAAGATCCAGCCGCCCGGGAAGATCATCCCCAAGCTGATGCGCCCGGGCATCCGCATCGGCAAGCCGCTCGACTTCACCCGCTACCAGGGCATGGAGCAGGACCGTTTCGTGCTGCGCGCCGTGACCGACGAGGTCATGTACGAAATCATGAAGCTCTCCGGCCAGGAGTACGTCGACATGTACGCGACCGCCGCCAAGCGGCAGATCGCGGAGGCGGCGAAGGCGGAGAAGCAGGCGCAGAAGGACGCGGAGAAGCAGGCGCAGAAGGACGCGGAGAAGGCAGCCGCGAAGGAAGCCGGAAAGGAAGCCGGGAAGGAACCGGCGGGCTCTTAGGGACGGGTCCCTACGGCTCGGGGGTGGTGGGAGCGAGCCGAAGGGGCGCGACGAAAACAAGGGGGGACATGGCCAAGCGCGAACGGGTCATCAGGATGTCGGTCGAGCAGCCGCTGTGGCGTGCGCTCACCGCGTATCGCGTCCTGACGATGCTGTACGCGATCGGGCTCTTCGCGACCGCCTACGGCACGTTCTCCAGGCCCTGGCTGGCGATCTCGTACTACGTCGTGCTCAGCGTGTGGACGCTGGCCACCCTCCCCAGGGTCGCGAACGCCGCGAGCTGCACCAAGCGGTTCCTCGCCGTCGACCTCGCCGTCGCGCTCGTCGGCATCCTCCTGACGCCCCTCGCCGTCACGCACGAGCGGATCGTCGCGGGCGGCCCCACCCTGCCGTCCATATGGACAGCCGGGTCCGTCCTCGCGTACGCGATCAAGGGCGGCTGGCGGTGGGCGGCCTTGGCCTCCACGACCGTCGCTGCGGCGAACCTGGTCGAACGCGGCGCCCCGGCCCGGGACACCGTCCACAACGTGATCCTCGTCTGGGTCGCCTCCATCGCGATCGGATACGTCGTCGAGGTCGCCCGTGCCTCCGAGCGCACCCTCGCCCGCGCCCTGGAGATCGAGGCCGCGACGCGCGAGCGGGAGCGGCTGGCCCGGGACATCCACGACAGCGTGCTCCAGGTGCTCGCCATGGTGCAGCGGCGCGGTACCGCCCTGGGCGGCGAGGCCGCGGAGCTGGGGCGGCTGGCCGGTGAACAGGAGGTCGCGCTGCGCACCCTGGTCTCCGGGGGCCTGGTGCCCCTCTCCCGGGTGTCGGAGGACGCGGCGCTCGGCGCGGTCGTGCGCGCCGTCGACGAGCCGGATCCCGAGGAGGGCCCCGTCGACCTGCGTTCCGTGCTCGCCCCGTACGCCCGCGCCCGGGTGACACTCTCCGAGCCCGGCTCCCCGGTGCCGCTCGCCCCGGCCGTCGCGCGAGAACTGGCCGCCGCTGTCGGTGCCGCCCTGGACAATGTGCGCAGGCACGCGGGGGACGGGGCGCGTGCCTGGATCCTGGTCGAGGACGAGCCGGACGGGATCGTCGTGACCGTACGGGACGACGGGCCCGGCATCCCGGAAGGGCGGCTCGCCCAGGCCGAGGGCGAGGGGCGCCTGGGGGTGGCCCAGTCCATCCGCGGCCGACTGCGCGACATCGGCGGCACGGCCGAACTGCTCTCGGTCCCGGGCCAGGGCACAGAAGTGGAACTGAAGGTCCCGAAGGACGCGAAGGACCCGGCCTCACGGGGGAAGGCGGAGAAACGATGACGGCGGACACGGTCGACGCACGGCGGGCCCCGGTCAAGGTGATGGTCGTGGACGACCACCCCATGTGGCGGGACGCCGTCGCCCGCGACCTGACCGAGTCGGGGTTCGACGTGGTCGCCACCGCGGGGGACGGCGAGCAGGCGGTGCGCCGCGCCCAGGCGGCCGCGCCCGACGTGCTTGTGCTGGACCTGAACCTGCCCGCGAAGCCGGGCGTCCAGGTCTGCAAGGAACTCGTAGGCGCCAACCCGGCGCTGCGGGTCCTGGTGCTGTCGGCGAGCGGTGAGCACGCGGACGTGCTGGAGGCGGTGAAGTCGGGCGCGACGGGCTATTTGCTGAAGTCGGCGTCCACGGAGGAGCTGATAGACGCGGTACGCCGCACGGCGGTCGGCGACCCGGTGTTCACGCCCGGCCTCGCGGGCCTGGTCCTGGGCGAGTACCGCCGCCTCGCCTCCGAACCGGCCCCCGCCGCGGACGCCGACGAGCCGAAGGCACCGCGGCTGACGGACCGTGAGACCGAGGTGCTGCGGCTGGTCGCCAAGGGTCTGAGCTATAAGCAGATCGCCGAGCGCCTGGTCATCTCGCACCGCACCGTGCAGAACCACGTCCAGAACACCCTGGGCAAGCTCCAGCTGCACAACCGGGTGGAGCTGGTGCGGTACGCGATCGAGCGAGGGCTCGACGGCGAGTGAACCAGTGTTGCCGCATCCCACTTTCGAGTGGATTTGCAGTGATCAACTACCCGACAATTCACCGGAATTGACCTTCCGCACCATGCCGAAGTGACGTGGGTCACCATTAGCGTGACTCGCATCAGGCAACCGCGGCGAAGGGACATTTCCATGCGGGTCGGAGTACTGACCGGAGGCGGCGACTGCCCCGGGCTCAACGCCGTCATCCGGGGCGTCGTGCGCAAGGGCGTGCAGGAGTACGGCTATGACTTCGTCGGCTTCCGCGACGGCTGGCGCGGGCCCCTCGAAGGCGACACCGTCCGGCTGGACATCCCCGCGGTGCGCGGCATCCTGCCCCGCGGCGGTACGATCCTCGGCTCCTCGCGCACCAATCCGCTCAAGCAGGAGAACGGCATCCGCCGCATCAAGGAGAACCTCGCCAAGGAGGAGGTCGACGCGCTCGTCGCGATCGGCGGCGAGGACACCCTGGGGGTCGCGGCGCGCCTGGCCGACGAGTACGGGGTCCATGTCGTCGGCGTACCGAAGACCATCGACAACGACCTGTCCGCCACGGACTACACCTTCGGCTTCGACACCGCGGTCAACATCGCGACCGAGGCGATCGACCGTCTGCACACGACGGCGGAGTCCCACATGCGGGTGCTCGTGGTCGAGGTGATGGGCCGTCATGCGGGCTGGATCGCCATCCACTCGGGGCTGGCCGGCGGGGCCAACGTCATCCTCATCCCCGAGCAGCGCTTCGACGTCGACCAGGTGTGCGGGTGGGTGACGTCCCGGTTCAAGGCGTCGTACGCGCCGATCGTGGTCGTGGCCGAGGGCGCGATGCCGAAGGACGGCGACGTGGTGCTGAAGGACGCGTCGCTGGACTCGTTCGGGCACGTCCGCCTCTCGGGCGTCGGCGAATGGCTGGCGAAGGAGATCGAGAGGCGCACCGGCAAGGAGGCCCGCACGACCGTGCTCGGGCACGTCCAGCGCGGTGGTACGCCCAGTGCCTTCGACCGCTGGCTCGCCACCCGCTTCGGGCTGCACGCCATCGAGGCGGTCCGCGACGGCGACTTCGGCAAGATGGTCGCCCTGCGCGGCACGGACATCGTCCGGGTCCCGATCGCGGAGGCCACGGCCAAGCTGAAGACGGTCGACCCGAAGCTGTACGAGGAGGTCGGCGTCTTCTTCGGCTGACATCTGCGGCCGGTCCCGCAATCCCCCAGCGGTCTCCCTCCGGGGGCGCCCCCGCAGGGGCACCCGCATCCACACCGCCGTATATTCACCGGTATCAGGCGATACCGGCCAAACCCCCGGAGGGCCCCGTGGAGATCCTCGCGTTCGGTGTGCAGGCCGACGAGAAGCCTCTGCTCGAGAGGGCCTTCGCGGGGCACCACGACATCCGCTGTCTCGACGTCTTCCTCAACGAGGACACGGCTCCCATCGCCGTCGGCCACGAGATCGTCTGCACCAGCGTCAACTGCGAGCTCGGCTCAGGCGTCCTGCAGACCCTCGCGGTCGGCGGGACGCAGATGGTCGCCCAGCGCTCCACCGGCTTCAACAACGTCGACCTTCCGGTCGCCGAACGCCTCGGCATGACGGTCGACCGGGTCTCGTACTACTCGCCGTACTCCGTCGCCGAGTTCGCCTGGACCCTCGGCATGGCCGTCAACCGGCGCATCGTCCGCGCCGACAACCGCACCCGTGACTTCGACTTCCGCCTCGACGGCCTGATGGGCCGCGACCTGCACGGGCGCACCGCCGGTGTGCTCGGCACCGGCAAGATCGGCGAGGCGTTCACCCGGATCGCCCACGGCTTCGGCATGCGGCTCCTCGGCTGGGACATGGCCGAGAACCCGGCCTGTGTGGCCCTCGGTATGAAGTACGTCGCCAAGGGCGAGCTGCTCGCCCAGTCCGATCTGATCAGCCTGCATGTTCCGCTGATGCCGGAGACCACCCACCTCATCGATGCGGCCGCCCTGCATACCATGAAGGACGACGCCATCCTCGTGAACTCCAGCCGCGGCGGCCTCATCGACACCCGGGCGCTCGTCGGCGAGCTGCGCGCGGGCCGCTTCACCGGCGTCGGCCTCGACGTGTACGAAGCCGAGGCGGGCCTGTTCTTCCTCGACAAGTCCCTGGAGCCCGTCGAGGACGACACCCTGGCCCGCCTCGTCACCTTCCCGAACGTCCTGGTCACGTCCCACCAGGCGTACTACACCGAGGACGCCGTCACGCAGATCGTCGACGCCACGGTGCGCAACGTCCTCGACTACACGGCCGGGCGCCGCTCCGAGAATGTGCTCGTGCCCACGGCGGCCAGCTGACCGAGCAGCTCCCGTACGACGGCGGCGCCGCCCACCGACAGCACCGACTCCGGGTGGAACTGGACGCCCGCGAACCCCGGCCCGCGCAACGCGTGCACCTCCCCGCTGTCGCTGCGGCTGACCTCGACACCGTGCGCGGCCAGCTCGGCCGCCGCCTCGTCGTCGCAGCGCGCCACGAAGCTGTTGTAGAAGCCGACGGTCTCCTGCCGCCCGAAGAGGTCGATCTCGGTCTGCGCGCCCTGGTACGGAACCTCCTTGCGCACGATCTCCAGGCCCAGCTCGGCCGCGATCAGCTCATGGCCGAGGCACACGCCCAGCACCCCGTGCCGGTGCCCCCGGACGACCTCCGCCGTCAGCTCCCGCAGGAACCGCATCTTGGGGTCGGTCACGTCCGAGGGGTCGCCCGGTCCCGGCCCGAGGACCACCGGGCCCTCGTGCGCGAGCACCGCCTCCCGCAGGCCCGGCTCGTCGTACCGGCGTACGGTCACCTCGAACCCCGACGACTTGAGGACGTGCGCGAGCATCGCCGTGAACGTGTCCTCGCCGTCGACCACGAAGGCGTGCCCCGTGAGGTCCGAGGCCCGCTCCTGCATCCGCAGCCAGAACGGCGCGAGCCGGCCCCGCCGCCCGTCGAGCGCCGCCTGCACCCGCGGGTCGTCCGCCAGCCCCGGCCGTGCCTGTTCCTCACGCGGCCGCGCCGGACGCACTCCGAGCGCCGCCAGCACCCCGGCCGCCTTGGCGTGTGTCTCCGCGACCTCGCCCGCCGGGTCCGAGCCGCGCACGAGGGTGGCGCCGACCGGCACCCGCAGCCGTCCGTCGGCGTCGATGTCGGCCGTGCGGATGAGGATGGGGGAGTCGAGGCTCTGCTCGCCGCCGGCGTCCCGTCCGATCAGCGCGAGCGCGCCCGCGTAGTAGCCGCGGCCACCGGCCTCGTGGCGCTCGATCACACGGCAGGCGTTCTGCACGGGCGAGCCGGTGACGGTCGCCGCGAACATGGTCTCCTTCAGCACCTCGCGCACGTCGAGCGTGGACCTGCCGCGCAACTCGTACTCCGTGTGCGCGAGGTGGGCCATCTCCTTCAGGCGCGGCCCGACGACGACACCGCCCATGTCACCGACCGTGCACATCATCTTGAGCTCCTCGTCGACGACCATCGACAGCTCCTCGGTCTCCTTGCCGTCGGCGAGGAAGGCGAGCAGGCCCTCGGGCGTCGGGCCGCCGGCGGGGTAGCAGTACGTCCCGCTGATCGGGTTCATCACGACGGTCCCTCCGGACATCCGCACGTGCACCTCGGGGCTGGCGCCCACCAGGGTGCGCCCACCCGTCTCCCACCCCCGCCCTTCCGAGGAAGCCCCTTGGGGCTCTTGTCCATTTCCCGTGCACACCACGAAGGTCCAGTACGCGCCCCGCTCGCCGACCAGCAGTCGCCTGAACAGGGCGAGGGCGTCGGCCCGGCCGAATCCGGGGATGCGACCCTCGTACGTCCGCCGGATCACGAAGTTCGCGCCCTCACCCTGCCCGATCTCCTCGCGCAGCACCCGGCCGACGATCCCCGCGTACTCCTCGTCGGCGACGTCGAAGCCGCCGTCCTCGACCCGGACGTCGTGCCCCGGGAGCTGGGCCAGGGCCTGGTCGAGGGGAAGCTCGTACGACTCCTCGGGCGTCAGGGCCAGCAGCGGCGTGCCGTCGTCGCGGACGTCGAAGCCTCGCTCGCGGATCTGGCGGTACGGCACGAGTGCCAGGCCCTCGTCGGGGAGGTCGGCGAGACGTTCGTAGCCGCCGATTCGACCGATCAGCACCTCGACGGTGTCGTGGTCACGCCCGGGTGCGCGGCGGCGCAGCAGGGCGAACGGGCGGACATCGTGCAGGAGTTGTGTGAGCTCCATGGTTCCTCGTCTGTCTGTCAGAGGGAGGAACGACCCTGGTCGCACAAACGCCGAAGGCCGCCCCTCGGGCGGCCTTCGCGAAGTCGTGGGTACGCGCAGTCAGTGGGCCGCCGGAGAAGCGGTCCACCACCAGTTCTGGTGCTGGGTCGAGTGCGCGAACATGCGGCGAACCTTACACCACCCCCACCGATGTGGCTCAAGTTCCTCTTGACGCGTACATGACCTCACCTCGAGTCTTGAGGTCCAACGGGCGGAGGGGGACACATGAAGCGTTTGCGGTCATCCATGGTCAGGGCGGTCGTCCTGGCCCTGTGCTTATCGGGACTCCAGCCGGCGATCGCGCGGGCCGCCACGGAACGGAGCGTGTCCCCGGCGGACGCCGAGAAGTCGGTGACCTCCATCGGCCGCACCGAGGTCCAGGCCGGCGCCGCCTTCGACACCAGACCCACCGACACCCGGGGCAGACCCCTGGCCGGTGCCCGGCCCGCCAAGGTGACCTGGCCCTCGCCCGGCGAGGCGACCGTCGCCGTCGGTGCCGACCCGGTGCGCGCGGCCGGCACCGCTGTCTCGGTGACCGCGTCCCGCACCAGGTCCGCCGCTGCGGACAAGGTCGACGTACGGGCCTACGGGAACACCGAGGCGCGCCGACTCGGCGGCCACGCAACCGCGTTCACTCTGAAGGGCGCCGACTCCACCGACCGCGTCGGTGTGCGCGTCGACACCTCCGGCTTCCGCGAGGCCTATGGCGCCGACTTCGAGTCCCGGCTGCGGCTGATCGCCAAACCCGCCTGCGCCCTGACCACGCCCCGGGCGGCGAAGTGCACCACCAGCACGCCGGTGAGGAGCCGCATCGACCTCACCGCCCACACCCTCTCCGCCGACGTGGCCACCGACCCCGGCACGGTCTTCGTGGTCGCCGCCGCCCCGAGCGGCGAGGCCGGTTCCGCCACCGCGACCACGCTCTCCTCCTCCAGCAAGTGGCAGGTCGGCCTGAGCTCCGGCGACTTCTCCTGGTCACTGCCGCTGCCGCAGGCCCCCGCGATCGCGGGCGACGCTCCCGACATCAGCCTCGGCTACTCCTCACAGGCCGTCGACGGCATGGTCGCCGCCGAGAACAACCAGCCGTCCTGGGTCGGCCAGGGCTGGGACCTCGCACTGCCGTACATCGAGCGCCGCTACAACGGATGCGCCGACGACGGCGGCGACACCGGCGACCTGTGCTGGGCCGGAGACGAGTACCGCATCTCCCTCCAGGGCACCTCGTCCTCGCTGGTCAAGGACACGGCGGCGGGTGGCGACACCTGGCGCGCCCAGGAGGACCCGGGCTGGCGGGTCCAGCGGAAGACGGGCGCCGACAACGGCGACAACGACGGCGAGTACTGGCTCGTGACCACGCCCCAGGGCACCCAGTACTCCTTCGGCCGGGGCAAGCAGGCCACCACGGGCACGGCCACGGACTCCGTCTACACCGTCCCGGTCTTCGGCGACGACGAGGACGAGCCCTGCCACAAGGGCAGCGTCGAGGACTCGTACTGCACCCAGGCCTGGCGCTGGAACCTCGACGGTGTCGTCGACGCGCACGGCAACTCCAACACCTACTTCTACGAGCGGGAGTCCAACCGCTACGCGCGCAACGGCGACCCGGCCAAGTCGACGTCGTACGTCCGCGGCGGCCATCTCAAGGACATCGTCTATTCGCAGCGCTCCGGCGCCGAGAACCAGCAGGCCCCGGCCCGGCTGCACTTCACCACGGGCCTGCGCTGCGTGGAGGCGGCCGACGGCTCCGGTGACTGCCCGGCCTTCGACGCCGACCACGCCTCCTCCTACCCCGACGCGCCGCTGGACTCGCTGTGCGCGAGCGGCGACTGCACGGGCGAGGAGCAGAAGTCTCCGACGTTCTTCACCGACACGCTGCTGCGCAGCGTCACCGCCCAGCGCTCGAACGGTGACGGCGGCTGGAGCGACATCGACCGGCTCGACTTCACCTACGACTACCCCAAGCCGTCGGACGGCACCAGCGCCATGCTGTGGCTGACCAAGGTCCAGCAGACGGGGCTGGCCGGCTCCGGTGAACTGAAGCTGCCCGCTGTCGAGTTCACCGGAAAGGAGTTTCCCAACCGGGCGGACGCCGATCCGGCGGCGGGCGCCCCGGAGATGCGCAAGCTGCGGATCACCTCGTTCGTCGACGAACTGGGCCGCCGGGTCGACGTGACGTACGGACAGCCCCACCCTTGCCCGGTCGACGACCTGCCCGAGGGCCGTTACGACTCCAACTCGCAGGACTGCTTCCCGGGTTGGCGCACCAACGGCACGGACTCCGGCTTCGGTGTCTGGCATAAGTACCTCACCACCAAGGTCACCGTGCGCGACAGCGGCGGCGGCTCACCCCCGCAGACGACCGAGTACCGCTACCGCGGCACACCGGCCTGGCACCACGACGACGACCCGGTCACCAAGGCCGAGCGCCGCTCCTGGAGCGACTGGCGCGGCTACGGCAGCGTGGACGTCGCGAAGATGACCGACCCCGAGTACCGGGGCGAGGCCACGAGCCGCGCCGCCCAGATCACCCGCACCCTGCACTTCCGCGGTATGGACGGCGATCTCAAGTCCGACGGCTCCCACAAGTCCGTCGAGGTCACCGACTCCCAGGGCACCTCCCTGAAGGACCTTCCGTATCTGCGGGGCAAGGAGCGGGAGAGCGTCCAGTTCCAGGTGAGCGCCGACGGCGAGGCCACGTACGAGCTCGGCGGCACGCTGCACGGCTACACCTCCGCACACACCACCCCGGTCAAGGAAGGCGAGAGCGACCCGGACGGCGACGCACACCTGGTCGTCGAGAACAGCTCCGAGAACCGCCAGACCGTCATCGCGGACAACGGCGACCGCTCCCGCCGCACCACCAGTCTGAAAACCGACCACGACACCTACGGCCAGGTCACCTCGGTGCTCGACTCGGCCGGCTCCGACGTCCGTTGCACCAGGACGTCGTACGACCGCTCCGCCGGCACCCTCGACGCCTGGATGCTCGCCTTCCCTTACCGGGTGCGCAGCTACAGCGGCACGTGCGACGACCCGAAGTCGCTGGTCAACGGCAAGGACCAGTACTACGACGGCGCGAGTGCCCTGGGTGAGGCGGTCACGAAGGGGGACGTCACCCGGGCCGTCGCGGCCGTGACCGCGAGCGGGCCGGACACCGTCTCCGACACGGTCACGACGAGCGCCACCTTCGACGCCTACGGCCGCACGCTCACGGAGACCGACGGCAACGGCAACACGGCCAGGACGGCCTACGAACCGGCCGTGGGACGGCCGGCGACGATCACCGAGACCGACGCGCTCGGCCACGCCGAGGTCACCACCCTCGACCCCGACCGCCAGCAGCCGCTGACCGTGAAGGACGCCAACGGCCGGACCACCGTCAACGGCTACGACCAGCTCGGCCGGCTCACCTCGGTGCACGAGCCGGACCAGACCGCGGACGACCCACCCGCACAGACGTTCGCCTACGTACTCGACCCGGAGCACCGCAAGCCGCCCCTGGTGACCACGCGCAGGCTCCAGTCCGGCGACCTGTACGTCACCGGCTGGCAGTACCTCGATGCGCTGGGCCGCGACCGGCAGACCCAGGAACTGTCGCCAGCCGCCACCGACGACAGCCCGAAGACCGTGGTCACCGACCAGCGGTACGACGACCTCGGCAACCCCGCCGTCTCGTCGTTGCCCGTGGTGACCGACGGCGCCCCGGGCACCGCCCTGGTCTCCGTGCCCGCCGACCGGGCGGACGAGACCCGCAACAGTTTCGACGCCCTCGGCCGGGTCGTCCGTGCCGCGCAGTTCGGCGGCGGCAAGGAGCTGTGGGCGACCACGTACACCTACTACGGCGACCGGACCCGCATCGTGCCCCCGAGGGGCGGAGTCACCAAGACCAGCACCACCGACGCCCGCGGCCGCCAGACCGCCCTCCAGGAGGGCACCGGCACCGACGCCGTGACCACCACCTACACCTACACGCCGGCCGACCAGGTGGCCTCCAGCACCGATCCCGCGGGCCACAGGTCGTCCTACGAGTACGACTTGCTGAACCGCAGGACCGCCGCCCAGGACGCCGACTCCGGCCGCTCGCGGGCCCGCTACGACGGCAACGGCAACACCGTCGCCACCTGGGACGCGAAGCACATCGACTCCGCTGCCCCGGCGGTCTCCACCGACTTCGACGCCCTGAACCGTCCGGTCACCCGCTGGGCCGGCGCCTCCGGCAGCGGCGAGAAGACCGCGTCCTGGACGTACGACGACCCCGACGTGCCGAACTCCATCGGGCGCAACACCGCCCAGACCACCTACCAGGACGGCAAGAAATACACGATCGCAGCCGGCGGATTCGATCCGCGAGGCCGGGTCACCGGGCGCACCTGGAGCTTCCCGGCGGGTCTCGGTGGCTCCCTGCACGACCAGAAGTTCACCGTCCGCTACGGCTACGACGCCGCCGATCACGTGGTGAGCAAGGAGTACCCGGACGCGGCCATCGGCACCCCCGCAGAGACGGTGAGCACCGGCTACGACCGGCTCGGCAACCCCGTCACCCTCGACGGCACCGTCACCGACCCGCTCACCGGCAAGGAGATCCGGACGGGCTACGTCAGCGCCACCGGCTATGCCGCCGACGGCAAGCTCGCCAGCCGCGACTACGCCAATCCCCACCTGACGCTGCGCCGCGCCTATGCCTATGAGGACGGCACCCAGCGGCTGTCCCGCATCCAGACCCTCGTCCAAAAGCCGCTCTCCGACGACCTGGAGGCCCGGCAGGACGACACCTACGCCTGGGACGACGCGGGCAACCTCACCTCCGTCACCGACACCTCCCTGCACGAGCCCGTAGCCGGCTGCTTCACGTACGACGCGCTGAACCGGCTCGACCACGCCTGGACGACCGAGCGCACCGACTGCTCCGACGCCGACTCCACCACCACGCACGAGGGGCCGGCCGGATACAACCAGTCCTGGACCTACAGCCCGGACGGCAACATCACCTCCCAGCGCGGTCTTCTGGGCACGACCACCTATGAGTACGACGACCCGGACCACCCGCACGCCGTCACCGAGGCGGGCCACGACCGCTTCACGTACGACGCCGACGGCGCGCTCAGCAAGAAGGTCCAGGGCCTCCTGCCCACCACGTACGACTGGGACGCGCAGCAGCGGCTGGAGAAGGTCACCGCCAAGCTGGTCGAGCACACCCGCTTCGTCCACGCGCCCGACGGCACCCGGCTCGCCCGCATCGACCCGCTGGGCGTGGCCACTCTCTACATCGACGGCCAGGAGATCACCGTCGCGCTGGGGATCGCCAAGGGCACCCGCTACTACAACGTCGAGTCCACGACCGTCGCCGTCCGGCTGCCGAGCGGCGTGCTGAAGTGGCAGCTGAACGACACCCAGGGCTCGGCGCAGATCGCCGTTCCGGCCGGCACGAACCTCGTCGAGCGCACGTACTACAACCCGTTCGGCGAGATCCGGGCCGGCTCGGCCCTTCCGCCGACGGACCACGGCTGGCTCGACAAGACCAGGGACCCCACGACCGGCCTCAACGAACTGGGCGCCCGCTACTACGACGCCGACCTCGGCCGGTTCATCTCCACCGACCCGGCCGTCGACAACTCCTCGGCGCAGGCGGCCAACCCGTACTCCTACGGCGCCAACAACCCGATCCTGTACGTCGACCCGACCGGCCTGTGGTCGCTGTCCGGGGCGTGGAACGCGGTCAAGGAAGGCGCCTCGGCGGCCTGGGACTGGGCCAAGGAGAACAAGGGCCTCATCGCGGATGTCGCCGTCGGCATCGGCGTCGGCATCGCGGTCGGCGCGCTGTGCTCCACCGGCGTGGGCTGCCTGGTGGTGGCCGGTGTCGCGGCGGGCGCGGCCGGTGCGGCCGCCGGGTACGGCGTCGACGTCGCCGAGGGCAAGACCGACTTCTCCTGGGGCGGTCTCGGCATGCGGGTCGGCATCGGCGCGGCGGCCGGTGCGCTCGGCGGCGTCCTCGGCAAGGGCGTGAGCGCGGTCGCCTCCCGCGCGGTCGACGCTGTCGCGGCCACCTCGGTCGGCAAGGCCGTCTCGACCGCGACCAGCAAGGCGGCCTCGGCCCTCACCGGCGCCGCGGCCAAGTCGGGCCGGGCGGTGTCCAACGCGCTCCGGGCCGGCGGCAGCAAGGTCGCCGCCGCCGCGAAGGTGGTGAAGGACACCGTCGGACGGGCTCCGCGCCCGGCCACCCGGCAGCCCATGGGCGGCGGCGGGCGCGTCCTCTCCGACGGCGAGGGCGCGACCGCCAAGGAGATCGCCCTGTCCACCGGGCCGACGGTCCCGGGATCCAGAGCCGGTCAGGATGCCGTACGCCGACAACTGCTCGCCGAGGCCGACGAGGCGGGCGGTGTCTACACCTGCTGGCGCTGCGGACAGACCACCCGGAATCCTGACAACGTCCAGGTGGGGCACCGCAACGTGCCCACGTCCGAGGGCGGTAACCTCTCGCGCTACAACGCCTGTCTCGAGGGCGCTGCCTGCAACAGCAGCGCACAGAACCGCGGCAGGCCAAGTCCGGGCATGTCGTGCTACGAGCGAGGGAGTTGCGGTGCCGGGTTCGGCAGAACCGACTAGCCCGACCAGTGGGGACACCGTGCGGCTGCTGGTCGCGACCGGCCCGTCCGGCCGCCCCGTCAGCGAGGACGTGCCCGCCCGTGAGCTGGGGGCCGGCCGCTGGCGGCTCCTCGGCTCGCCGGGCCTGGCGCGGGGCGCGGCGGCCGGTGACGTCCTCGTCGTTGCCGGTGACGGTTCTTTCACCGTCATCGGCCGGGGCGGGAACGTGGCGGTCCAGGTCAGCGGCCCGGCCGGGGCCGAGGAGCGGCTCGGCGAACTGACCGAGCGGGTCAAGGCACTGGGCGGGTGGCTCGACAGCCGCAGCGCAACCCGGGACGATCGGCACACCTTCTGCGTGTACACGGTCCCGGCGACGGCGGGCTTCCCGGCCATCGAGGGGGCCTTCCACGCCTACGCGGCGGCCGTGCCCGAGGGCCAGTGGACCTACGCCAACGTCTTCGCGGACGACGGCGAACCGCTCAACTGGTGGCTCGAGGACTGAACGTCACCCGGCCGCCTGCGCGAGTGAAGCGCGGGCGGCCTCCGCCACGTCCTCGCGTGGCCCCCGGGCGCATTTCTTGAGGTAGGACCGCGCGCGGCGGCCCGGCCAGCGGGCCGCCGCAACGGCCGGCCAGTAGCGCAGGTGGTGCTCCCGGGGAGTGCGCTCGACGAAGTCGAGGATCGCGTTCCGCACCGGCTCCTCCGGTACGAGCCCCAGGCGGGCCACGCCGCGCAGCGCCCCGTCGGCGAGCATCTCGGGCCCTTGCTCCAGGCACCACAGCGCGGCCTGCGCCGGATCGCCCGCGAGCCGGACGACGGACTCGCCGATGGCGACATACACCATCGTCGCGGCGAAGGGCCGCCCGGCGAGCTCACGCAGGAACGGCAACGCCTCATGATGGCGGCACAGGCCGAGGGCCAGCGCCATCTCGTACTGCGTCTCCCAGGTACGGGCGTCCGCGATCTCGGCGCGCAGCGCGTCGAGGAGAGCGGGGCCCGCGGCGGTGTCACCGGTCTGCCCCAGCCGTTTCGCGGCGGCGCGGCGCCGCGGGGAGCGGCGGTCGGAGAGCTGTTCGAGCAGCGCGTCGGTGTCCGTTCCCATGTCCGCAGAGCGTATCCGTCGTCTCACTTGCTGAGCGCGGGGCGGGAGTCATGACATCACCCCGTAATGTTGACGTCGTGACCGTGAACGCTAAGACCAGCGCGAGCGCTGGCGACACCTGGCGAGACCTGCCCGCGGCGCAGCAGCCCGAGTACCCCGACCCCGAGGCTCTGCGCGCAGTGATCGCGGACCTCGAGTCGTATCCGCCGCTCGTCTTCGCGGGCGAGTGCGACCAGCTGCGTGCCCGGATGGGAGCCGTCGCCAGGGGCGAGGCGTTCCTGCTCCAGGGAGGCGACTGCGCCGAGGCCTTCGACGCCGTCTCCGCCGATCACATCCGCAACAAGCTCAAGACCCTGCTCCAGATGGGCGCCGTGCTCACGTACGCCGCCTCCGTGCCGGTCGTGAAGGTCGGCCGGATCGCCGGCCAGTACTCCAAGCCGCGCTCCAAGCCGATCGAGACCCGCGACGGTGTGACGCTCCCGACCTACCGGGGTGACTCCGTCAACGGCTTCGACTTCACCGAGGAGGCCCGGGTCCCGGACCCGGAGCGCCTGAAGCGGATGTACAACGCGTCCGCCTCGACGCTCAACCTCGTGCGCGCCTTCACCACCGGCGGCTACGCCGACCTGCGCCAGGTGCACGCCTGGAACCAGGACTTCGTGAAGTCGTCGCCGTCCGGTCAGCGCTACGAGCAGCTGGCGCGGGAGATCGACAACGCGCTGAACTTCATGCACGCCTGCGGGGCGGACCCGGAGGAGTTCAAGACCGTCGAGTTCTACGCCTCGCACGAGGCGCTGCTGCTCGACTACGAGTCGGCCCTGACCCGGGTCGACTCGCGCACCGGACAGCTGTACGACGTCTCCGGACACATGGTGTGGATCGGTGAGCGCACCCGGCAGCTGGACGGCGCGCACATCGAGTTCGCCTCCAGGATCCGCAACCCGATCGGCATCAAGCTCGGTCCGACGACCACGGCCGAGGAGGCGCTGCAGTACATCGACCGCCTCGACCCGGAGCGTGAGCCCGGCCGGCTGACCTTCATCGTCCGTATGGGCGCCGACAAGATCCGCGACCGGCTCCCCGAGCTGGTCGAGAAGGTCACCGCGTCGGGTGCGGTGGTGGCCTGGGTGACCGACCCGATGCACGGCAACACCTTCGAGGCGGCCTCCGGCCACAAGACGCGCCGCTTCGACGACGTACTCGACGAGGTCAAGGGCTTCTTCGAGGTCCACAAGGCGCTGGGCACGCACCCGGGTGGCATCCACGTGGAGCTGACCGGTGACGACGTCACCGAGTGCGTGGGCGGCGGCGACGAGATCTTCGTCGACGATCTGCACCAGCGCTACGAGACGGCGTGCGACCCGCGTCTGAACCGCAGCCAGTCCCTCGACCTGGCGTTCCTTGTCGCGGAGATGTACCGGGACCAGTAGCCGCCGCGGCTGTCACGGAGAGACGAACTGGGGCGTGGATCACATACGATCCACGCCCCCTCTCACTTTTGCGGGTCCTGTGCAACAGGTAAGGTTAGGTTTGCCTCACCGATCAGTCGGGATGGCACGACCCATGGATTCCGCCGGGAGGTGAACCGCGTGTATGTCTGCAGTTGCTTCGGCATCACCGAGCAGCAGGTGAAGCGGCACGCGGAGAACGGCGCCTGTACTCCCCGGCAGATAGCGTCGGCCTGCAAGGCGGGCACGGACTGCGGCTCGTGCGTCCGGCGGATCCAGGCGCTGCTGGGTCGAGGCGCCTGCCCTCGCCGTGAGCTCGCCGACCAGGGGAAGCCGGTGCTCGCCGACGTGGGTGGCCTGGAAGGTCTGGAAGAAGCGGCCTAGCTCTCCGGCTGTTCGACGACCTGTGCGATGTAGAGGGCCTCGCCGAGCTTCTCCACGAGTTCCAGCTGGGTGTCCAGATAGTCGATGTGATGCTCCTCGTCCTCGAGGATCGACTCGAAGATGTTCGCGGACGTGATGTCGCCCTTCTCCCGCATGACCTCGATGCCCCGCTTGAGCCGGTCGATCGCCTCGACCTCGATCTGCCGGTCGGCCTCGAACATCTCCTTCACGGTCTGCCCCACCCGCACATGGAAGAGCCGCTGGTAGTTCGGCAGACCCTCCAGGAAGATGATCCGGTCGGTGAGCACCTCCGCGTGCTTCATCTCGTCGAACGACTCGTGCCGCGTGTACTTGGCGAGCTTGTACCAGCCGAAGTTCTCCTGCATCTTCGCGTGCAGGAAGTACTGGTTGATCGCGGTCAGCTCGCCGGTGAGCTGCTCGTTGAGGAATTCGATGACCTCCGGGTCGCCCTGCATCGCGCGGGCTCCTTCCAAGCGGGGGACTGGCCGGTTGCGCCGCATGATTGCACCGGCATGGAGGGGCGTCCAGTAAGTTCACACTTAGTACGAGTTGCCCGATTCAGGCGCTGGCTGGTCATGTGCACCCTCCGCGGTCTGTCAGGATGGAGTCATGGGTCATCCGGTGGAGCGCGAATCTGGAGAAGCAGCACGGTCCGAGCTTCCGCCGGGACAGCGACTGCAGCGGGGCTGGCCGGTCACGCACTACGGTCCGGTACCCAAGTTCCGGCCCGAGCGCTGGGAATTCAGGGTCTTCGGCGCCACCGCGGACGGCGAGAAGCACTGCTGGAACCACGGGGAGTTCACGTCCCTGCCGTACGCGACCGTCGTGGCCGATCTGCACTGCGTCACGAAGTTCAGCATGCTCGGGGCGGAATGGGGCGGTATCCCGGCCCGTACGATCCTGGAGATCGCCCCGCCCGCGCCCACGGTCACCCATGTCATGGTCTGGGCGGAGTACGGATTCAGCTCGAACCTGCGTCTCACCGACTTCGCCTCGGACCGCACCATCTTCGCCACCCACAAGGGCGGCGAGCTGCTCACCGCGGAACACGGCTTCCCGCTGCGCCTGATCGTCCCGCATCTCTACGCCTGGAAGGGTCCCAAGTGGGTCCGCGGCGTGGAGTACATGACCGCCGACCGCCGCGGCTTCTGGGAGGAGCGCGGCTACCACAACATCGGCGACCCGTGGAAGGAACAGCGCTACTCGTACCAGGAGGAGCCCGGGGACGGCCCCGAGCTCTGACTCCCGGTGAACGTGCGGGTCGGCGTGCCCGTCAGTGGTGGTACCGGTGCACCACCGCGTGGCCCTTGCCGCGGCCGATCATCCACTTGTTGACGGGCGTGGTGAGGACGAAGGCGAGGACGAGCGATACCGCGAGCGAGCCCCAGAACAGCGCGTCGTCCAGGTGCGCGTCCATCGCGGACGGCCACAGCGCGATCACGCCGTTGTCGATCAGCTCCATCACGGCGATGGAGAGGGTGTCCGCGGCGAGGGCCACGCGGACGGCGGTCCGGAAGTCCACGCCCGCCCTGAGGACGCCGCGCAGGGTGAGCGAGTAGCCGAAGAAGAAGGCGAGCGCGATCGCCAGGACCATGGTCGGCCAGTTGCCCCATCCGAACGCGGTGCCGAGCACCATGCCGAGCACCTCGCCGATGGCGCACCCGGTGAGGCAGTGGAGGGTGGCCTGGGCTGCCATCGACCAGGTCACCTGGCCGATGCCATGGCCGTGCCCCTGGTCGGCGTGCTCGTGGTGGGCGTGCTCTGTGTGCGATGCGTGGTCGGTGTGCGCCTCGTGCTGCATGGCCGGCCCCCAAATGTCAGGCAGCGGTTCCTGTCACCAGACAGAACCATATACCCCCAGGGGGTATTTCTCCAGGGTCAGCCGTCCCGCAGTTTCTTCAGGCGCTCCACGTCCGCCGCGTGCCCTTCCTTGCCGCCCGGCGTCTCGATGATCAGGGGGACGCCCTCGGTGGCCGGGTGGGTCATCAGCGCGCGGAACGGGTCCTCGCCTATGTGGCCGGAGCCGATGTTCGCGTGCCGGTCCCTGTGGGCGCCGACCACGTCCTTCGAATCGTTCGCGTGGATCAGCTTGAGCCGCCCCTCGCCGACGGTGTCCACCAGGAGGTCCAGCGTCTGATGCATTCCGCTCGGCCCGGTCAGGTCGTGCCCGGCGGCGAAGACATGGCAGGTGTCGAGACAGACGCCCAGCTTGGGATGCGCGTCGAGCGCCTCGAAGTACGGCCCGAACTCCCAGGTGCGCGAGCACAGGGAGGCCCCCTGGCCCGCGGTCGACTCCAGCAGAAGGAAGGGGTCGTCGTCGTGCGTCAACTCGTCCAGCAGGGGCAGTATGTGCGCGCGCACCTGCTTCAACGCGACGGTCCGGTCCCGGCCGCCGGTGGCGCTGCCGGTGTGCACCACTACGCCCAGCGCCCCGATCGCACGGGCCCTGCGCAACGAGTGCCGCAAGGACTCCACGGACCTCTCGACGGTCGCCTCGGTGTGCGAGCCGAAATTGATCAGATACGGCGCGTGGACGTATGCCGGGATCGACTCGGCGGCACAGGCGGCCCGGAACTCCTCGTCCTGCCGTGGACTGCCGATGGGCGTCGCCCAGCCGCGCGGATTGGCGACGAAGACCTGCACGGTCTCGGCCTTGAGAGCACGTGCGTAGGTCAGCCCGACCGAGTTCAGGCCGCCGGCCACGGGGACGTGGCCGCCGATGGGGTTGCGGGAGACACCGGAGGTGCCGAGGGTGCCATGGGACTGCTGGGTTGTCACCCTTCAAGGGTGTCATGTGCACCCGGGCGCCCCTCCGGGCGGTCTTCGGGGCGTGCCCGTCAGCGGATCCGGATGGTGATCGTCGACCCCTTCGGCGCCTTGTGGCCGCCCTTCACCGACTGGTTCTTGACCGTGTCGCCGAACAGGCCCAGCAGGCCGCGGTCCTCCTCGACCTGGAAGCCCGCGTCCTCCAGGGTCTTCTTCGCGTCGTCGACGTTGTCGCCGACCACGTCCGGCACCTCGACCATCTCGCGGCCCTTGGAGATCGTCAGCGTGACCGTGTCGCCCTGGCCGACCTCCTTGCCCGCGCCCGGCGACTGCTGCGCCACCTGTCCGGCGTCGAACTCGGACGTGACCTGGGTGTCGGCGATCTTCACCTGCAGGCCCGCGTCCTGCAGCTCCGCCGTGGCGTCGTCGACGGAGGAGCCCGTGACCTCGGGGACCTCCACCGGGCTGCCCTTGCTCACGGTGAGCGCGATCGCCGAGCCGCTGTGCCGCTCGGTGCCGGCCTCCGGGTCCGTGCCCATCACGAAACCTTTGGGCACGTCCTCGCTGAACTCGCGCGTGACCATGCCCGCGACCAGGCCGTCCTTCGTCAGCAGCGCCTGCGCCTTGTCCAGCCGGTAGCCCTTCAGGTCGGGGACCTCGACCGTCTCGGGGCCGTCCGAGAGGGTCAGCGTCACCGAGTCGTTGGAACGGATCCGGGCGCCCGTCGCCGGGTCGCTGCTGATCACTGTGCCGCGCTTGACCGTGTCGCTGTAGGCGTGCTTGACCTGCTTGACCTCGAGCCCGGCCTGCTTGAGCTGCTCCCGGGCCTGAGCCTCGGTCTTCGCGAGCAGCGGGGGGACCTTGGTGAACTGGCCGGAGTTGATGTACCAGACGCCGGCGCCTATGCCGAACACCACCAGCACGGCGATGACGAGTGCGAGCAGCCCCTGCCGGGGGCGCCGGGAGCGCCCGGCGGGCTCCGGCGGCGCCATCTCCAGCCGGCTCGTGCGGTTGAGCACCACCTCGTCGTCCTCATGGACGGGGTTGACCGGGAGCAGACGCGGGATCACGCTCGTACGGTCCTCGGCGTTGTCGTGCGCCTGGGCGATGGCCCGCGGCGGTACCACGTCGAGTTGCTCGGCGGTGAGCGCGCTGCGCGCCTCGAGGACCTGGCCGAGCAGTGCCACCGCGTCCTGAGGGCGCAGCTCGGGATTGCGGGCGGTCGCCGTCGCGACCAGCTCGTCGAGCTCGAACGGCAGCCCCGGCACGGCGGCCGACGGAGGCGGCACGTCCTCGTTCAGGTGCTGGTAGAGCACCTGGGCGGGGGAGTCGCCGTGATGCGGCTTGAGGCCGGTGAGCGTCTCGTAGAGGACGACCCCGCACGCGTACACGTCGACCCGCGGGTCGGCCGTGCCCTGCTCGATCTGCTCCGGCGCGAGATAGGAGACCGTGCCGAGGACGGCGCCCGTCGTGTTCGTGACGGTGTCCACGGCCCGGACGAGACCGAAGTCGGCCACCTTGACCCGGCCGTCGTCCCCTATGAGGACGTTCTCCGGCTTCATGTCGCGGTGCACGAACCCGGCACGGTGTGCGGCGCCCAGGGCGGCCAGCACCGGCTCCAGGATGTCGAGGGCGGCGCGCGGTTGCAGCGCCCCGCGCTCGCGCAGCACGTCGCGCAGGGTGCACCCGGCGACGTACTCCATCGCGAGGTAGACGTACGACCCGTCGGTGCCCTGGTCGAAGACCTGTACGACGTTGGGATGGGCGAGGCGCGCGACCGACTTGGCCTCGCGGATGAAGCGCTCGACGAACGAACCGTCGGCGGCCAGCGCCGGGTGCATCACCTTGAGCGCGAGTACGCGGTCGAGGCGGGTGTCCACGGCCCGGTAGACCGTGGCCATCCCGCCGACCGCGATGCGCGCGTCGACGCGGTAGCGGCCGTCGAGCACCTGCCCGACGAGGGGGTCCTGAAGGGTCGTGTCCACGCAGGTGAGTCTACGAGGGCACGCCGTCGGACCCGGCCCTTCCGGTGATACCGGGGCCCGACTGCAGCGGACCTGTGACGCACGCCGCACCCGCCCGCGGGCGCGCAGGGTGGCCTCAGAAGGCGGGCCGTTCCGGGTCCAGCCGAGCCATGCCCTCCGTGGGGGACGAGGCCTCCGCGAAGTGCCGGCGGGGGATACGGCCCGAACGCCGCGCGAGCCGGCCCGCCTCGACCGCGTGCCGCATCGCCTCCGCCATCAGCACCGGCTCCTGCGCCCGGGTCACCGCCGAGGCGAGCATGACACCCGCGCACCCCAGTTCCATGGCGAGCGCCACGTCCGACGCCGTACCCGCGCCCGCGTCCAGAATGACCGGCACGCGCGCGTGCTCCACGATCAGCTGGAAGTTGTGCGGGTTGCGGATGCCGAGCCCGGAGCCGATCGGGGAGCCGAGCGGCATGATCGCGGCGCAGCCGACGTCCTCCAGCTTCCGGGCGACGACGGGGTCGTCGTTCGTGTACGGCAGCACCGTGAAACCGTCGTCGACCAGTGTCTCGGCCGCGTCCAGCAGCTCGATCGGGTCGGGCAGCAGGGTCCGCTCGTCGGCGATGACCTCCAGCTTGACGAGGTCCGTGCCGAGAGCCTCGCGCGCGAGGCGGGCGGTGAGCACCGCCTCGCCCGCCGTGAAGCAGCCCGCGGTGTTGGGCAGCACCCGGATGCCCAGCTTGTCGAGCACGGACAGGACCGATCCGTGCACCGAGGCGTCCACACGCCGCATCGCGACCGTCGTCAGCTCCGTGCCGGACGCCACCAGCGCCCGCTCCAGCACATCGAGGCTGGGCGCGCCGCCGGTGCCCATGATCAGCCGGGACGAGAAGGTCGTACCACCGAGGACGAAGGGATCGTCGGCCATGGGTCAGCCTCCTTGGACGGCGGTGAGGACCTCGACGCGGTCCCCCTCGGAGAGGGACGTCGACGGCCACTGCGCGCGCGGGACGACGGTTTCGTTGAGGGCGGCGGCCACGCCCGAGGGGGCCGCGGTGAGGGTCCGCACGACGGCGTCGAGGGCGATACCGGGAGCGACCTGGCGGCGCTCCCCGTTGACCGAGATGTTCATGCGGGCTGCTCCGTGAGTGCGGCGGCGGCGAAGCGCCGGGGAGTGAAGGGGCGGGCCTCGTCCGGGAGCGCGCCGGTGGTCAGTACGTGGGCCATGACGTCGCCGGTGACCGGGGTGAGCAGGACGCCGTTGCGGTAGTGCCCGGTGGCCAGCAGCAGACCGTCCAGCGCCGTCGGACCCAGCAGCGGGGCGTTGTCCGGGGATCCCGGGCGCAGTCCGGCCCGGGTCTCGGTGAGCGGCAGCTCGCTGATCCCGGGGACCAGCTCGTGCGCGTCGCGCAGCAGCTCGTACACCCCGCCGGCGGTGACCGTCGTGTCCCAGCCCAGCTCCTCGCTGGTGGCGCCGACGACCAGCTCGCCGTTCTCGCGCGGCACCAGGTAGACGCTGCCGCCGCGGACGACGGCACGCACGGTACGGCTCAGGAACGGCGCGTACCGCTTCGGCACGGTCAGCCGCAGCACCTGCCCCTTCACCGGGCGTACGGGTGGCAGGACCTCGTCCGGGACGCCCGCGAGCTGCCCGCTGAGGCTGCCCGCGGCCAGGACGACCTGCCCGGCGGCGAGGTCGGTGCCGTCGGCGGTCCTGACCCCGGCGGCCCGCTCCCGTACCACCGCGAGCCGCTCGGCCCACACCCGGTGGAAGACGACTCCGGCGCGTTCGCACGCCGTGACCAGGGCGCAGACGAGGCGCCGCGGGTCGATCTGGTGGTCGCCGTCGACCCTGAGCCCCCCGCGCACGCCCGGCGCGAGCATCGGCTCCAGGCGACGGCATTCGCGCCCGTTCAGCCACTCCGACGTGAGGCCGGACCGCTGCTGCAGGGCGTGCAGCTCGCGCAGGTGGGCGCGGTCGTCGGCGTCGAGTGCGACGGCGAGCGTGCCGCACCGGCGGTAGCCGAGGTCCTGGCCGGTGGCCTCGGTCAGCTCGGCGGCGAAGTCCGGGTAGCGGCGCGCGGACTCCAGGTTGAGGGCGAGCAGTGTCTGCTCCCCGTAGTGCAGTTCGGTGACGGCGGCGAGCATCCCGGCGGCCACCTGGGCCGCTCCGCCGCCGGGTTCGGGATCCACCACGGCCGTGGCGAGCCCGCGCTGCGCAGCCCGCCAGGCGGTCACCAGTCCGATGATCCCGCCCCCGACGACGAGGACGTCTGATGTGGGTACGGTCGACATGGGCGTCCAGCCCCCTCCCTTCGCCGGCATGACCCGGATCAGGTTCGTACGGTCGGAGGCCGCCAGCCTCCCTCTCAGCCCGGTGCGCCCGGGCTCCCGCGAGTGCTTTACGTTGGCCACCCTAGCCCGCGTCCGTTCGTCTCAGTAAGGGAGCCTCTTCGATGCCGCGATCGCTCGACGGTCTGGTCCTGGCCCCTCTCGCGGACCAGGCCCCAGGTCAGGTCGGAACCCGTACCCGGTTCACGTACCACGAGAAGGACGGCGAGATCTGGGCCGAGTACGCGGGCGGCGACGTCGTACGCGGTCATCTGGTGGGTACACGAGAAGGTGACCGCCTCGACTTCCGGTACGTGCAGCTCAAGACGGACGGGACCACGTCGTCCGGGCACTGTGTCTCGCAGGTGGTGGAGCTTCCCGACGGGCGTTTGCGCCTGGAGGAGTCGTGGGAGTGGGAGTCGCAGCCGGGCAGCGGAACGAGTGTTGTGGAACAGATCACTCAGCACGCCCGCTGACTGACAATCTGTCAGTTGTCTATGGTGATCAGGGTGAGCGAGCAGACGCAGGCACGGGGCGGGTCGACACGGCGCGTCGTCGTCGTGGGCGCGGGCATGGCCGGGGTGCAGACCGCTGTGGCGCTCCGGGAACAGGGGTTCCCGGGCAGCGTGACACTGATCGGCGCGGAGCCGCACCAGCCGTACGACAGGCCGCCGCTGTCCAAGGCCGTGCTGCTCGGCAAGGCCGAAGGGTCCGCCTTCGACGTCGACTTCGAGGCCCTGGAGATCGAACTCCGACTGGGCTGCGAGGTGATCGGGCTACGCCCCGACGAGCACGAGCTGGACACCGAGGAGGGGCCCGTCCCCTACGACGTCCTCGTCCTCGCGACCGGTGCCGAGCCGATCCGGTTGCCGGGCGCCGAGGGCGTGCCCGGGGTGCATCTGCTGCGCACGCTGGACGACGCCGAGCGGCTGCGGCCGGTCCTCGCCCAGCAGCACGACATCGTGGTCGTGGGCGCCGGCTGGATCGGCGCCGAGTTCGCCACCGCGGCGCGCGAGGCGGGCTGCGCGGTGACCGTGGTGGAGGCCGCGGACCGCCCCCTCGCGGGGGCGCTGCCCGAGGAGGTGGCCGCGCGCATGACGGCCTGGTACGCGGACAGCGGCGCCGAGCTGCGCACCCACGCGCGCGTGGAGCGCGTCGAGCCGGGGGCGGTGGTGCTCGACGACGGCTCGCGGGTGCCGGCGGGCGCGGTGGTCGTAGGCATCGGAGCGCGTCCGGCCACGGCGTGGCTCGCCGGCTCGGGCATCGCCCTCGGCGTCCACGGTGAGGTGCTGGCCGACGACCATCTGCGTACCTCTGTACCGGACGTGTACGCGGTCGGTGACTGTGCGTCCTTCCCGTCGGGGCGCTACGAGGAGCGCCTGCTGGTCCACCACTGGGACAACGCCCTGCAGGGCCCCCGCACGGTGGCAGCGAACATCATCGGGGAGACGTCGGTGGCGTACGACCCGGTGCCGTACTTCTGGTCGGAGCAGTTCGGCCGCTTCGTCCAGTACGTGGGCCACCATGCGGCCGCCGACACGACGGTATGGCGCGGAGACCCGGAGGGCGCGGCCTGGTCGGTGTGCTGGCTGCGCTCGGACCGCCTGGTCGCCCTCCTGGCGGTGGGCCGGCCCCGGGACCTGGCCCAGGGCCGCCGCCTGATCGAATCAGGCACCCCCATGGATCCGGACCTCCTGTCGGACGCGTCACGCCCTCTGAAGGAGGCGACGGCGTAACGGGCCACTCCGTCACCGACCGCCGCGAGGGTGACCGGCCCGATGGCGCGGTCGGCATCCCGTTCCCGGCGCGTGGGGAGTCAGCCGACGGCGCCTGGGCATGCCACCCCGCGGCTCATGGGACGTGTCCGTCGGAGACACACGGCGGCGCCGGAGGCACCCCCAACCGCCGCTTCCGCTTCCGCCCCGGAGACAACCGTCCCCGCCGGCGCGGCCGACGGCGGGCGACTTGCCTGTCTGGAGGCGCACCGTGGTGCCGGGCGGGGTGCGTTGCGCCGGTTCACTGCTCCCGCCGGAGGACACGGCGCGCCGGTTCACCCGTCCCGCCGGAGGCCCGCGGCGTGCTGGACCGGGGGTGTCGCCGCAGGCGATGGGCTGTGCCCCTGAAGCAGCCGACCCCCGTCGGAGGCACCCCCGTACAGCCGCCATCGCTTCCGCCGCCGGAGGCAACCGTCACCGCGCCGGAGGCGCCCCGCTTCCGACTGTCAGTCCGGGATGGCACGCTTGATCCCGTGACCGAGATTGACGCAAAGATCGATGCTCTCGTCCCTGCCTGGCTCACCCTCCCCGACATCGCCGAAGCGCTCGGCGTCGAGGTGACCCGCGTGCGGCAGCTGGTCAAGGAGGGCCAGCTCATCGCCGTACGCCGTGGTGAGAACCGGGCGCTGCACGTCCCCGCCGCCTTCATCGACGGGGACAAGGTCGTCAAGGGCCTGTCCGGCACCCTGACGCTCCTGCGGGACGACGGCTTCACGGTCGAAGAGATGATCGAGTGGCTCTTCACCCCGGACCCGACCCTGCCCGGCACCCCCGCGCAGGCCCTCAGCGAGAATCGCGGCACGGAGGTGAAGCGCCGCGCGCAGGCGCTCGCCGTCTGATCCGATCCGAGAACAACCGTCCCGGTGTACGGGCCGCGGTCCACGGGCCACGGCCTTCGGGCCACCGCGCCCGCCGCGGCCCGTACGCCACCGACCCCCGGGGGACCCACCGTGCCCGACACCGCCCGCACCGCCCGGCTCGCCGACGCCCGCGTCTATCTGTGCACGGACGCCCGCAAGCGCCAGGGCGACCTCGTCGCGTTCCTCGACGCGGTCCTGGCCGGCGGCGTCGACATCGTGCAGCTGCGTGACAAGGGCATGGAGGCCGCCGAGGAGCTGGAGCACCTCCAGGTCTTCGCCGACGCCTGCGCCCGCCACGGCAAGCTGCTGGCGGTGAACGACCGCGCCGACGTCGCCCACGCCGCCGCCTCCGACGTCCTGCACCTCGGCCAGGGCGACCTTCCCGTCCCGGCGGCCCGCGCCGTCCTCGGCGACGACGTCCTCATAGGGCGCTCCACGCACTCCGAGACGGAGGCGGAGGCCGCCGCCGTCCAGCAGGGCGTGGACTACTTCTGCACGGGTCCCTGCTGGCCCACCCCCACCAAGCCCGGCCGCCCCGCCCCCGGCCTCGGCCTGGTCCGCCACACCGCCGCCCTCGGCACCGACCGCCCCTGGTTCGCCATCGGCGGCATCGACCTGGGCAACCTGGACGAGGTCCTGGAGGCCGGTGCTCGCCGCGTCGTGGTCGTGCGCGCGATCACGGCGGCGGACGACCCGGGCGCGGCGGCGGCCGAGTTCGCGAAGCGGCTGCGCGCTGCCTGAGACCCCGTCGTCGAACTCCCGCCTGCCGGGCGACGACAGGGCCCAGCGCGACCGGTTCTGTCCGATAGGTGGACAGCAAGTCGACAATTCGGGCAAATTTCCGGCATCCGGTTGGGGGACCGCCGCCCCCTGGCTAACCTGCGACTATGGCCCTCGGAACCGCATCGACCAGGACTGATCGCGCACGGACCGTGCGTGACATCCTTGCCACCGGCAAGACGACGTACTCGTTCGAGTTCTCGGCGCCGAAGACCCCCAAGGGCGAGCGGAACCTGTGGAGCGCGCTGAGGAGGGTCGAGGCGGTCGCCCCGGACTTCGTCTCCGTGACGTACGGCGCGGGTGGCTCCACCCGCGCGGGCACGGTCAAGGAGACCGAGCAGATCGTCGCCGACACGACGCTCACCCCGGTCGCCCACCTCACCGCGGTCAACCACTCCGTCGCGGAGCTGCGCAACATCATCGGCCAGTACGCGGACGCCGGGATCCGCAACATGCTCGCCGTCCGCGGCGACCCGCCCGGCGATCCCATGGGCGAGTGGGTCGCGCATCCCGACGGTCTGGCCTACGCGGCCGACCTCGTCCGGCTCATCAAGGAGTCGGGCGACTTCTGCGTGGGCGTGGCCGCCTTCCCCGAGATGCACCCGCGCTCCGAGGACTGCGACACGGACGTCGCGCACTTTGTCGACAAGTGCCGGGCCGGCGCCGACTACGCGATCACACAGATGTTCTTCCAGCCGGAGTCGTATCTGCGGCTGCGTGACCGGGTCGCCGCCGCGGGCTGTGCGACCCCGGTCATTCCCGAGGTCATGCCCGTGACCAGCGTGCGGATGCTTCAGCGGCTGCCGCAGCTCAGCAACGCCGCGATCCCCTCCGGCCTGGAAGAGCGGATCCTCACAGCGAAAGACGATCCGGCGGCTGTACGCTCGATCGGGATCGAGTTCGCCACGGAGTTCTGCTCGAGGCTGCTGGCCGAGGGAGTCCCCGGACTTCACTTCATTACACTCAACAACTCCACGGCGACGCTGGAGATCTACGAAAATCTGGGCCTGCACCATCCGCAGCGGGCCTAGACCAGCCGCACCGGCATACGACACACTGCGTAGCGGCCACTGGGAGAGGGGCGTACATGGGCTGGACGGTCCTCTACATCGCGTTCGGCATCGTCGCGCTGTGGCTGCTCGGTGAGGTGCTGCTGCAGTACAAGGCGCGCCTGCGCTGGCGACTGCTCGCCTTCGTCGGCTTCCTCGGCGTCGTGTTCGGCGTGCTGATCCCCTCCGTGGTGGTCATCGGGCTCGGTGCGGCCGCGTTCGCGGTCGGACAGACCTACGTCACCCTGTCGTTCCGCCGCGGCTTCGCGGCCGGCTGGGCGGTCGGCAACCGCGCCCGCGACGAGGACGAGGGCGACAGCAAGCGCCGCCGGGGCGAGTCGGCCCACCAGGAGCCGGAGCCGGAGGTCTCCGACCTCGAGACGACGGCTGCCGGAACGTACCGACAGGACGACGCGTACGACGACCACGACAACGTCTTCGCCCAGCAGCAGCCGATGGAGACCGTGGCCGAGGCGACCGCCGTGTACGCGCCTCAGCCCCTGCCCGAGGACACCGGTTCCTACGGCGTCTACACCGAGGAGACGTACGCCGCCGCGACCGACGCGTCCTACGCCGGCGTCGGCCAGCCCCAGGACCAGCAGGCCTACGCGTACGACGGCTACTCCGGATACGGCCAGCAGCAGTACGGCTACGACAACGGCCAGCAGCAGTACGCCGCCTACTCCGACCAGTACTACGGCGCGCAGACGTACGACAGCGGCTCGTACGACCCCAGCTACGGCGGCCAGCAGCAGTACGGTCAGCAGGCGTACGGCCAGGAGCAGTACGCCACCGGCACCTACGGGGAGACCCCGCCCGGCGGTGTCTGGGTTCCCCAACAGCGCACCACCGAGGACGCGTTCAGCGGTGAACTCCCGCCGGAGCAGCCGTACCCGTACCAGGGCGACGGCACCGCGCAGGGGCACGGCTACGACGAGCAGTACCGCTTCTGAGCGACCGCGCCCACGACGACCGAGAGGCCCGGTGCCGAGCACCGGGCCCTGTCGCATGCCGGCGCGCCTCGCTGCGCTTGCGCGGCCACCGGCTCTCCGGCGCTCTCACTGCGAGCCCCGGAAGTCAGGTCCCTCCACGATCAGTCCGGCCACCAAGGCGCCCGACATGCCGGCGTGAGGGAGACCGCCGCCGGGGTGGGACCAGCCGCCGACCGTGAACAGGCCCGCCACGCGCGTGCTGTTGGACGGCTGCAGCAGACGGCCGCCCGCCGCGGCCAGGGCCGGTGCCGGGACCGCGCCCCCGGGCGCGCCGGTGTCCTCGGCGATGTCGGCCGGGGTGCGCACCTCGTGCCACAGGACACGGTCGCCGAGACCCGGTATCGCGCGCTCGGCGGCCGAGACGATCCGCTCCACGTCCGACTCGGACGCGGTCAGACCCGAAGGCACCGTGACCGTCAGCGTGACCGCCTCATGCCCGGTATCGGGCACCAGCGCGGGGTCGTCAGGGCGCAGCACGGTCACCGTCGGAGCGGCTACAAGCCCGGCGGACTCGCCGAAGAGCCGACCCAACTCGCCCTCGCGGTCGGTGGTGTGGACCACCGTCCGGTGCGCGACACCCTCCGGCCGACTGCCGCGCAGGGCCAGCAGAACCGTCAGCCGGCTCGGCATCGCGCGCTGCGCGGCGACCTCGCCTGCTCTCCGCGCGGCGGCCGTTCCCGGTAGCAGAGCGTCCAGCACACCGGGAGCGACCCCGGCCACCACATGGTCCGCCTCCGTCACGGACCCGTCCGCCAACTCCACCCCCGCCGCCCGGCCGTCCTTCTCGACGATCCCGGTGACCTCGGCTCCGAAGACGAACTCCACCCTCCGGGCCACGCACCGCTCGTACACGGCGCGCGCCAACTCCCGCATCCCGCCGCGCACGTACCAGATGCCGAAGGCGTGCTCCATGTACGGCAACACCGCCGCGCTCGCAGGGACGGTCCGGGGGTCCAGGCCATAGGCCAGGGCGTGACTCTCCAGGAGGGCCGCCAGCCGCGCCTCGCGCAGCTCCCACGCGCCGATCTCGGCGAGCGTGCCGGCCCGCCGAGTGCGCAGCAGCTTCTTGTGCGGCACCGCCGGATAC
Source organism: Streptomyces sp. NPDC022910 (assembly GCF_055561075.1). Classification (NCBI taxonomy): domain Bacteria; kingdom Bacillati; phylum Actinomycetota; class Actinomycetes; order Kitasatosporales; family Streptomycetaceae; genus Streptomyces; species Streptomyces sp. NPDC022910. The sequence continues at coordinate 239,149 of NZ_JBVHHL010000002.1, forward strand.
GGCTCGCGCTCGGCGAGTACCTGCCAGTCGGGCCACAGCGGCTCCTCCAGGAGCGGCCGGCGGGTACGGTCCCAGGCCTCGCGGGCGCGCACCAGGAAGTCGCCCCAGCGCTCGCCCGTGCCCGCACCGAGCGCAGCGTTCAGCGCGGACACGGCGCCGGCGCGCGACGCGTTCGGCAGCGACACCTCCGTGCCGTCCGCGAAGACATGCCGTGACGACGGGTCCACCTGGACCAGCTCGACACAGTCCTCCAGCGGCTTCTTGCCGGTCTTGACGAACAGATCGCGGTAGACCGCGGGCAGCGGCAGCAGGCCCGGGCCGGTGTCGAAGGCGAAGCGGTCGCGCGTGAAACGGCGCACCGCGCCGCCGTACGTCTCCGTGCGCTCGTACACCACCACCCGGTGGCCCGCGACGGCCAGCCGGGCAGCGGCCGCCATCGCGCCCGTCCCGGCGCCGATCACCGCAATCCGTGCCATGTCGGTGACTTTATCGGCCGCCGCCGACAATCCGGCCGCGGGCCTGTGACCAGCGCTTCCTCAGGCTGTGGAACCGTCCTCGCCCGGGCGGGGGAGTACCCGCACGGAGGCGATCGTCACCAGGGGGCATCACTGCGCCCTGGGGGTGAGTGCGCAGGAGTGAGTATCCGTACCTAGTCCATGAGATGAGTACCCGCGCGGATGGGGCCCGACCTGCGGAAACGAGAGAGTGGAGACACGGAAAGGGGTACGGCTCCGGCACCGCCGACACGGGGCGGCGGAACGGTGCCCGCCCTTGGCCGCTCCTTCCGTCGGCGTGGTTCGGCGGAAGCGAGTCACGGGGGGACCCGGGGGAATGACCGAACGGGGGTCCGAACGGGGGAGCACGACGGAGCGCCGGTTCCTGGCGGCCCGCGGGGGACGCGGCCGCCACGGACCGGCGCTTTCGTCTGACTGCGACCCTACCGGCTGCCGCTCACACGCCCCTGGAGCAGCCGCGAGAGCGCCGCGTGGACGTCGTCCAGGGAGCGCTCCGGCTGGAACGACTGCCAGTCAAGGGCCGCCACCAGAACCATGCCGACAAGCGCGGCCGCCGTCAGCGGGACGTCGATCTCCTCACTGAACTCGCCGTTCGCCACGCCCTCGCGCAGCACGTCCTCGATGGCCGCGACGACCTGCTGCCGGACCACCATGAGCGTGGACTGCCAGGCCCGGTTGGTGCGCCAGAGCTCGGCCACGTACAGCTGCGTGAAGGCCGGGTAGCGGGCGATGAAGCCGAGGCCCGCGCGGATCATCGCGTCGAGGGCGTCCACCTTGGTGCCGCCGGCCAGATCGGTCTGCTCGGCCGCCTCCCGGAGGGACGCGGTGAGCAGTCCCACGCCGTGCCGCAGCAGCTCCTCGAAGAGAACGGACTTGCTCGCGAAGTTGTAGTAGACCGTGCCCTTGGCGACCCCGGCCCGCTCGGCGATCTCGTCGACGGTGGTGGCGGAGAAGCCCTGCTCCGCGATGAGGGTGACGGCCGCCTCGTAAAGCTTTTGCCGGGTTGCCTCGCGACGGGTCGAGCCGCCTGCCGGGCCGGCGCTGCTGCGTTCCATGACGTTGATTGTCACAGCAGAGAACGGGTCGGACGGCACAGGGCCGACTGCGCCGGTCACAGGTTCAGCTCCGGGTGCAGCCGGTCGAGGGTCCACACCTGCCTGCGGCGGGCCGACAGGGCGGTGAGGGCGAGAGCCCCCGCGGTGAACGCCACGAGCACGGCGCACGCCTGCCACACCGGCCCGAGACCGCCGCCCGTGATGAGCCTCCTGAGGGCCTCGACGACGTAACTCATCGGCAGGAAGGGGTGGATCGCGTTGAAGAAGCCCGGACTGGTCTGTACGGGGTAGGTGCCGCCCGCGGACGTCAGCTGGAACATCAGCAGAGCGAGCACCAGAATGCGGCCCGCTGCTCCGAAGCGCGCGTTCAGCCACTGGACGAGCGCCGCGAAGCACGCCGCCACCAGGAACAGGAAGCCGACCGTCCCGGCCGCGCGTGCCATCTGCAGGCCGATGGCCCAGTGCAGCACCGCCATGAGGGCGGCCGTCTGCAGCACGCCCACGGCGGCCACCGGCAGCCAGCCCGCCAGCGCGATCCGCCAGGCCGAGGCGCCTGCGGCGAGCGCGCGCCGGTTCAGTGGCGGGATCAGCATGTACGCCACCATCGCGCCCACCCAGAGGGACAGCGGGATGAAGTAGGGGGCGAAGCCGGTGCCGTAGTTGGGCGCCTTGTGCAGGTCCCGGGAGGCGAGCTGCACCGGGTCGGACATGACCCGGGTGCGCACGTCGCGGTCCTGCTCGTCGTAGTCGGGGATCTTCCCGGCGCCGCCGTGCAGTTTGCCGGCGAGCTTCCCGGAGCCGTCGCCGAGCTTGTAGATGCCCCCGTTGAGGTCGATCGCACCCGTCGTCAGTTCGCCCATGCCCGTGTTCAGGTCGGCCGCCCCCGTGGCGGAGGTGCCGAGGCCGGTGTGCAGCTTCTCGGCCCCCTTGGCGACCCTGGCGGCGCCCTTGTCGAGCGCGTCCACCTTGGCGACCGCGTCGTCGAGGTCGTCGGAGAGGTGCGGCGCCGCCTCGGCGAGCGCCCTGGCCTGCCGCTGCAGTGTCTTGAGGTCCTGCCTCATGGCGGTCAGGTCGCCGTGGTAGTCCCGCACCACGGTGTTGACGTCCTTGGCGAGCCGCGCCGCCTGCGCCGTCGCGTCCCTCGCCTTCTTGAGGTCCTCGCACGCGAGGTCGGGCACCGGCTGCTCGACGCAGCGCTTCGCGTAGACCGCGTCCAGCGTTTCGGACGCCTCGCGGGTGCCGCTCTCCGCGCGTGGTGCCGTGGTGACGAACGCGTCGAGGTGGTCGCTGATCACGCCCGCCGAGTCGGCCACCAGGGTCGCGGTGTCGGCGATCTGCCTGCCGTTCTTCTTCAGGAAGGGCCCCACTTGGGCGACCGCGCCGTCCACCCGGTCGGCCAGCGCACGGGTGCCGTCCGCGACCTGCTGTGCGCCTTCCTGGAGATCCCCCGCGCCCTTGTCGAGCTTCGTCAGGCCACTCGACAGCTTTCCGCTGCCCTTCCTGGCCTCCTCCAGCCCGTCGGCGAGGTCCTTGGAGCCCTTCTCCGCCTTGCCGATCCCGCTGGTGAGCCGGTCGGCACCCGCGGCGGCCCTGACGGTCGCCCCGTGGATGTCCGAGAACGAGATGAAGATCCTGTCGAGGAAGGACCGTGACGCCTTCGTGGAGGCCGCGGCCCGCACCTCGTTGAACACCGTCTTGGAGATCTGCCCGACGATGTAGTTGTTCCCGTCGTTCGTACGTACCTGGAGAGCGCCCGTCTCGGGGGAGTCGCCGGAACTGGAGGCGATCCGCTCGCTGAAGTCGGACGGCATGGTCAGCGACAGGTAGTACGTGCCGTCCTCGACGCCCTTCCGGGCTTCGGCGGCACTCACCTCGTGCCACTCGAAGGTGTCGTTCTTCCGCAGCCCCGTGACGAGGTCGTCGCCCAAGGCGACCTTCTGGCCGTCCACGGTCGCGCCCCGGTCACTGTTGACGAGCGCCACGGGGATGCGGTCGAGCCGGCCGTACGGGTCCCAGAACGACCACAGGTACAGGGCGCCGTACAGCAGCGGCAGCAGCAGGAGCGCGACCAGCGCGGCGCGCGGCAGCCTGCCCCGGGCGAACCGCCTGAGCTCAAGCGCGGCCAGTTTCGGCGAGCGCATCCGCCTTCTCCTTGTCGTCGTCTCCGCCGTCCTCGGACGGTCGGCCGGGGGTGGCTTCCCGACGGGGGTACCGCTCGTCGGGGGTGGTCTCCTCGCGGGGGTCCTGTCGGCCGCCCTGGGGGTCCGGCAGGGCTTCGTCCCGCCGGGCCCGTACGTCGTCGTCCTGCCAGCCGTCGTCGCCCTGCTCGCCGTCGTCGTCCTGCCCGCCGTGCTCGGGCCGCCCACCGTCTTCGCGCGCCGTCGACACCACGACGGCCCCCTTGGGGGCCTCGGCGCAGACCGCGAGAACCGTGATCCCGGCCTCGGTGAGCGACCTCAAGAGGCCCCAGGCCGCTGTCCGTTCGGAGGTCGACAGTTTGAGGTCGGCGTCGTCGACGGCCAGCAGGCGCGGACGGCCGATCAGGGCCAGTGCCACGGAGAGCCGCAGGGCCTCCACGCGTTCCAGATCGCGCACGGCGGTCCGGGAGCCCTTGGGCAGCCTCGTCAGGTCGAGTCCGGCGGCGGCCAGGGCGACGTCGATGCGCCGCCCCGCCCGCACCCGGGGGCGCAGCAGCGCGCGCAGGGAGTCCCCGAACCGGCTTTCCAGCAGGGCCCGTTCGCGCAGGTGCTCGCCGACGGTGAGCGTCGGGTCGAGATCGGTGACGCCGGGCACATGCGCGAGCGCGCTGATGCGGCGCGCCGCGGACATGTCCTTGGGCAGCCGGTGACCGCCGACCGTGGCCCACCCCTCGCTCGGCTTCATCCGCCCGGTGAGCGCGAGCAGCAGACAGGTCCGGCCGGAGCCGGAAGGCCCCGCGACCGCGATGAGCGAGCCGGGCTCCGCGTCGAAGCCGACGCCCCGGAACGCCCAGCCGCGCGGTCCCTTCAGCCCGAAGTCCACGGCACCGACGGTGACCCCGGCAGCTCCGTCCTGCTCCCGTACGGCCATGTCCCCCTCTTTTCGCTGAGCGGGCCGCCCCGGTCCCGGCGGCCCGCTGTTTGAACTGACTGGTCAGTGCAAAAACTACTCCGAACTCCTGATCGAAGCAAAAGCCCAGGTCAGAACGGATTGTCAGTGCCATACCTCACGATGGGCACATACGGCCACAGTGCCGTCACGCAGACGACAGGAGGTTCGTCATGGCCAGCCACCACGCAGCCGCCGCACGCCGGCGCCGCGGCACCGGCCCTGCCCCCTCACTGACCGGCCCGGCGAGCGACGTGCACCCCGTGCTGCGCCGGGCCACGGCCCCGCCCGCCGCGCTCGACCTGCTCGCCCAGGCCCGCGCCGGACTCGACGAGGCAGCCGCCCTCCCCACGCCCAACGAGCGGTACGCGACGGCCCATCTGGCGGCCCTGCGCACGGCGGCCGCCGTGCTCGCCGCCCGCGGGCGCCCGGAGCCCACGGTGCGACGCCGCGCCAAGATCAGGAGTGCCTGGGAAGTGCTCCCCGAGATCGCGCCCGAACTCACGGAGTGGAGCGCGCTGTTCGCCTCCGGCGCCTCCCGCCGTGCCCGCGCCGAGGCGGGCATACAGGGCGCGGCCAGCACCCGCGACGCGGACGACCTGATGCGCGACGTGGCGATGTTCTTGCGGCTGGTCGAGCGCATGCTGGTGCTCCAGCCGGTCCTGCCTCAGCCACGCCGGGAGGACCGGGAGATGCCGGACGCGGGGTGAGCTCGGGAGGCCGTGGGGCTGAGGACCGGGGCGCGAGATGGGCGTGCGGCGTATGTGACCACAGAACGCGACGTGACGAGGGGTGTGACGCCTCGCGTGGCCCCTTTCCGCCGAACGTCTCCGGGCGGCGCCGAGCGGCGCCGGGCGGGGCGGGCGGCGCGTTGTTCGGGGGGTGGACAGGGCGCCTGTCACGGGGGCGGAGGCAATAGGGTGGAGGCGCCTGAAGCCTTTCGCCCTGGTACCGGGGGTCGAAAAGGCCGCCCGATCGCTCCGCCGTACACCAGGCGGTGCCGCGCCGAGGAGTCAACTGCCGTGTCGGACCCGATGCGCCCCCGCGCTTCTCTCCGTACCGCCGTGGTCTGGGAGGTCCTCAAGGACGCCCTCGACCGCCGCGTCAAGGCCACGGGGCGGGACGTGCTGGACGTCCTCGACACCGGAGGCGGCAGCGGCAACTTCGCGGTGCCCGCCGCCCGCCTCGGCCACCGGGTCACCGTCGTCGACCCCAGCCCTAACGCGCTGTTCGCATTGGAACGCCGGGCCGCCGAGGCCGGTGTCGCCGACCGGGTCCAGGGCGTCCAGGGCGACGCACACGGCCTCTTCGACGTGGTCGAGCGCGGCGGCTACGACGTGGTCCTGTGCCACGGCGTCCTGGAGTACGTGGAGGATCCCGCCGAAGGTGTCCGCAACGTGGTCGCCGCCCTGCGCACCGACGGCGTCCTCAGCCTGCTCGCCGCCGGGCTCGGCGGCGCCGTGCTCGCCCGGGCCCTCGCGGGGCACTTCAAGGAGGCCAAGCAGGCGCTGAAGGACCCGAACGGCCGCTGGGGCGAGAGCGACCCCGTGCCGCACCGTTTCACCGCCGAGCAACTCACGGCGCTCGTCGAGGACGCGGGCCTGCGCGTCGCCGCCGTCCACGGGGTCCGGGTCTTCGCGGATCTCGTGCCCGGGGTACTGGTGGACACCGAGCCCGGGGCACTGGAGGCACTGCTCAAGCTGGAGGCCGCGGCCGCGGAGGTGTCCGCCTTCCACTCCGTCGCCACGCAACTCCACGTCCTCGGTGAGACCCAGGGGGCGGCCGAGGCCTGAGGCGCCTGCTGTGACGCCCCGCTGATCAGCGGCTTGACGGCAGATGGAGTACGCCACAGGACCCCCGATCGAGCGGTCCGCGCCGTATGATCGAGGGAGACCGCCCGGCATGACGGGTCGGCCACTGGGGAATGGAAGCCTCAGTGAGTCGGGTCGGCCATGGCGGGTTCCGGTTGGCCAATTGGCGTAGAGGGGCGGGTTTCAAGGGGGCGATTCCCTGCCTATCCTGAAGGGGACCCCCGGTCGCCCCGGCGACTGCACGATGAGGAGGACTCCGTGCCGCTCTCGGAGCACGAGCAGCGAATGCTCGAGCAGATGGAGCGAGCGCTGTACGCCGAAGATCCCAAGTTCGCGACAGCGCTTGAGGGAAGCGGGCTGCGTACGTACACCCGGCGACGGGTGTACCAGGCGGCCGCGGGCTTCCTGGTGGGTATCGCGCTCCTCATGGCCGGAATGGTCGCGAAGCAGATCTGGATCAGCGTGGTGGGATTCCTCGTCATGCTGGGCTGTGCGGTGCTCGTCGTGACCGGTTGGCGCAAGGTTCCCAAGCCGGGTGAGCAGGCAGCGCCGGGCGCGCGCAGGCAGGCCCGGCAGCGACGCTCCTTCATGGACCGTGTCGAACAGCGCTGGCAGCGACGCCGGGATGAGCAGGGCCACTAACCCTCCGGCCGACAGCCGAAGACATACGTGCAGGGGCGACCACCAGCGAGGTGGTCGCCCTTTTGTACCGTCCTGCTGTGCCGTGTCCGGACGGTTGTGGGGCGTTGTTCCGGGCGGGTCGGCGGGTGTGTGGTCGCCTGAGAGGGCGTGTTTGCGGGGGCTGTGAAGCCTGGGCGGTCGGTGGGTGTGCGGGTCGGCCGAGCGGCACGGCTTGCGGGGTCGTGTTCCGGGTTGACGGGCGGGTGTGCAGCCTGCTGCGCGGGACGGCCTCCGGGGGCTGTGGTCCTGCGCGAGGTGGTGGGTGTCCGGCCCGCCGGGGAAAGCGTGTGCCTCAGGGCGGAGGTCCTGGTCCCATGCGGGCGGGCGTTCTGCCGCCGAGTGGGACGGCCCGCGGCGGCCCTGGTCCCGGGTGAGTCGGTGGGCGGGCGGCACGCCTGGCGGACGGGTTTGCGTCCGCCGGGGGGCCTGCGCCCGGCAGGGGCGAGTCAGCCCCCGCCGAGCCGGTTGCGGTCCCCGAGCCGGCTGTTTGTGTGGCGTGATGCCGGGCTGATCCGCGGGCCTGTCCTGCCTGCCCATCGGATCGGCGTGCGGTCCGGCGAGTTGTTGGCGGTGGGGCGCGGTGGACGCGGCCCTGTCCGCCCCGCTCCCGGGACGGACAGGGCCCTGCGTCAGCCGCCCTGCTGGCCGGAGGGGCGCCGCAGCAGGGTCGCCCAGCGGGCCGACCAGCGGGCCCTGAGATCCACCCAGCGGTCGGCGGCGGCCCACACCGCGCGCACGGCCGAGCGTGGTGCCACAACCGCTCGCACCCGGGTCCGTCGGTCGGCCGTGGACCGCAGCGCCACCCGCAGCTTGCGCACATCGTCGACCAGACCGGCCTGGGAGCGCGGCTGCGGCGCGAAGAGCACCTGCTCCACGGCATCCGCCACCCGGTGCGCGGCCTCGGCCGCCGACGCGTCCAGCCGGCCGACCCGCACGATCCGCTCGGCGGCCTTCCGCGGGGTCAGCGCCTCGTCCGGCGGTATGCCGTAGTCCCACGCCGTGTCCGTGAGCTCACGCCACACCGCCAAGGTGTGGTCCAAGGCCAGCTCGCTCACCCGGCTCGGAGGCGTCCGGCCCGGCAGAACGGTCATCCCGAGCTCATCCGTGTACTGCTCGTCGGCCCTGCGATCCCTGCGGCCCGCGCGGGGCGGCACCAGGGCGGACGACGCGTGCTGGGCGGAGGACAGCCGCACCGACCGGCTCCACAGCCGGTACAGCATCGGCGTCAGCGGCACGGCGATCAGGGCCAGCCCCAGCAGGGTCAAGACCAGGAGCTGGTACCACGGCGGCCCGTCGTCCCCCGAGGCCACCGCGGCGCCGGCGGACTGGCTCGGGCATGCCGCCAGCTTGCGATCCAGCGCCGAGCAGCTCTCGCTCGACGACGGCGCGGTGAAGGGCGCTGTGGACGACGACAGCGACGGTCGGGGCACGACCGGGTTCTCCCCGCTCGGCGCGTCGGACTGCGTGTACGACGGCGCCGACCCGCGGTTCGGGGTCGGCTCGAAGCGGGTCCAGCCCACGCCCTCGAAGTACAGTTCCGGCCACGCGTGCGCGTCGCGCAGTCCCACCGACATCGAACCGTCCGCCTGCGGAGAGCCCGGGGTGAAGCCCACCGCGACCCGTGCCGGTATCCCCAGGGTCCGCGCCATCGCGGCCATCGCGAAGGAGAAGTGCACGCAGAAGCCCTGCTTGTCCTTCAGGAAGCGGGCGATCGCGCCCGACCCGGTGCCGACCTGCACCTGGGTGTTGTAGGTGAAGCCGCCATCGACCGCGAAGTAGTCCTGGAGCTTGACCGCTTCCTCGTAGTGGTTCGACGTCCCTGCTGTCACCTGGCGGGCCGTCTGGGCCACCACCGCGGGCAGGGAACCCGGTACCTTCGTGAACTCGCGTTTGAGCGCCGGCGACGGCTCGGGCGCCGTGGCCAGCTGCTCCGCGGTCGGCTGCAGGATCAGGCTCTTGACGTCGTACTGCAGGCCCCGTGTGTTCTGACCGTGGTCGCCGACGAGCGTCCGGCCCACCGGCTCGTACCGCCAGCTGCCCTTGATCTTCACGCTCGTCGCCGGGTACGGCATCGGCAGCCAGTCCTGGGCGTACCAGTCCGCCGCGGAGACCCGCGTCTCGATCTCGGTCCGCCGGACGCTGCCCGCGAGGCCGGTCGGCGTGGGCAGCGTGTCCGGCACACCCGTGATGTGGCGCTGGGCGGGTTTCCAGGTCGTACCGTCGAAGTCGTCCAGGGCGACGATCCGCAGATACAGGTCCTGGGTGTCCTCCGTGTTGGTGCGGTACGCCATGACCTGGCGGTCCTGGTCCACGTTCAGGCTGTCGCGCAGCGACACCAGCGGATTGACCGCGGAGATGGTGTTGCCGTTGCCGATGCCCGCGCCGACGCCGGTCCCGGTGCCGTCCAGCAGTCCGCCGGAGAGCGAGGGCAGGGGCACCAGGGCGATGGCCAGCGCGACCGCGCCGATGCGCCGCCCGGTGCGGGCCGGGGCGACGGCACCGCCGGAGTCGGCGCCCGGAGCGCGGGGGGCACCGCTGAAGACCCGGCCCCACTGGGAGAGCCGGTCGCGGCCCTCGGCCAGCAGCAGCATCAGATAGCCGCCCGCGGCGACGAGGAACCACAGCCAGTCGGCGCTGCCGCTCGAGAGGCCCGCGGCCACCGAGTACAGCGCGAGCAGCGGCAGTCCGGCCGGGGCCGCCGCACGGAACGTCACGGCCAGTGCGTCCACCAGCAGCCCGATCAGCACGACCCCGCCGACCATCATCAGCCGGATCCCGGGGCTCAGCGGCGCCGGAATCGCGTATCGCCCGACGTCGTCCGCGCCCGACTGCAGCAGCACCCCGAAGTGCTGGAAGGCGTCCGGGCCGGGGATGAACCCGGCGATGGACTGGTCACGGGCGAAGGTCAGTGTGAGCGCCATCAGAGCGACCACCGCCTGAGAGGCGATGGTCAGCGGACGCGCCAGCGGCACCCGCCGGGTCAGCGCGCCCACACCGGTCACGACCGCCACCAGGAACGCCGCTTGGAAGATCCAGGTCGCCGGGGAGACCAGGGGCAGCAAGGCACACGACGCCATCAGCGTCGCCGCCGCGGCACCCAGCGCCAGCCGGGCCCGACCGCTCATGACCGTCCCTCCATACCGCCCATGGCGCCCACACCCGTGCGCTGCCGGTCGGCCTCCTGCCACAGCTCCGCCAGCGAGACGCCCCGCGGCACCATGAGCGCCGTCCAGCCGGCCTTGCGCAGCATACGCAGCCGCTCCTCGCTCCGGTCCAACGGGCCCGGCACGTCGGACGGTTCGCGCCCCCAGGCGTCCCTGTCCAGCAGGAAGGCGAGCGCGCCTCCGCTGCGCCTGCTCATCTTGGCGACCATCGCGGCCTGTTCCTCGTCGAGATCCCCGAAGAAGGCCACCAGCAGCCCCTCGTTGCCGCCGCGCAGCACCTCGTAGGCGCGCGACAGGCCCGCGCCGTCCGAGTGGTCGATCACGGCGAGCGTGTCCATCATCAGACCGGCCGCGTCCGCGGACTCCTGGCTCGTGCCCGCGAAGCCGTCCGAGCCCTCACCGGGCACCGAACTGCCCGTGTCGGTCAACAGCCGTACGGAGAAGCCCCGTTCGAGCATGTGCACCAGCGTGGACGCCGCTCCCGCCACCGCCCACTCGAAGGCCGAGTCCGGGCCGGACCCCTGGAAGGCGACGGCCCGGGTGTCGAGCAGCACCGTGCACCGGGCCCGCTGCGGCTGTTCCTCCCGGCGCACCATCAGTTCGCCGTAGCGCGCGGTGGAGCGCCAGTGCACCCGGCGCAGGTCGTCGCCGTGCCGGTAACCCCGCGGGATCACGTCGTCCTCGCCCGCCAGCGCCAGCGAGCGCTGCCGCCCGTCGCCGTACCCCTTGGCCTCGCCCGTGATGCGCACCGGTGGCAGCGGCTCCACGCGCGGGATGACCGTCAGGGTGTCGTAGGCCGAGAAGGAACGGGTCAGTTCGCACATCCCGAACGGATCGGTCAGGCGCAACTGGAGCGGGCCGAGCGGATAGCGGCCGCGCAGGTCCGAGCGCACGCGGTACGACACCTCGCGCCGGCCGCCCGCCTCCACCCGGTCCAGGACGAAGCGGGGGCGTGGCCCGAGCACGTACGGCACCCGGTCCTGGAGCATCAGCAGCCCCGTGGGCAGCCGCGAGACGTTGTCCATCCGCAGATGGACCCGGGACTCGGAGCCCGCGGGCACGCGCGAGGGGGAGAGCCGACGGCTGCCCGCGACCCGGTAGCGCGTGCGGTAGAGCACGGTCGCGCACACCAGGGGCAGCACGGCCAGCAGGAGCCCGACCCGGAGGAGGTCGCTCTGGCCGAGGACGTACGCGCAGACGGCGGCCGCGACACCGGCGGCCAGGAAGGAGCGCCCGCGCGTGGTCAGCCCGGCGAGCGCGCTGCGCAGCCCGCCCTTGTCCTCCTCGGCGGTGCGCGCCGTCCCCCCGAGCGCCATCACAGTCTCCGGGGCGGCTGCTGGCCGTAGTCGCGGCCCATGGTCAGGCCGGTCTGCTGGTGGGGCGCCGCGGGCACCGGAGTGCGCTGCAGGATCTCCTCGACGACCTGCTCCGCCGTGCGGCGGTTGAGCTGGGCCTGCGCGGTGGGCAGCAGACGGTGGGCCAGGACCGCCACGGCGAGGGCCTGCACGTCGTCGGGCAGCGCGTACTCCCGGCCGCTGAGAGCGGCGGACGCCTTCGCCGCGCGCAGCAGGTGCAGGGTGGCGCGGGGCGAGGCGCCGAGTCTGAGGTCGGGGTGCGTACGCGTGGCGGCGACCAGCTCCACCGCATAGCGCCGGACCGCCTCCGCGACGTGGACGCCCCGGACGGCCTCCACCAGCTTCACGATCTCGTGCGCGTGCGCCACCGGCTGGAGGTCGTCCAGCGGGTTCACGCCTCCGTGGATGTCGAGCATCTGCAGCTCGGCGTCCGCGCTCGGGTAGCCGATGGAGACGCGGGCCATGAAGCGGTCTCGCTGGGCCTCGGGCAGCGGGTAGGTGCCCTCCATCTCCACCGGGTTCTGGGTGGCGACCACCATGAAGGGGCTCGGCAGTTCGTACGTCGTGCCGTCGATGGTCACCTGGCGCTCCTCCATCGACTCGAGGAGCGCGGACTGGGTCTTGGGCGAGGCACGGTTGATCTCGTCGCCGATCACGATCTGGGCGAAGATCGCGCCGGGCTTGAACTCGAAGTCCCGGCGCTGCTGGTCCCAGATGGAGACGCCCGTGATGTCCGAGGGCAGCAGGTCGGGCGTGAACTGGATGCGCCGCACCGAGCAGTCGATGGAGCGCGCCAGTGCCTTGGCGAGCATCGTCTTGCCGACGCCGGGAACATCCTCGATCAGAAGATGCCCCTCGGCGAGCAGCACGGTCAGCGAAAGCCGTACGACCTCGGGCTTGCCCTCGATCACTCCTTCCACCGAGCTGCGGACACGCTCCACAGTGGCGGTCAGATCAGTAAGGCTCGCTCGATCGTCATAGGTCGTCACCCGGCCCTCCTCGGCCCGTTATTGCTCGGGCCGACGCTCTGCGATGCGGACCGGCCCACCCCGAAACACGGACACCACGCGGGAAAAGTTCCGCGTGACGCCACACCCGCATTCTTGTTGCCGTTACCGGTTCGTGTCACTCGCCTGTGGATAACTGGCCGCGACATGTCGGCCTTATGGCCTTTTTGGCACACCGGAGCCGGGATTTTCGTCCGAGTGGACGTTCGCGAGTGGAGGAGCGCGGTGACGGGACGGGTGCCGGACCGCCCCGCTATGCGGGGTCGATCTCCCGCAGCAGGCCCGTCCTCACGTCGAAGACGAAACCGCGTACGTCGTCGGTGTGCACCAGGAACGGGGAGGTGCGCACCCGCTGCATCGACTGCCGTACGTCCTGGTCGACGTCGCGGAAGGCCTCGACCGCCCAGGCGGGCCGCTGGCCGACCTCCATCTCCAGTTCGTGCCGGAACTCCTCGGTCAGGGACTCGAGACCGCAGCCGGTGTGGTGGATGAGGACGATGCTGCGGGTGCCCAGCGCCCGCTGGCTGATGGTGAGGGAGCGGATGACGTCGTCGGTGACGACGCCGCCCGCGTTGCGGATGGTGTGGCAGTCGCCCAGTTCGAGGCCGAGTGCGGCATGCAGGTCCAGCCGGGCGTCCATGCACGCCACGACCGCCACGCGCAGGACGGGACGGGCGTCCATCCCGGGGTCGCTGAACGCGGCGGCGTACCGCTCATTGGCCTCGACCAGGCGATCGGTGACGGTGCCGGCTATGGCGTCTTCGGGACCGGCGGGAACGGATGCGGAAGTCGTCATACCCACGACGTTACTGGTCACAGATGATCCCGGCCTGCTGTGAGAGCGGACAAAGAACGTCACAGCTGCTTGTTGTGACGTAACCCACACATCCCGTGAAACCTCCGCCGGACGAGTGAATCCCCTCGGACCGCGCCGCCGCGGCGGACGCGCACGCGACGCGCAGGGCGGTTGATTGACCGCAAGACAGGGTCGACTAAAGTGACGCGAAGCGGGAGGCGAGACGCTCTCCCTGCGGACTGTTCACCCGGAGACGTCGGCAGCGCCGGTTTCTCCCCGCGTGCGCGGCGCGTACGTACGGCTCGGCCTCCTCCCGCTCCCGGTCGGCTGACGCTTCCGGCGCCGGAAGGGCATCCCCTTCGCTGGGGGCCACCCCGGCGTCAGCCGGGGGAAGGCGGGAACCGGCCGTGCGCACCCGGCCGCGCCGGACCTGAGAGGCCCCCTTGAGCAAGAGTCGACACGTGCCCGTCATGCTCCAGCAGTGTCTGGACATGCTGGCCCCGGCCCTCGCCGAGCCGGGGGCCGTCGTCGTCGACTGCACCCTCGGGCTCGGCGGCCACAGCGAGGCGCTGCTGACGCGCTTCCCCGAGGTCCGGCTGGTGGCGCTCGACCGTGACAAGGAGGCGCTGCGCCTGTCCGGTGAGCGGCTCGCCCCCTACGGGGAGCGCGCCATCTTGGTGCACGCGGTCTACGACGAACTCCCCGTCGTGCTCGACCGGCTGGGCGTTCCGCGCGTCCAGGGTGTGCTCTTCGACCTCGGCGTCTCCTCCATGCAACTCGACGAGGCGGAGCGCGGTTTCGCCTATGCGCAGGACGCCCCGCTCGACATGCGCATGGACCAGACGACGGGCATGAGCGCCGCCGAGGTCCTCAACACCTACCCGGCGGGCGAACTCGTGCGGATCCTGCGGACGTACGGCGAGGAGAAGCAGGCCAAGCGGATCGTGTCCGCGATCGTGCGCGAGCGCGAGAAGGAGCCGTTCACCAACAGCGCGCGGCTCGTGGAACTGATCCGGGACGCGCTGCCGCAGGCGGCCAAGCGGACCGGCGGCAACCCGGCCAAGCGCACGTTCCAGGCACTGCGCATCGAGGTCAACGGAGAACTCGCCGTCCTGGAGAGGGCGATCCCGGCGGCCGTGAAGGCGCTCGCCGTCGGTGGCCGCATCGCCGTCCTCTCCTACCACTCGCTCGAAGACCGTCTGGTCAAGCAGGTGTTCGCGGCCGGAGCCGCGACCACCGCGCCGCCCGGACTGCCGGTCGTCCCCGAGCGCTACCAGCCCCGGCTCAAGCTCCTCACCCGCGGTGCCGAACTTCCGACCGAGGAGGAGGTCGCCGTGAACCGCCGGGCGGCCCCGGCGCGTCTGCGCGGCGCCGAGCGCATCCGCGAGGACGCTGAGTGAGCCGGACGAAAGGGGCGGGCGAGTGACCAGGAGACCCGGCGTGCGCGCGAAACGGCCCCCGGCGTCCACCGGGCCGCCCGGGACGTCCGGGGGCCCGAAGAGGGGGCGCGAGGGCGTGGAAGCACGGCGGGAGGGTGTGTGAGCAGGAAACCCGAACTCAGGGGGCGGGCAGCCCGGCTCGCGCGGTTGATTCCCGTCGGCGGTGCCACAGGCGCCGCCCGTGCCCCCTTCGTACTGCTCGTCGTCCTGTTGCTCGGGGGCGGACTCATCGGGCTCCTCGTGCTGAACTCCGCGCTCAGCGAGGGGGCCTTCAAGCTCGACGACCTGCAGAGGCAGACCAAGAGCCTCACCGACGAGGAGCAGGCCCTCCAGCGGGACGTGGACGCCTACTCGGCCCCCGACGCCCTCCAGCGCCGCGCCCGCGAACTCGGCATGGTCCCCGGCGGCGACCCGGCCTTCCTGAACCCCGACGGCACCGTCAAGGGCGTCCCCTCGGCCGCCGCCCAGCAGTCCACGGCGAGCACCGCGGCCCTGCGCCCGCCCGAGGTGCTCAGCCCGTACCCGGGCACGGCGGTGCCGGCGTCACCGTCACCGAGCACACGCCCGGCGGCCGGCTCCACGACCGTGTCCGGCTCCACAGCCTCCCCGGGCTCCCCGACCAGGCAGTCCGCCCCTCCCGCACGCCCCTCCACGACCACGACCCCCGGCAGGTGACGGAAGTGTCCGACAGGGAACCGCCGCGCCGCCGCGTGCCCGGCCCCGCGCGGCCCGTGCAGCGCCCCGACGCCCGGCGCCGCCCGGGCCCCGGCGCCGGACCCGTGCGCCGCCCGGCCCCGGCCCGCGGGCCCGCCCCGCGCAAGATCCGGCTCGGCAGCCCACGACCCCGGCTGCGCCTGGTCAGCCTCGCTCTGACCCTGGTGCTGCTCGCCTTCGTCGTACGGCTGCTCCAGGTGCAGGCCGTGGACGCGAGCGCGTACGCCGCCAAGGCCGACCAGAACCGGTACGTCGGCCGCACCCTGGCCGCCGTACGCGGCGAGATCACGGACCGCAGCGGCGTCGAGCTGGCGACCAGCGTGGACGCGTACGACATCACGGCCGACCCGACGCTGTTCACGCAGAAGGCGACCGGGACTGCGGACGCCCCCGAGCAGGCCGCCGCGCTCCTCGCGCCGATCATCGGCCAGGACGCGGCCGCGGTCACCAAGAAGCTCAAGACCCCGCACACCCAGTACGTCCTGCTGGCCCAGCGCCGGACCCCCCAGGTCTGGAACCAGATCAAGGACCTGAAGAACACACTGGCGGCCAAGGCCAGGACCGAGAAGGGCACGGTCAACGTCCTCGCCGGCGTCCTCGCCGAGCCCACCAGCAAGCGCGTCTACCCCAACGGCGACCTCGCCGCCGGGATACTGGGCTGGGTCAACGCCGAGGGCAAGGGCGGCGGCGGCATCGAGCAGCAGCTGAACGAGGAGCTGGCCGGCAAGGACGGCAAGATCCGCTACGCCCAGTCGGGCGGTCGGCTGGTGCCCACCGCGGGCTCCGCCGAGACCCCCGCCGTGGCCGGTTCCGACATCGAGCTGACCATCGACCGCGACATCCAGTGGGCCGCCCAGAACGCCATCACCGAGCAGGTGAGGAAGTCCCGGGCGGACCGCGGATACGTGGTGGTGCAGGACACCCGGACCGGCCAGATCCTGGCCATGGCGAACTCACCCGGCTTCGACCCCAACGACCTGTCCAAGGCCAACCCCGCGGCGCTGGGCAACGCGGCCCTCCAGGACGCGTACGAGCCCGGCTCCACGGCCAAGGTCATGTCGATGGCCGCCGTGCTGCAGGAGAACGTCGCCACCCCGACGACGCACGTCACCGTGCCCAACCGGCTGCACCGCGGCGACCGGCTCTTCCAGGACGACGTCGACCACGCGACCTGGTACCTGACGCTCAACGGCGTCCTCGCCAAGTCCAGCAACATCGGCACCATCCTGGCCACCGGTCAGCTCGGCAAGACACAGCCTGAGGCCAACCGGGTCCTCTACTCGTACCTGCGCAAGTTCGGCATCGGCAGCCCCACCGGCCTCGGCTTCCCCGGCGAGACGAAGGGCATCCTCGCGCCCGCCGACAAGTGGTCGACATCGCAGCAGTACACGATTCCTTTCGGCCAGGGTGTGTCGATCAACGCGGTCCAGGCCGCGTCCGTCTACTCGACCATCGCCAACGGCGGCGTACGCATCGAACCGACCCTGGTGCGCGGCACCAAGGGTCCGGACGGCCGCTTCACACCGGCTCCGAAGCCCCGGAAGACCAGGGTCGTCAGTGACAGGACGGCGAAGACCCTCGCCCAGATGCTCGAGTCCGTCGTCGACGACCAGGAGGGCACCGGTGCCAAGGCCCGTATCCCCGGCTACCGGGTCGCGGGCAAGACGGGTACGGCCAACCGCGTGGATCCGGCCACCGGCAAGTACCGCGGTTACACGTCGTCCTTCGCCGGGTTCGCCCCCGCGGACAACCCCCGCGTCACCGTCTACTGCGCCATCCAGAACGCCACCAAGGGCAGCTACTTCGGCGGCCAGATCTGCGGCCCCATCTTCAAGCAGGTCATGGAGTTCGCCCTCAAGACCCTCCAGGTCCCGCCCACCGGGGCAGCGGCCGCGAACCTGCCCGTCACGTTCACGCCATGATCAGCACTACGGGAAAGACCGACCAGGAAACAGCTCGTGACAACGATCACTCCCGACCCCGGGAACCACACCCCGCCCTCGCCCTCACTTCGCTCGGGTGGGGGTGCGCCCGGTACGCTCACCGCCGTGCCACACGCTGATCAGTCCCACCACACCCAGAAGGGCGCTTCCGTGACGTATCCGGGACCGCCGCGACCGGTTCACGTCTCCGCCACACCCCTCGCGGAGCTCGCCGATCAGCTGGGTGTCGCCGCGCCGGAGACCCCGGACAGCGCAGTCGAGGTCACGGGCATCACCCATGACTCGCGCGCCGTCCGCCCCGGTGACCTGTACGCCGCCCTGCCCGGCGCCCGCCTGCACGGCGCCGACTTCGTCACCCAGGCCGCCGGCCTCGGCGCGGTCGCCGTGCTGACCGACCCGACCGGCGCCGAGCGCGCCGCCGCCACCGGGCTCCCGGTCCTGGTGACCGACGATCCACGGGGACGGATGGGCGAGCTGGCGGCCATGATCTACGGCCGCCCGGGCCGGGACCTGCTCCAGATCGGCATCACCGGCACCTCCGGCAAGACCACGACCGCCTACCTCGTCGAGGGCGGTCTCAAGACCGTGCGCAGCACCGGTCTGATCGGCACCGTCGAGACGCGCATCGGCGACGAGCGCATCAAGTCCGAGCGCACCACCCCGGAGGCCACCGATCTGCAGGCCCTGTTCGCCGTCATGCGGGAGCGCGGGGTCGAGGCGGTCGCCATGGAGGTCTCCAGCCACGCGCTGGTGCTCGGCCGCGTCGACGGCTGCGTCTTCGACATCGCCGTCTTCACCAACCTCAGCCCGGAACACATGGAGTTCCACTCCGACATGGAGGACTACTACCGGGCCAAGGCGCAGCTGTTCACGGAGGAACGCAGCCGGGTCGGTGTCGTCAACCTCGACGACGAGTACGGCCGCAGGCTCGCGAAGGACGCCGGCGTTCCGGTCGTCACCTTCTCCGCGGAGGGCCACCCCGACGCGGACTGGCGCGCCGAGGACGTCCGGATCGGCCCGCTGGACTCCGCGTTCACCGTGCTCGGCCCGAAGGGCCGGCGGATCGCCGCGAAGTCGCCGCTCCCGGGCCCCTTCAACGTGGCCAACACCCTCGCCGCGATCGTCGCCCTCGCCGAGGCCGGTATCGACCCGCAGACCGCCGCCGACGGCATCGCCGCCGTGCCGGGCGTCCCGGGCCGCCTGGAGCGCGTGGACGCCGGGCAGCCCTACCTCGCGGTCGTCGACTACGCCCACAAGACCGACGCCGTCGAATCGGTGCTGCGCGCCCTGCGCAAGGTCACCGAGGGCAAGCTGCACGTCGTGCTCGGCTGCGGCGGTGACCGGGACACCACCAAGCGCGCCCCGATGGGGGCCGCCGCGGCCCGGCTCGCCGACACGGCCGTACTGACCTCCGACAACCCGCGCTCCGAGGACCCCCTGGCGATCCTCGCCACCATGCTCGAGGGCGCGGCGTCCGTCCCCGCGCACGAACGCGGTGAGGTGCAGGTCTTCGAGGACAGGGCAGCCGCCGTCGCCGCCGCCGTCGCCCGCGCGCGGCCCGGGGACACCGTGCTGGTCGCGGGCAAGGGCCATGAGCAGGGCCAGGACATCGCCGGAGTGGTCCGTCCCTTCGACGACCGCCAGGTGCTTCGCGAAGCTATCCAGAAGACCCAGGGATGAACTTGTGATCGCCCTCTCCCTCGCCGAGATCGCAACAGTCGTCGGCGGGCAGATGCATGACATACCGGACCCGTCCGTCCAGGTCACCGGGCCGGTCGTCCGGGACTCCCGCGAGGTGGAGCCCGGCAGCCTCTTCGTCGCCTTCGTCGGTGAGCGCGTGGACGGACACGACTTCGCACCAGCCGTCGTCGAGGCGGGCGCCGCAGCCGTGCTGGCGTCCCGCCCCGTCGGCGTGCCCGCGATCGTCGTGGACGACGTACAGGCCGCCCTCGGCGCCCTCGCCCGCCACGTCGTCCAGCGGCTCGGGGCGACCCTGGTGGCCCTCACCGGCTCCGCGGGCAAGACCAGCACCAAGGACCTCATCGCCCAGGTGCTCCAGCGCAAGGCGCCGACCGTGTGGACGCCCGGCTCGCTCAACAACGAGATCGGGCTGCCGCTCACGGCCCTCAGCGCCACCGAGGCGACGAAGTTCCTCGTCCTGGAGATGGGCGCGCGGGGTATCGGTCACATCCGCTACCTCACCGGCCTTACCCCCCCACGGATCGGGCTCGTGCTCAACGTCGGCACCGCCCACATCGGCGAGTTCGGCGGTCGCGAGCAGATCGCGCTGGCGAAGGGCGAACTCGTCGAGAGTCTTCCCTCCAAGGACGAGGGCGGCGTCGCGGTCCTCAACGCCGACGATCCGCTCGTACGGGCCATGGCGTCCCGTACGACGGCGAAGGTGATCCTTTTCGGAGAGTCCGACGAAGCGGACGTACGCGCCGAGAACGTGAGACTCACGGACAGCGGACAGCCCGCCTTCAGCCTTCACACACCCTCCGGGTGCAGCGATGTGACCATGCGCCTGTACGGTGAGCACCACGTGTCGAACGCGCTCGCCGCGGCCGCCGTCGCCCATGAGCTGGGCATGTCCGCGGAAGAGATCGCCACCGCGCTCTGTGAGGCGGGCTCCCTCTCCCGCTGGCGGATGGAGGTCACCGAGCGCCCGGACGGCGTGACGGTCGTCAACGACGCCTACAACGCAAACCCCGAGTCCATGAGGGCCGCACTGCGCGCTCTCGTGGCCATGGGCAAGGGGCGGCGCACGTGGGCGGTGCTCGGCAAGATGGCCGAGCTCGGGGACGAGGCGCTCGCCGAGCACGACGCGGTCGGGCGGCTCGCCGTCCGGCTCAACGTCAGCAAGCTCGTCGCGGTCGGGGGCAGGGAAGCGTCCTGGCTGCAACTGGGCGCATATAACGAGGGTTCGTGGGGTGAGGAGTCGGTGCACGTGTCCGACGCACAGGCGGCGGTCGACCTGTTGCGCAGCGAGTTGCGCCCGGGAGACGTCGTTCTCGTGAAGGCGTCCCGGTCGGTCGGGCTCGAGAGTGTGGCGCAGGCGCTGCTCGAGACCGGTGCCGAGGGTGAGGTTGCCGCCCGATGATGAAGCAGATCCTGTTCGCAGGAGTCATTGGTCTGTTCTTCACCCTGATCGGCACCCCGTTGCTGATCAAGGTGCTGGCCCGTAAGGGATACGGCCAGTACATCCGCGACGACGGCCCGCGCGAGCACCACAGCAAGCGCGGTACGCCGACGATGGGCGGCATCGCCTTCATCCTGGCCACGATCGCCGCGTACTTCCTCAGCAAGGTGATCACCGGCAAGCCGCCGACGTTCTCCGGGGTGCTGGTGCTCGGCCTGATGGCCGGCATGGGCCTGGTCGGCTTCCTCGACGACTACATCAAGATCGTCAAGCGGCGTTCGCTCGGCCTGCGGGCCAAGGCGAAAATGGCCGGCCAGCTGATCGTCGGCATCGCCTTCGCGGTGCTGGCCCTGCAGTTCGCCGACGCCCGGGGCAACACCCCGGCCTCCACCAAGCTCTCCTTCGTGCAGGACTTCGGCTGGACCATCGGACCGGTGCTGTTCGTGGTCTGGGCGATCTTCATGATCCTCGCCATGTCGAACGGCGTGAACCTCACCGACGGTCTCGACGGCCTCGCCACCGGTGCCTCCGTGCTCGTCTTCGGCGCGTACACGTTCATCGGCGTCTGGCAGTTCCAGGAGTCCTGTGCCAACGCGCAGACCCTGACCAACCCGGCCGCCTGCTACGAGGTACGCGACCCGCTCGACCTGGCGGTGGTCTCCTCCGCGTTGATGGGCGCCTGCCTCGGCTTCCTGTGGTGGAACACGTCGCCCGCCAAGATCTTCATGGGCGACACCGGCTCGCTGGCCCTGGGCGGCGCGCTCGCCGGTCTTGCGATCTGCTCCCGCACCGAGCTGCTGCTCGCCCTGCTCGGCGGCCTCTTCGTCCTGATCACCATGTCGG
Source organism: Streptomyces sp. NPDC022910 (assembly GCF_055561075.1). Taxonomy (NCBI): domain Bacteria; kingdom Bacillati; phylum Actinomycetota; class Actinomycetes; order Kitasatosporales; family Streptomycetaceae; genus Streptomyces; species Streptomyces sp. NPDC022910. Next base: position 260,698 of record NZ_JBVHHL010000002.1, read on the forward strand.
TCGTCATCCAGGTCGGCTCGTTCCGCCTCACCGGCCGGCGCGTCTTCCGGATGGCCCCGCTCCAGCACCACTTCGAACTCAAGGGCTGGTCCGAGGTCCTCGTCGTGGTCCGCTTCTGGATCATTCAGGGAATCTGCGTGATCGTGGGTCTTGGCATCTTCTACGCGGGATGGGCAGCGGAAAAGTGACCGAGTGGCAGGGCAAGCACGTCACCGTCGCGGGGCTCGGCGTCTCCGGCGTCCCGGCGGCCAAGGTGTTGCACGGGCTCGGCTCGGTCGTGACCGTCGTCAACGACGGCGACGACGAGCGGGCCCGGGCACAGGCCGCGGAGCTGGAGGCGATCGGCATCACGGTCCGCCTCGGCGACGGCGCCACCCTGCCCGAGGGCACCGAGCTGATCGTCACCGCGCCCGGCTGGAAGCCGGACAAGCCGCTGTTCGCGGCGGCCGGGAAGGCGGGCGTCCCGGTCTGGGGCGACGTCGAGCTGGCCTGGCAGCTGAGGCGCCCCGACGCGGCGCCCTGGCTCGCGGTCACGGGCACCAACGGCAAGACCACGACCGTGCAGATGCTCGCCTCGATCCTGAGGGCCGCGGGCCTGCGCACGGCCGCCGTCGGCAACATCGGGGTCTCGCTCCTGGACGTCGTACTCGGCGAGGAGCAGTACGACGTCCTGGCGGTGGAGTTGTCGAGCTACCAGCTCCACTGGGCGCCGTCGCTTCGCGCCCACTCCGCCGCCGTGCTCAATCTGGCGCCCGACCACCTCGACTGGCACGGTTCGATGGAGGCGTACGCCGCCGACAAGGGCCGTATCTACGAGGGCAACAGGGTCGCCTGCGTCTACAACGTCGCCGACAAGGCGACCGAGGACCTGGTGCGCGAGGCGGACGTCGAGGAGGGCTGCCGGGCCGTCGGCTTCACGCTGGGCACGCCCGCCCCGTCCCAACTCGGCGTCGTGGACGGCATCCTGGTCGACCGCGCCTTCGTCGAGGGCCGGCAGAAGAACGCGCAGGAGCTGGCGGAGGTCTCCGACGTCAACCCGCCGGCCCCGCACAACATCGCCAACGCCCTTGCCGCGGCGGCCCTCGCGCGCGCCTTCGGGGTGCCGGCCGGGGCCGTACGTGACGGGCTGCGGGCCTTCACCCCGGACGCCCACCGCATCGCACACGTGGCGGAGGTGGACGGGGTCGCGTACGTCGACGACTCCAAGGCCACCAACACGCATGCGGCGGAAGCCTCGTTGGCGGCGTACGAGTCGATCGTGTGGGTCGCGGGCGGGCTCGCCAAGGGCGCGACCTTCGACGAGCTGGTCGCGAAGTCGGCGAAGAGGCTTCGGGGTGCGGTGCTCATCGGCGCGGACCGCGCGCTGATCCGTGAAGCCCTCGCGCGACACGCACCGGAAGTACCCGTCGTCGACCTCGATCGGACCGACACTGGGGCGATGCGTGCGGCTGTGCGGGAGGCGCGGGGGCTCGCTCGCGCGGGCGACACGGTGTTGCTGGCACCGGCCTGTGCCTCCATGGACATGTTCGCGAACTACAACAAGCGCGGGGACGCGTTCGCGGAGGCCGTACGCGAACTCGGCGCCGCGGGCGCCTGACGGCGGGCCCCGGTCACTCCGGGCGCGCCCGGGATCCCTGGGAGGGACGCGTGACGACGCCATCGTGGTCGGTGTTTCGCGGGCGGCTGCCCGCCGGCGGCACCGCTCCGTGCAGCGAGGTGACCGGTGGCATCCAGTAGCCGTGCGGTGCAGCGGTCGGCCGGGCGGCCCACCGGTCCCCGTTTCTCGCGCGACAACCCCGCGGTCCGTCTCGTCGCCCGGGCCCGGCGGGCCTGGGACCGCCCGCTCACGGCCTACTACCTGATCCTCGGTGGAAGCCTGCTGATCACCGTGCTGGGTCTGGTGATGGTCTACTCGGCCTCGCAGATCACCGCGCTGCAGATGTCGCTGCCGGGGTCGTACTTCTTCCGGAAGCAGTTCCTCGCCGCATCCATCGGCGCCGTGCTGCTGTTCGTCGCGTCGCGGATGCCCGTGAAACTCCACCGGGCGCTGGCCTACCCGATCCTGGCGGGTGCCGTCTTCCTGATGGCACTGGTGCAGGTGCCCGGGATAGGGATGTCGGTCAACGGCAACCAGAACTGGATCTCGCTCGGCGGCTCCTTCCAGATCCAGCCCAGTGAGTTCGGTAAGCTCGCCCTCGTGCTGTGGGGCGCCGACCTGATCGCCCGCAAGCAGGACAAGCGGCTCCTCGGACAGTGGAAGCACATGCTCGTGCCGCTGGTCCCGGTGGCGTTCCTGCTGCTCGGGCTGATCATGCTCGGCGGCGACATGGGCACGGCCATCATCCTGACCGCGATCCTCTTCGGGCTGCTGTGGCTGGCCGGGGCCCCGACCCGGATGTTCGTCGCGGTGCTGTCCATCGCGGCCACGATCGGCGTGATCCTGATCAAGACCAGCCCCAACCGCATGGCCCGGCTCTCCTGCATCGGGGCGACCGAACCCCAGTCGGGCCCGGTCGACTGCTGGCAGGCCGTGCACGGCATCTACGCTCTGGCGTCCGGCGGAATCTTCGGTTCCGGACTTGGTGCGAGTGTGGAGAAATGGGGCCAACTCCCCGAAGCGCACACCGACTTCATCTTCGCCGTCACCGGGGAGGAACTTGGCCTCGCGGGCACGGTGTCGGTGCTCGCCCTCTTCGCGGCTCTAGGCTATGCGGGTATCCGCGTGGCCGGACGCACGGAGGACCCCTTCGTGAGGTACGCCGCGGGAGGCGTGACGACCTGGATCACCGCTCAGGCGGTGATCAACATCGGTGCGGTGCTCGGCCTGCTGCCGATCGCCGGTGTCCCGCTCCCGCTGTTCTCCTACGGAGGGTCCGCCCTGCTGCCGACCATGTTCGCCATCGGACTGCTGATCGCCTTCGCGCGCGACGAGCCCGCTGCGCGGGCGGCGCTTGCGATGCGGCAACCCCGCTTTGGTAGAAAGCGGGCGGGAGGCCCTGTGTCCGAGCGGGGGCCTCGGAGATGGAACACGATGCGACGGCGTGCCTCGGCGGCGCGCTCGTCCGGAGAGCGGTGAATTTCGGTGCATGTCGTACTCGCCGGTGGGGGGACCGCCGGCCACATCGAGCCCGCGCTCGCCCTCGCGGACGCCCTGCGCAGGCAGGACCCGACCGTGGGGATCACGGCCCTGGGCACGGAGCGCGGCCTGGAGACCCGGCTCGTCCCCGAGCGGGGCTATGAACTCGCGCTGATCCCCGCCGTCCCTCTGCCGCGCAAGCCCACCCCTGAGCTGATCACCGTCCCCGGACGGCTGCGCGGCACGATCAAGGCGGCCGAGCAGATCATGGAGCGCACCAAGGCGGACGTCGTCGTCGGCTTCGGCGGCTATGTCGCCCTGCCCGGCTATCTGGCCGCCAAGCGGCTCGGCGTCCCGATCGTCATCCACGAGGCCAACGCGCGCCCCGGTCTGGCCAACAAGATCGGTTCGCGGTACGCCGCCCAGGTCGCCGTCTCCACCCCGGACAGCAAACTGCGAGGCGCCCGCTACATCGGCATCCCACTGCGCCGCGCCATCGCCACCCTGGACCGTGCCGCGGTGCGCCCGGAGGCCCGTGCCGCGTTCGGACTCGACCCGAACCTACCGACGCTGCTGGTCTCCGGCGGCTCGCAGGGCGCCCGCCGGCTCAACGAGGTGATCCAGCAGGTCGCCCCGTACCTCCTGCAGTGCGGCATCCAGATCCTGCACGCGGTGGGCCCGAAGAACGAACTGCCGCAGGTGCACCAGATGCCGGGAATGCCGCCGTATGTCCCGGTACCGTACGTGGACCGGATGGACCTCGCGTACGCCGCGGCCGACATGATGCTCTGCCGCGCGGGCGCGATGACCGTCGCCGAGCTCTCCGCCGTCGGGCTGCCGGCCGCCTACGTTCCGTTGCCCATCGGCAACGGCGAGCAGCGGCTGAACGCCCAGCCGGTGGTCAAGGCCGGCGGCGGACTGCTGGTCGACGACGCGGAGCTGACGCCCGAGTGGGTCCAGCAGAACGTCCTGCCCGTACTCGCCGACCCGCACCGGCTGTACCAGATGTCGCGCGCCGCCAGCGAGTTCGGCCGCCGGGACGCCGACGACCTGCTCGTCGGCATGGTGTACGAGGCGATCGCCTCGCGCCACCACCAGTAACGCATCGGTGGGTGAGCCGAAGGGGCGCGCCGGTGTCGAGAGTCATGGGGTCCCCTGCTCGAGCGAAGCCGAGAGCTTGGGGGAGTGCGGAGGCCCGAAGGGCTGAGTGCGGTCGGGCTCTCGACACCGGCTGAGACGCCCCGGAGGCGAACCGAACCCCGAAATGAGGGAGGCAGGGCGCGTGGCCGGACCGATGACCACCGAGCGCGGCGAACGGCAGCAGCTGAAGTCCGGCCCGCCCCGGCCGCCTCGTCTGCTCCGCCCTCGTATGCTCATCATCCTTTTGATCGCTGTGGTGTTGGTGGGCGGCGGCTCCATCTGGCTGCTGTACGGCTCCCCGTGGCTGCGCGTGCGGCACGTCTCCGTCTCCGGTACGCGTGTCCTGACTCAGGCGCAGGTGCGCGAGGCGGCCGGTGTACCGCTCGGATCGCCCCTGATTTCCCTCGACACCGATGTGATTGAGGCGCGTTTGCGCCGGAAATTGCCCAGGATCGACTCGGTTGACGCCGTTCGCTCCTGGCCCCATGGAATCGGTCTGAAAGTGACCGAACGCACTCCGGTTCTGATTGTCGAAAACGCCGGAAAGTTCGTCGAAGTAGACAAGGAAGGCGTACGGTTCGCCACGGTTTCGAGCCCTCCGAAGGCCGTACCCACGCTGGAATTGACGGTGGGGCGGTCGGCCGCCCAGCGGCGCTTCGGCGCCGATCGGCTGGTGCGTGCGGCCGCCCGCGTGACCCAGGACATTCCCGCCGCCGTCGCCCGGGACGTCCGGACCGTCAAGGTCCGTTCCTACGACTCCATCTCGCTGGAGCTGAGCGGCGGTCGGACCGTCATGTGGGGCAGTAGTGAGAAGGGCCGGGCGAAAGCGGTCACGCTGACCGCGCTGATGAAAGCGGCGTCCAGCGCCAGGCAGTTCGACGTAAGTGTTCCCACCGCCCCTGCGTCATCGGGGAGTTGACGCGCATCCGCGCAGGCCAGCACCCTGGTTGGGCAGTGCTACGGCCGATCACATAGGGTGAAAAGAAAAACGGGAGGTTCGGCGTGTTCGTTGAACGTGCGCCACTTGTCGACTTAGTGTCCTGTTCGGAAGAGTCCAAGGAACAGGCACACTGGTAACCCTAAACTTCAGCGTTAGGGTTCGGGTCGGCGTTCGGACCGTCCCATTCGGCATCAGCCGTCGGGCCGCGGGGCACCCGCGGGACGAGGGCAACGTAATTCGAGGCGAGAGGCCTTCGACGTGGCAGCACCGCAGAACTACCTCGCAGTCATCAAGGTCATCGGTGTCGGCGGCGGTGGTGTCAATGCCATCAACCGGATGATCGAGGTCGGTCTCAAGGGCGTCGAGTTCATCGCCATCAACACCGACGCGCAAGCTCTGTTGATGAGCGACGCCGACGTCAAGCTCGACGTCGGCCGTGAACTCACCCGCGGACTCGGCGCCGGAGCCAACCCGGCCGTCGGGCGCAAGGCCGCAGAGGACCACCGTGAGGAGATCGAGGAGGTCCTCAAGGGGGCCGACATGGTCTTCGTGACGGCCGGTGAAGGCGGCGGCACCGGCACCGGCGGTGCGCCCGTCGTGGCCAACATCGCGCGCTCCCTCGGCGCCCTCACCATCGGTGTGGTCACGCGCCCGTTCACCTTCGAGGGGCGGCGCCGCGCCAACCAGGCCGAGGACGGCATCGCCGAGCTCCGCGAAGAGGTCGACACCCTCATCGTCATCCCGAACGACCGGCTGCTGTCCATCTCGGACCGCCAGGTCTCCGTCCTCGACGCCTTCAAGTCGGCGGACCAGGTCCTGCTCTCCGGTGTTCAGGGCATCACCGACCTCATCACCACGCCCGGCCTGATCAACCTCGACTTCGCCGACGTCAAGTCCGTGATGTCCGAGGCCGGTTCGGCCCTCATGGGCATCGGATCGGCCCGCGGCGACGACCGCGCGGTGGCCGCGGCCGAGATGGCCATCTCCTCGCCGCTGCTCGAGGCGTCCATCGACGGCGCCCGCGGTGTGCTCCTGTCCATCTCCGGCGGCTCCGACCTCGGTCTCTTCGAGATCAACGAGGCCGCCCAGCTGGTGAGCGAGGCCGCGCACCCCGAGGCCAACATCATCTTCGGCGCCGTGATCGACGACGCCCTCGGCGACGAGGTCCGGGTCACCGTGATCGCCGCAGGCTTCGACGGCGGCCAGCCCCCGGCCAAGCGGGACAACGTCCTCGGTTCGTCCTCGGCGCGGCGGGACGAGCCGACGCCGGCGCGTCCGGCCGACAGCCGCCCGTCCTTCGGCTCGCTCGGCAGCGTCACGCCCAAGGATGTGCCGGAGCCCGCGCCGGAGCCCGTGAGCGAGCTCCCCGTCGCCCCGCCGATCCCGCCGTCGCGGACCTACTCGGACAGCGCGGCCGAGGAGCTGGACGTACCGGACTTCCTCAAGTGATAGGACAGCGCGACACCGTGAGCGGCGCGCACTTCGCCTTCACCGACAGGTGGGGCGGGGTGAGCGCCGCTCCGTACGAGGAGCTCAATCTCGGCGGCGCGGTCGGCGACGACCCCGACGCCGTGCGCACCAACCGCGATCTGGCCGCGAAGTCACTGGGACTCGACCCCGCCCAGGTGGTCTGGATGAACCAGGTGCACGGGCGGGACGTGGCTGTGGTCGACGCACCCTGGGGTGGAAATCCGGTACCCGAGGTTGACGCGATCGTCACCGCCGGGCGCGGCCTCGCACTCGCCGTGCTCACCGCCGACTGCACGCCCGTACTGCTCGCCGACCCGGTCGCCGGGATCGCGGCCGCCGCCCACGCGGGCCGGCCCGGGATGGTCGCCGGAGTCGTGCCCGCCGCCCTACGAGCGATGATGGAGCTGGGCGCCGAGCCGTCCCGGATCGTCGCCCGCACGGGACCCGCGGTCTGCGGCAGGTGCTACGAGGTGCCGGAGGTGATGCGCGCCGAGGTGACTGCCGTCGAGCAGGCGGCGCACGCCGAGACCAGCTGGGGCACACCCGCGGTCGACGTGACCGCCGGCGTGCACGCGCAGCTCGAACGGCTCGGGGTGTGCGACCGGGCGCAGTCGCCGGTGTGCACGCTCGAATCGGGCGACCACTTCTCGTATCGCCGCGACCGTACCACCGGGCGACTCGCGGGCTATGTCTGGCTGGACTGATGGGGCATGACGGACCGTAAGCATCAAATCGCCTCCAACCTCGCGAAGGTCGAGGACCGCATCGCGGCCGCGTGCGCCGCCGCGGGGCGCAAGCGGGAGGAGGTGACCCTGATCGTGGTCACCAAGACCTATCCCGCGAGCGATGTGCGGATTCTGTCGGAACTCGGTGTCCGCCACGTCGCCGAGAACCGCGACCAGGACGCCGCGCCCAAGGCGGCCGCTTGCTCGGATCTGCCGCTTTCGTGGCATTTCGTCGGTCAATTGCAGACCAACAAGGTGCGATCCGTGGTCGGTTATGCGGATCACGTGCAGTCTGTCGATCGTTCCAAGCTCGTCACGGCACTTTCGAAGGAGGCCGTGCGGGCCGGGCGCGAGGTGGGGTGTCTCATCCAGGTCGCGCTCGACGCGGACGAGAGCGGGCGGGGGGAGCGCGGAGGTGTGGCACCCGAAGGAATCGAAGAGTTGGGCGACCTCGTCGCTCGCTCTCCAGGGCTGCGGCTGGACGGCCTGATGACCGTCGCGCCGCTCACCGGAGAGTACGCGGGGCGCCAACAGGCGGCGTTCGAGCGGTTGATGGATTTGTCGACCGACCTGCGCCGAGCCCATCCGGCTGCAACCATGGTCTCGGCAGGAATGAGTGCGGACCTCGAACAGGCCGTGGCCGCCGGGGCGACACATGTGCGCGTCGGCACCGCGGTACTCGGAGTCCGCCCCAGGCTCGGGTAACGTCGCCAAGAAGTCGGACCACAGCAGAAAATATGGTCATTACCGCTGATAGCGGGCGTAACGACCTCGTGGATCGCGGGCACTTGGCAGTCGTCAGCCGATCCACCACAGAGCGGAGGACTCAGAGCATGGCCGGCGCGATGCGCAAGATGGCGGTCTACCTCGGCCTCGTGGAGGACGATGGGTACGACGGCCGGGGATTCGACCCCGACGACGACTTCGAGCCCGAACTCGACCCCGAGCCGGAACGGGACCGCAGGCGGCACGAGCCGTCGCACCAATCGCACCAGGCACTTCAGTCCCAACGGGACGAATCGGTGCGAATGGTCCAGCCGCCGGCGCCGCGCGAGCCGGTGCCCCAACCTGCTTCGCTACCCGCGGAATCGGGGCGCCCGGCTCGCATCGCTCCCGTGGCATCCATCACACAAGAACGCCAGACTCTGGAGAAGAACGCGCCGGTGATCATGCCCAAGGTCGTGTCCGAACGAGAGCCGTACCGGATCACCACGCTTCACCCGCGGACCTACAACGAGGCCCGTACCATCGGGGAACACTTCCGTGAGGGCACGCCGGTGATCATGAATCTGACTGAGATGGATGACACAGATGCGAAGCGACTTGTCGACTTTGCGGCCGGATTGGTGTTTGGTCTTCATGGCAGTATCGAGCGGGTGACGCAGAAGGTGTTCCTGTTGTCGCCTGCTAACGTCGATGTCACGGCGGAGGACAAGGCCCGCATCGCAGAGGGCGGGTTCTTCAACCAGAGCTGAGACGCACCACCGGAAAAGGCACGGGAACAGGGGAGAGGGAAGCACGGATCATGGGCGTGTTCCTGGAGGTTGTCTACATCGCGCTGATGTGCTTCCTCGTCGTGCTGATTTTCCGGTTGGTCATGGACTACGTGTTCCAGTTCGCCCGCTCATGGCAACCCGGCAAGGCGATGGTGGTCGTTCTGGAGGCCACCTACACTGTCACTGATCCACCGCTGAAGCTTCTGCGGCGGTTCATCCCGCCGCTGCGTCTCGGGGGCGTGGCGCTCGACCTGTCCTTCTTCGTACTGATGATCATCGTCTACATCCTGATCTCCATCGTGGGCAGTCTCGCGAGGTGAATGTGGACGATACGGTCTTGCCGACTGCCGATGACTACGTTGAGGTGAAGAGATGCCGTTGACCCCCGAGGACGTGCGGAACAAGCAGTTCACGACCGTCCGCCTCCGAGAAGGCTATGACGAGGACGAGGTCGATGCCTTCCTCGACGAGGTCGAAGCCGAACTGACCCGCCTGCTCCGGGAGAACGAGGACCTGCGCGCCAAGCTGGCCGCCGCCACGCGTGCCGCCGCGCAGAACCAGCAGAACATGCGGAAGCCTCCGGAGCCGCAGGACCAGCCGCAGGGCATGCGAGGTCCGGGCGCTCCGGTGCCCGCCGGGATATCGGGCCCGCCGCAGCAGCAGATGGGTGGCCCCATGGGTGGCCCGCCCCAGCTGCCCAGCGGTGCCCCGCAGCTGCCCGCCGGTCCCGGTGGACAGGGCGGTCCGCAGGGTCCCGGCCCGATGGGCCAGGGTCCGATGGGGCAGGGTCCGATGGGGCAAGGCCCCATGGGCCAGGGCCCGATGGGTCAGCCCCCGATGGGTCAGCCCCCGATGCAGCAGCAGATGGGTGGCCCCATGGGCGGTCCGATGGGCGGCCCCATGGGCGGTCCGGGCATGCCCGGTCAGGGCCCCGGTGGCGACAGTGCCGCGCGTGTCCTCTCGCTGGCCCAGCAGACCGCCGACCAGGCGATCGCCGAGGCCCGCTCCGAGGCCAACAAGATCGTCGGCGAGGCCCGCAGCCGCGCCGAGGGTCTGGAGCGCGACGCCCGGGCCAAGGCCGACGCCCTGGAGCGGGACGCGCAGGAGAAGCACCGTGTCGCGATGGGCTCCCTGGAGTCCGCCCGCGCCACGCTGGAGCGCAAGGTCGAGGACCTGCGCGGCTTCGAGCGCGAGTACCGCACGCGGCTGAAGTCGTACCTGGAGTCGCAGCTGCGCCAGCTGGAGACCCAGGCCGACGACTCGCTGGCCCCGCCGCGCACCCCGGCCACGGCCTCCCTGCCGTCGCCGTCGGCGCCGTCGATGGCTCCGGCTGGTGCGGGCGCCCCGTCGTACGGTGGCAACCAGACGATGGGCGGTGCCCCGGCCCCTGCTGCTCCGTCCTTCGGCGGCCAGCAGCAGATGTCCCCGGCGATGACCCAGCCGATGGCGCCGGTGCGTCCGCAGGGCCCGTCGCCGATGGGCCAGGCTCCCTCGCCGATGCGTGGGTTCCTCATCGACGAGGACGACAACTGACGGGAATGAATACGCCGTAGGCGTCGGCAGCGTTCAGGGCGGGGCTCCGGATTCTCATCCGGAGCCCCGCCCTTTTGCTACGCGCGTTCGGCGCTTGTACCCCCTGTGTTCGGGTGTGGGAGCGGTTGTGCGTGCGTACGCAACGCCGAAGGCCCGGGCCCACCAAGATTTTTTGGCGGGCCCGGGCCTTCGCGTCTGCCGTTACGCCTTGCGCAGGCGGAACGTCAGGGTCAGGGACTCGTCGGTGAACGGCTCACCATAGGTGTCGTCCGCCTCGCCCTGGGCGAAGTCCGTGGCGAGGACCTCCTCGGCGATCAGCTCCGAGTGCTGGGTCAGCGCCGCGATGACCGCCGGGTCCGACGCGGTCCAGCGGAGCGCGATGCGGTCGGCCACGTCCAGGCCGCTGTTCTTGCGGGCCTCCTGGATCAGCCGGATCGCGTCACGGGCGAGACCCGCCTGCCGCAGCTCCTCGGTGATTTCCAGATCGAGGGCGACGGTCGCGCCGGAGTCGGACGCCACCGACCAGCCCTCGCGCGGGGTCTCCGTGATGATCACCTCGTCGGCGGCGAGGGTGACCGTCTCCCCGTCGAGCTCCACCGACGCCGTGCCTTCGCGCAGTGCCAGGGACAGCGCCGCCGCGTCGGCGTTGGCGATGGCCTTCGCCACGTCCTGGACACGCTTGCCGAAGCGCTTGCCCAGCGCACGGAAATTGGCCTTCGCCGTCGTGTCGACCAGCGAGCCGCCGACCTCGGAGAGGGACGCGAGCGCCTCGACGTTCAGCTCCTCCGTGATCTGCGTGTGCAGCTCGGCATCCAGCGTCTCGAAGCCGGCCCCCGCGACCAGCGCGCGCCGCAGCGGCTGGCGGGTCTTGACGCCCGACTCCGCGCGCGTGGCGCGACCCAGCTCCACGAGACGGCGCACGAGCACCATCTGCTTCGACAGCTCCGGGTCGATCGCGGACAGGTCCGCCTCCGGCCAGGACGCCAGGTGCACCGATTCGGGGGCGCCCGGGGTCACCGGGACGACCAGGTCCTGCCAGACCCGCTCGGTGATGAACGGCGTGATCGGCGCCATCAGCTTGGTGACCGTCTCGAGGACCTCGTGCAGCGTGCGCAGCGCCGCCTTGTCGCCCTGCCAGAACCGACGACGGGAGCGGCGGACGTACCAGTTCGACAGGTCGTCGACGAACGCCGACAGGAGCTTGCCGGCGCGCTGGGTGTCGTACGACTCCAGGGCCTGGGTCACCTGGTCGGTGAGTGCGTGGAGCTCGGACAGCAGCCAGCGGTCCAGGACCGGACGGTCGGCCGGGGCGGGGTCCGCCTCGCTGGGCGCCCAGTTCGAGGTGCGGGCGTACAGCGCCTGGAAGGCGACCGTGTTCCAGTACGTCAGCAGCGTCTTGCGGACGACCTCCTGGATCGTGCCGTGGCCCACGCGGCGGGCCGCCCACGGCGAGCCGCCCGCCGCCATGAACCAGCGGACCGCGTCCGCGCCGTGCTGGTCCATCAGCGGGATCGGCTGCAGGATGTTGCCCAGGTGCTTGGACATCTTGCGGCCGTCCTCGGCGAGGATGTGGCCCAGGCACACCACGTTCTCGTACGACGACTTGTCGAAGACCAGCGTGCCGACCGCCATCAGCGTGTAGAACCAGCCGCGGGTCTGGTCGATGGCCTCGGAGATGAACTGCGCCGGGTAGCGGGACTCGAACAGCTCCTTGTTCTTGTACGGGTAGCCCCACTGCGCGAACGGCATGGAGCCCGAGTCGTACCAGGCATCGATGACCTCCGGCACCCGCGTGGCCGTCTTGCCGCACTGCGGACAGGCGAAGGTGACCTCGTCGATGAACGGGCGGTGCGGGTCGAGGTCCGACTGGTCGGTTCCGGTCAGCTCGCCGAGCTCGGCGCGGGAGCCGGCGACGGTGAGGTGGTCGTCCTCACAGCGCCAGATCGGCAGTGGGGTGCCCCAGTAGCGGTTGCGGGACAGCGCCCAGTCGATGTTGTTGGTGAGCCAGTCGCCGTACCGGCCGTGCTTGACGGTCTCGGGGAACCAGTTGGTCTTCTCGTTCTCCTCGAGAAGACGGTCCTTGATGGCCGTGGTGCGGATGTACCAGGACGGCTGCGCGTAGTAGAGCAGCGCGGTGTGGCAGCGCCAGCAGTGCGGGTAGCTGTGCTCGTAAGGGAGGTGCTTGAAGAGCAGACCGCGCTGCTGGAGGTCCTCGGTGAGCCGTTCGTCCGCCTTCTTGAAGAAGACGCCGCCGACCAGCGGGACGTCCTCCTCGAAGGTGCCGTCGGGGCGGACCGGGTTGACCACGGGCAGGCCGTACGCGCGGCCGACCTTGAGGTCGTCCTCGCCGAAGGCGGGGGACTGGTGGACCAGACCCGTGCCGTCCTCGGTGGTGACGTACTCCGCGTTCACCACATAGTGGGTGCCGCCCGGGGTCTCCGGGAACTCCACCAGCTCGAACGGACGTCGGTACGTCCAGCGCTCCATCTCGGCGCCGGTGAAGGTCTGGCCCGTCGACTCCCAGCCCTCCCCGAGCGCCTTGCCGACGAGCGGCTCGGCGACGACGAGCTTCTCCGCGCCTTCTGGGCCCTTCGTCGCGACGACGTAGGTGACCTCGGGGTGCGCGGCGACCGCGGTGTTGGAGACCAGGGTCCACGGAGTCGTCGTCCACACCAGGAGCGCGGCCTCACCGGCCAGCGGACCGGAGGTGAGCGGGAAACGGACGTAGACCGACGGGTCGACGACCGTCTCGTAGCCCTGCGCCAGCTCGTGGTCCGACAGACCGGTTCCGCAGCGTGGGCACCAGGGGGCGACGCGGTGGTCCTGGACGAGCAGGCCCTTCTTGAAGATCTCCTTCAGCGACCACCAGACCGACTCGATGTACTCGGGCTCCATCGTGACGTACGCCTCGTCGAGGTCGACCCAGTAGCCCATGCGGGTCGTCAGCTCGGAGAAGGCGTCGGTGTGACGGAGGACGGACTCGCGGCACTTGGCGTTGAACTCCGCGATGCCGTACGCCTCGATGTCCTTCTTGCCGCTGAAGCCGAGTTCCTTCTCCACCGCCAGCTCCACCGGCAGGCCGTGGCAGTCCCAGCCGGCCTTGCGGCCCACGTGGTAGCCGCGCATGGTGCGAAAGCGTGGGAAGACGTCCTTGAAGACGCGGGCCTCGATGTGGTGGGCACCCGGCATGCCGTTGGCGGTGGGCGGGCCCTCGTAGAACACCCACTCGGGGCGGCCCTCGGACTGCTCCAGGCTCTTGGCAAAGATCTTCTGCTCGCGCCAGAAGTCGAGCACCGCGTGCTCGAGCGCGGGCAGGTCGACCTGGGCGGGCACCTGGCGGTACTGCGTCATCGATCTTCCTCCGGCGGACGTTCTGCCTTCCGTCGGAGGGACGAGAGCCGGGAATCGTCTTCATTCCCTGCACGCCGTGTGCGGCGCGCTCCCGCGGTACCACCCTCCTTGGCTCTCCGGTGCGGCGTACGCGCCGGTGAGCCCCCTCATTGGGGTCGCGATGCCGGTTCTACCGGCCCTGGGTGGCCCGTGGGCGGAGCCCACTGTCCAAGGCTTTCTTCCGGCGGCTCCGGGGTGATCTTCACGTCGCGCTCGCCCCCGGGCTTCCACCGTCCCCGGGTCGCTCATGGCTGCGTACGGCGCTACTCGTCCCCATCCACGCTTTTCGCTCCGCCCAGTGTACGGCGCCGCACGGATGGCGGCCGACCTGATTTCCGCCTCCCGTGGCCGGGGGCGCCGAGGGGCTGCCGGTGACCCGAATGGCGCGGCGACCGGTGTCCGGATCCTGGGACGCCGGTTCCGGCGGATTACCCGGCGGAGAGCTGGGCACAACGGATGCAGGCTCGCCGTGCGGCACGCGTGCGGCGGGCGAGTCGTTGGCGTGCCCCGTTGCCGCGGGCCAGAAGTCGATTTATCGTCCCAGCACGATTCGCGCGCGAGATCACAATATGTGAAGGGGCCGCGGCCATGGTGGCGAAAAAGACCGCCGTACAGCAGTCGGCGTGCGGCAGATCCACGGATGCGGCTGCCTCCGGCGGTTCGGAGGCCAAGGACATGCGCGGGAAGAAGAGCGCCCACGCGGCACTGGCGAGCGGGACGGTCGGGCTGGTGAAGAGGCTGGGCGCGGCTGTCGGCGTGGCCTCGAAGCCGGAGGCCGGGTCCGGGCAGAGGGCGGCGCGGCGCCGCCCGGGGGCCGTGGGACGGAGTACTGCAGCCACCCCGGGTGCTGCCGGAAATGACGCGGGGGCCGCGCGGGACCGGGGAGGAGGCCGCAAGGAGGCGGCCGCCGCGAACCCGGCAGGCGGACGCAGGAGGGCGGCTTCCGGGGAGACGGCAGCCAGACGGACGGCTGCCGAGAAGGCCGAGGCCAAGACGCACGCCGCTGAACCTGCGGGCCCTGCGAAGAGGACTTCGACGAGGACGACCGCCAAGGTGGCGGCCTCCACCACGGCGCGGGGCAAGGAGGCGGCCTCAGGGAAGGCGAGCGCCAAGGAGGCAGCGGCCCAGATGGCGGCTTGCGGGAAGGCTGTCGCGAGTGGGGGCGCCTCCCGTGCGACGGCCGCGAAGAAGGCGGCGGCTGCCAAGACGGCCGGTGGAAAGCCGGTCTCCAAGACGGCGGGCAAGGAGACGGCCGCCACCGGGAAGGCGGACGCCGGGAAGCTGGCCCCTGCGCGGGCGGCCGGGAGAGCGGTCCCTTCGAAGAAGGCGGCCAAGGAGAAAGGCGGTCCCGAGCAACCGGCGGCGAAGAAGGCGGCGGCCGGAAAGAAGGCTGTGGCCGACACCGTCGCGAAGAAGCCGGCAGCGAAGAAGTCCGTCGCCAAGGAGGCAGCGGTGACCAGCACCGTCGTGAAGAAGGCGACAGCGGCGAAGAAAGCCGTCGCCAAGAAGGCGGCGGCCGGCACCGTCGCCGAGGAGGCTGCGGCGAAGAAGGCCGTCGCCAAGAAGGCAGCAGGCAAGAAGGGAGCAGGCAAGAAGGCAGCAGCCAAGGAGACCGTCGCCAAGGAGACGACTCCTGCCAAGGCCGCTGCCGCGAAGAGCGCCGCGAAGGGCGGCACCACGAAAAGCACCCCCACAAAGAGTGCGGCCAAGAAGAGCACAGCCAAGAAGACAGGCGCGGGAAAGGCCGCGAAGAAGACGGGAGCCACGACGGTGGTTGCGAAGAAGACTCCTGGCACGGCCACGGCGGCGAAGAATCCCACCGCGGTCCCCAAGGCGCGGCTCGCCGCCGCGAAGCCCGGCGAGCTGGCGGTGCGCCCCGGCGAGGACCCGTGGACCGCCGAAGAGGTGGCCGAGGCACGCACCGAGTTGCAGTCGGAGTCGATGCGGCTGCGCGGTGAGATCGACGCGTCGGAGCGGTCGTTGGTCGGCCTGATGCGGGATTCCGGGGACGGCGCCGGCGACGACCAGGCGGACACCGGCACGAAGAACATCACGCGCGAGCACGAGATGGCGCTCGCCGCCAACGCGCGCGAGATGCTCGAACAGACCGACCGCGCCCTGGACCGCCTCGACTCCGGCACCTACGGCCTGTGCGAGAGCTGCGGCAACCCCATCGGCAAGGCCCGTATGCAGGCCTTTCCCCGCGCCACACTGTGCGTGGAGTGCAAGCAGAAGCAGGAACGCCGCTGACGGCCACCTCCTGAACACCTGGCGGAGCCGGGTGGTGTCGTACTCTCGTCCTCAGTCAGGGCACCTAGGTTGAGGGACTCACGTGGCAGAGGCGGAGCGCATCATCGGTACGCCGGAAATCCCAGACGCGTCGGGGACCGGGCCGGAGCAGTCCGACGGGCAGGTCCCGGCCGAGGGCTCCGGCGCGGAGGGCTCGGGGTCCGGCGCAGCCGAGCGCCCCAGAGGCAAGCGCCGGATCGCGGTCCTGTTCTTGGTCGCCGCGTTCGCCTACGCCCTCGACCTGGTCAGCAAGCTGATCGTGGTCGCGAAGCTGGAGCACCACGCCCCGATCGAGATCGCCGGGGACTGGCTGAAGCTGGAGGCGATCCGCAACCCGGGCGCCGCCTTCGGCTTCGGCGAGGCCTTCACCGTGATCTTCACGGTGATCGCGGCCGCCGTGATCGTGGTGATCGCCCGTCTCGCGCGCAAGCTCTACAGCCTGCCCTGGGCGATCGCGCTCGGCCTGTTGCTCGGCGGCGCCCTGGGCAACCTCACCGACCGCATCTTCCGCTCGCCGGGCGTCTTCGAGGGCGCGGTCGTCGACTTCATCGCGCCGAAGCACTTCGCCGTCTTCAATCTGGCCGACTCGGCCATCGTCTGCGGCGGCATCCTGATCGTGCTGCTGTCCTTCCGCGGTCTGGACCCGGACGGAACGGTCCACAAGGACTGAGCGCCCGGGACTCTCGTACGGCGCTGTCGGACCCGTCCGGCATACTCGACGGGTGAGTACCCTTCCCGAGATCCGCACCCTGCCCGTACCCGACGGCCTGGAGGGCGAGCGCGTCGACGCCGCCATCTCCCGCATGTTCGGCTTCTCCCGTACGAAGGCGGCGGAGTTGGCCGCTGCGGGCAAGGTGCTGGTCGACGGCACGGTGGTAGGCAAGTCGGAGCGGGTGCGAGGCGGGGCCTGGCTCGAAGTAGAGATGCCGCAGGCGCCCGCACCGGTGCAGGTGGTCGCCGAGCCGGTCGAGGGCATGGAGATCGTGCACGACGACGAGGACGTGGTCGTGATCATCAAGCCGATCGGTGTGGCCGCGCACCCCTCGCCCGGCTGGTCGGGCCCGACTGTGATCGGCGGTCTCGCCGCCGCCGGGTACCGCATCTCGACCTCGGGCGCCGCCGAGCGCCAGGGCATCGTGCACCGCCTCGACGTCGGCACGTCCGGCCTGATGGTCGTGGCCAAGTCGGAGTACGCGTACACGTCGCTCAAGCGCCAGTTCAAGGAGCGCACGGTCGACAAGCGCTACCACACGCTCGTCCAGGGCCACCCCGACCCGACCAGCGGCACCATCGACGCGCCCATCGGCCGCCACCCGACCCACGACTACAAGTGGGCGGTCACGGCCGACGGCAAGCCCTCCATCACCCACTACGACCTGGTCGAGGCCTTCCGCTCGGCTTCCCTGCTCGACGTCAAGCTGGAGACCGGCCGCACCCACCAGATCCGTGTCCACATGGCCGCGCACCGGCACCCGTGCGTCGGAGACCTGACGTACGGCGCGGACCCGACGCTTGCCAAGCGGCTCGGTCTGACCCGCCAGTGGCTGCACGCGGTGCGGCTCGGCTTCGAGCACCCGTCGGACGGACAGTGGGTCGAGTTCGAGAGCGCCTACCCCGCCGACCTGCAGAAGGCGCTGGACAAGGTGCGAGAGGAGAGCTGGGCATGACCGCCGCGTACGTGGTGCGGACAGCAGAAGACCCCGCCGACCGCGAGGCGTGCTTCGCGGTCCGCAAGGAGGTCTTCGTCGGCGAGCAGGGCGTCCCCGAGGACATCGAGTACGACGCCTACGACGCCGATGCCGTGCATGTGCTGGCTCTGCGGGAGGACGGCGTGCCGCTCGGGACGGGTCGGCTGCTGTACGGGGAGACGGCCGCGGCGAAGACCGGCGGCGACCCGTCCGTGGGCTCCCTGGGGCGGCTCGCGGTGAAGCGGGAGGCGCGTGGTCTCGGTGTCGGCGTGGCGCTGGTGCGGGCGATCGAGGACGCGGCACGCGCGCGAGGCCTGGCGGCGGTGGACCTGCACGCGCAGACGCAGGCGCTGGGGTTCTACGAGCGGCTGGGGTACGAGGCGTACGGCCCCGAGTTCCCCGACGCGGGTATTCCGCATCAGGCGATGCGGCGTCCGCTGTAGCCGAGGGTGCCGAGGGGCCCGCGAGACGGGTTACATGGCAGGCTTGAGGTCTGCTGTGTGGGCGTCGAACCTCCCGGAGCGCTGACGTGGATCAGTTGGCCCTGTTGCTCCTGCTGCTGCTCGGGGCCGTGGTGAGCGTCCCGGTCGGGGACCGGTTGGGGCTGCCGTCACCGGTGCTGATGACGCTGTTCGGGATCGTGCTGGCGCTGCTCGACTTCGTGCCCGATGTGAACATCCCGCCCGAGCTGATCCTGCCCGCGCTGCTGCCGCCGCTGCTGTACGCCGCGGTGCGCCGGACCTCATGGCGGCAGTTCGCGGCCAACAAACGGCCGATCTTCCTGCTGGCCGTCGCACTGGTGTTCATCACCACCGTGTCGGTGGCTGCCGTGGCCCACACGATCGTGCCGGGGCTGCCGATCGCCGCCGCGGTCGTGCTCGGCGCGCTGGTGGCGCCGCCCGACCCGGTCGCGGCCACGGCCGTCGCGGGACAGCTCGGGCTGCCCCGCCGTCTGGTGTCGATCCTGGAGGGCGAGGGGCTGTTCAACGACGTGACGGCGATCGTGCTGTACCACGTCGCGATCGCCGCCGCCGTCAGCGGGACGTTCTCGCTGCCGCACGCCCTGCTCGAACTGCTGCTCTCCGCGATCGTCGCCCTGGTCGTCGGGCTCGCGATCGGCTGGGCCGCCAACAAGCTGCTGGACCTGCTCGACGACGCCACCCTGCAGGTCGGCCTGACACTTCTGGTGCCCTACGCGTCGTACGTCCTGGCCGAGGAACTGCACGGCTCCGGCGTACTGGCCGTACTCATCACCGCGCTGTTCCTGGCGGAGTACGCAAGCGACCCGGACGACGTGCTGATGCGGCTGGCCGGGCACACCTTCTGGGACGTGGTGGACACCCTGGTCACCGGCATCGCTTTCGGACTGATCGGGCTGGAGCTGCACCACGCGATCCGGACCGCGTCCGGGCGGTGGGGCGAGATGCTCGGCTGGGCCGCCGCGATCGTGGCCGTCGTGGTGCTCGTACGGCTCGTGTGGCTGCTGCCCGCGACCTGGCTGACCAAGCGGCTGCACGCCAAGCGGGACTACGACGAGGACATCCCGATGTCCTGGCGCGAGACCGTCGTGATGTGGTGGTCCGGGATGCGGGGTGTGGCGTCGGTGGCACTGGCCCTGGCCATTCCTCTGACGATGGACGACGGGTCGCCCTTCCCCGACCGGGACGAGATCGTCTTCATCGCGTTCGGGGTGATCATGGCGACGCTCGTGCTCCAGGGACTCACGCTGCCCTGGCTGGTGAAGAAGCTGGGGGTGCGGGCTGACACAGAGCGCGAGAAGGACTTCGAACGTGAACTGGCGGTCCGCGCGGCCAAGGCGGCGAAGCGGAGGCTGAGGGAGATCGAGGACCTCGAGGAGCTGCCGGAGGAGCTGTCCGAACAACTGCTGCGGCGAGTCTCCGACATCGGCGTGCGCATCAGCCCCGACCTCGGGGACGAGGAGCGCCGCGAGGCGCACGCGCAGCGCGCCAGGCGCCTCAAACGGCTCCGCCGGATCCAGGGCGAGATGCTCAGCGCGGCACGGCACGAAGTGCTGGCGGCGCGCAGCGAAGCGGGGGCGGACCCGGAGATCGTCGACCGGGTGCTGCGCCACCTTGACGTGCGCAGCCTGCGCTGACGTTGGTCGGGACACCCAGGGCCCGACGCGCGCGAAGCGCCCGGCGGAAGGCAACCGCCGTGCGCGTGCCCGTCTTTGTACGATCGGATCATGGCGCGCAATGTGGTGATCAGTGGTGGCGGAACGGGAATCGGGCTCGCGGCTGCGCGGGCCTTCGCCGCGGACGGGGACAGGGTGCTGCTCCTCGGCCGGCGGGCAGAGGTGCTCGAGAAGGCCGAAGTGCCCGGCGCACTCACCTGTGCGGCGGATCTGAGCGATCCGCGGGCCGTGCGCGCGGTCGCCCGGGTCGTGGCCGACGAGTTCGGCACCGTGGACGTCCTCGTCAACAGCGCGGGTGGAGCCGGGAATCTGGAGCCCAAGGCCGACACCGAGGACCCGCTCGAAGCCGTCGCGGACACCTGGACCGTCAACTTCCGGCTCAACGTGCTGACCGCGGCCCTGCTCACGGAGGCACTGCGGGACCGGCTCGCCTCGCCCGGCGGGCGCGTGCTGTTCCTCAGCTCCATCGCCGCCTACCGCGGCTCCGGCAGCGGGGCGTACGCCGCGGCCAAGGCCGCACTGCACCCCTACGCCTTCGATCTGGCCCGCGACCTGGGACCGCGCGGTATCACGGTCAACGTGGTCGCGCCCGGCTATGTCGAGGACACGGAGTTCTTCGGTGACGCGATGGACCCGGCACGGCGCGAGCGGCTCGTCGCGGAGACGTCGACCGGCCGCGCCGCGACGCCCGGTGACATCGCCGCGACCCTCCACTGGCTGGCATCCCCCGGATCGCGGCACATCACCGCGCAGGTGATCCAGGTCAACGGTGGCGCGGAGCGCGGGCGCTGACGGACCGGCGTCTCAGCCCTGGCCCGTCCGCGGCGGCTCGTACGCCCTGCGGGCCGAGCCGTCGGGCGACACGTGCCCGTTCCTGCTCGGCGGCGGCACGGCGTCCGCCGTGTTGACCCGCGGCAGCGCGTACGGGTGCTCCTCGGACAGCCAGCGGATCATCTGCTCGCGGACCGTGACCCGTACCGTCCAGATGTCGTCCGCGTCCTTCGCGGTCACCAGCGCCCGCACCTGCATGGTGTTGGGCGTCGTGTCGGTGACCTGGAGGCCGTAGGCGCGGCCGTCCCACGCCGGGCACTCGCGCAGGATGTCGCGGAGCTTCTCGCGCATCGCCTCCACGGGCGCGGCGTGGTCGACGTGGAAGTAGACGATGCCGGTCATCTGGGGGCTGCCCCGCGACCAGTTCTCGAACGGCTTGGAGGTGAAGTACGACACCGGCATGGTGATCCGGCGCTCGTCCCACGTCCGTACCGTCAGGAACGTGAGCGTGATCTCGTCGACGGTGCCCCACTCGCCGTCCACCACCACCGTGTCGCCGAGCCGGACCATGTCGCCGAACGCGATCTGCAGCCCGGCGAACAGGTTGGCGAGCGTGGACTGGGCCGCGACACCGGCGACGATGCCGAGGATGCCGGCCGAGGCCAGCAGCGAGGCGCCGGCCGCGCGCATGGCGGGGAACGTCAGCAGCATGGCGGAGACCGCCATCACGCCGACGACCGCCGCCACCACCCGCATGATCAGCGACACCTGGGTGCGCACGCGCCGGACCCGGGCCGGATCGTGGTGGGCGCGGGCATAGCGGGTGTACGACGTCTCGACCACCGCGGCCGCGATACGGATCACCAGCCAGGCGGCGGAACCGATCAGCACCAGCGTGAGGGTCCGCCCGACGCCGACCCGGTGGGCGTCGAGGAGCTTCGCCTGGTCGTAGGAGCCTCTCAGCAGGGCGGCGCACAGAACGAGCTGGTAGGGGATTCGGCCGCGACGGAGCAGACCCCACAGCGGCGTCTCCGGGTGCCGGCCGTTCGCCTTGCGCAGCAGGAGGTCCGTGCTCCACCCGATCAGCAGTGTGAGCACGACCGAGCCGCCGACGACGATCACCGGGCGCAGTACGTTCTCCATGCCTTCGAACCTAACCGGCCGACGGCATCATGAACATGTGGCCTCGATCCGCCCGGGAACGCGCTGCTTACGGCGCCCGCGGTCCCAGCTGGCACCATGGGCCTCATGAACATCATGCTCTTCCACTCGACGTACGGACTGCGGCCTGCCGTACGGGCCGCCGCCGACCGGCTCCGTGCCGCCGGGCACCAGGTGTGGACCCCGGACCTGTTCGACGGCCGCACCTTTGCGACGGTGGAGGAGGGCATGGCCCACAAGGACGAGATCGGCAAGGAAGAACTGCTCAAGCGGGCCGTTCTGGCCGCCGCCCCGTACTCGGAGCGAGGGCTCGTGTACGCGGGATTCTCCCTCGGCGCCGCCACCGCCCAGACCCTGGCGCTCGGGGACAGCAACGCCCGCGGACTCCTGCTGCTGCACGGCACGTCGGACATCGCGCCGAGCGCCTCGGTGGACGGACTGCCGGTGCAGCTGCACGTCGCCGAGCCGGATCCGTTCGAGACGGACGACTGGCTGAGCGCCTGGTACCTGCAGATGGGCAGGGCGGGCGCGGACGTGGAGATCTACCGTTACCCGGGCGCAGGTCACCTCTACACCGACCCCGGGCTGCCGGACTACGACGAGGAGGCGGCCGAGGCCACCTGGCGGGTGGCGCTCGGCTTCCTCGACAGTCTGTGACCGGCTTCTCGGCGTGGCTCACACCGGGTCGTACGTGCGCTCGACCTTCTGTGTGCCGCTGCGGGTGCGGTACGAACGCGCCCAGGACGAGGTGGCGTTCGCGTCGGTGCGGTCGGACAGGACGTAGTAGTCCATCTGCGCGCGCTCGGCGGTGATGTCCAGCACGCCGTAGCCGTGGCGGTCGGTGTCCACCCAGTGGACATGCCGGTTGGCCGCGCGGATGATCGGCGAGGCCACCGCCGAGACGGTGCCCTCGGGGACCTTGACGATGTCGTCGAGGTTGTCCGAGGTGACCGAGGTGACCACGAACTCGGTGCCGGCCGAGGCGGACAGCGGGTACGTGCCGGTGTCGATCGGCACGTCGTTCGCCCATGCCATGTGGATGTCGCCGGTCAGGAAGACCGTGTTCCTGACGGCGTTGTCGCGCAGATGGGCCAGGAGTTCCCGGCGGTCGTCCGTGTACCCGTCCCACTGGTCGGTGTTGAGGGCGATGCCCTCCTGCGGCAGACCCAGCAGCTTCGCCAGGGGCTTGAGGAGGTCGGCGGTGAGCGAACCGACGGCGAACGGCGAGATCATCACGGAGTTGCCGACCAGACGCCAGGTGGTGTCGGACGCCTTCAGACCCGCCTTCAGCCAGTCGAGTTGGGCGCGTCCGGTGATCGTACGGTCCGGGTCGTCGACCGAACCGCCGGCCGTGGACGCCTGCTGCGACCGGAAGGAGCGCAGGTCCAGCAGGGAGAGGTCGGCGAGCTTGCCGAAGCGCAGCCGGCGGTAGGTGGTGCCCTCGATCGCGGGGCGGACCGGCATCCACTCGAAGTACGCCTGCTTCGCGGCCGCCTTTCGGGCCGTCCATGTGCCTTCGGCGCCCTCGGTGTGGTTGACCGCGCCGCCCGACCAGGCGTTGTCGGCGAACTCGTGGTCGTCCCAGATCGCGACGACCGGCGCCTTGTGGTGCAGGGCCTGCAGGTCGGGGTCGGTCTTGTAACGGGCGTGCCGGGTGCGGTAGTCGGCCAGGGTGATGATCTCGTTCGCCGGGGAGTGCGGGCGGACGACCGTGCCGCGGGTCCCGTACTCGCCGCTCTTGTACTCGTAGATGTAGTCGCCCAGGTGCAGCCATGCGTCGAGGTCGCCGCGGGCGGCCAGGTGGCGGTACGCGGAGAAGTAGCCGGCCTCCCAGTTGGCGCAGGAGACCACGCCGAAGCGCAGTCCGGACACGGCGGCGTCGGCGGCCGGGGCCGTGCGGGTGCGGGCGAGGGGGGAGTCGGTGCCGCCGGCGGAGAAGCGGAACCAGTAGTCCGTTGCGGGTTCGAGACCGCGTATGTCCGCCTTGACGGTGTGGTCGGAGGCGGCGGTCGCCGTGAGGGACCCCTTGGCGACGATGTCGGTGAGCGCCTTGTCCTTGGCGACGATCCAGCTCACCTCGGTGTCCGGGCCGAGCCCGGAGCCGGGCAGCGCCTCGGCGGTGGGCGTCACCCGGGTCCACAGCAGGATGCCGTCGGGCAGGGGGTCGCCGGAGGCCAGGCCGTGCAGGAAGGCGGGGGCGTCGGCGGCCGCGCGGGCCGGGAGGGCGGCGGCGAGCGGAATGCCGAGAACGGCGGTGGCGGCCGCGGCCTTGACGACCGTACGGCGGCGCAGGGAAAGGGAGTTGGCGCTCTCGGATGATCTGTATCGACTGGTCACGGGCGCTCAGATTACTGACCAGTACGCGCAAAGAGCGGGCGAACACGGAAAAGTTCGCCCGCTCTTCGTCTGCCGGACCGCTCAGGCCCGGGCCCCCGATCCGGTCACGCCTTGAGCGCGTTGTCGATCGCCGTGGTGAACTCCGCCACGGTCATGGGTGCGTTCTGGCCGTCGGACCCGGTGATCGTCTTGCCGTCCATCTTCAGCGTCGGGGTGCCCTGCACGCCGCTCTTGTTGAACTGCGCGGACATGTCCAGCGCCCACTTGTCGTAGGTGCCGTCCTTCACGGCCTTCTGGAACGCGGCGTTGCCCTTCAGGGCGGGCACCGTGTCCGCGACCTTGATCAGGTAGTTGTCGTCCTTGAACTTGTCGTCGGTCTCGTCGGGGTGCCACTTCTTCGAGTACAGCGCCGTCTTGTACTCGAGGAAGGCCTCCGGGCTCACGTTCAGCGCGGCGCCCATGGCGCTCAGCGCGTTCTTGGAACCCTCGCCCTGGGTGTTGGTGTCGATGAACGAGGCGCCGACGTACTGGATCTTGAACGTGCCGTCGTCGACGTCCTTCTTGACGGTCGAGCCGACGGTCTGCTCGAACTGGGCGCAGATCGGGCAGCGCGGGTCCTCGTACATCACGAGGGTCTTCTTGGCGGTGCTCTTGCCGATGACGACGGTCATGCCGTCGGTGCCGCTGGTGTTGGCCGGCTTGACGAGCTTGTCGTTCTTCGCCGCCTCCCAGTAACCGGGCTTGTTATTCTGGACGACGGCGTAGCCTATGCCGCCGGCGGCGGCCAGGACCGCGACGACCGAGGCGGCGACGATGACCTGCCGCTTCGCCTTGTCGCGCTTGGCCTGCCGCTCACGCTCCAGACGAAGCCGCTCACGGGCGGCGGTCTTCGCCGTCTGACTGTTCCGCTTGCTCATTGGGTGATCTCCATGGGGACGCGCGCACACGCTGTACGCGGGATACGTAGGGGGACTTCCGGTGCTCGGATGCTTCGGGTACTTCAGGCGAAGGCGAGCGAGCGCGGCGGACCCCGGCGTCCCAGGGAGTGCACGAACAGGCGGGTGCGGGCGGTGGTGACGCGGTGCACGGGGCGCGGCGCCCGGCGCACCGGGGCGAGCCGTATCGCCACCGCGGCGACCGCGATCAGCAGCGGCCGGAACGTGGTCGCGGCCACCGCGCGCAGCAACTGGGCCAGCGCCCGCTCGCCCCGGCGCAGCCAGGCGGCCGCGAGCAGTCCCACGGTCACATGGGCGGCGAGCAGCAGCCAGGCGGTGGCCGGGTCGGCGAGGAGCGCAGCGACCCGGTCGGTGCCGGTGCCGGTGACCCGGGTCAGTGGGGCGCCCACGCTGCCGCCGCTGCACAGGACGTCCAGGCCGACCGAGCGCAGTGGACCGGTGACCGGGCCGCCCGCCCTGCCGTAGCAGGCGTGCTGGCCCGTGGTGAACACCGTGTCCGCGGTCAGCTCCAGCGGGACCAGCAGGGCGGCGATCTTCCCGAAGCCGCGTTCGCGGCCCGCCAGCGCGAACGCGACGACGAAGACGGCGGCGGCGATCGCGGCCACCGTCCCCATCGGCAGCGGGACCTCGGACAGCAGCACGTGCGACGCGGTGCTGAGCGTCACGACCACCGCCGTGAACAGCGCCGCGCGCACGGCTCTGAGCTGGGTCCCGGATATGTCCATAGCGTGGAGAGTCTCCCACGCGCTCCCGTAAGGGTCCCTTAAAGGGTGGCTTTGCGTTACGGGAGCGTTGTGCGGGAGCGGTCGAGGAGCCTCACAGACCCGGAATCCGGCCGTTGCGGAACAGGTCCACGAAGATCTGGTGGTCGGTACGCGCGCGTGCCCCGTACCCGTGCGCGAAGTCCACCAGCAACTCCGGGAAGCCCGGCTCGTCCGCGGCGATCGCCGCGTCGATGGCCCGCTCCGTGGAGAAGGGCACCAGGGACTCGCCGGACTGGTCGTCCGCCGCCGCCTGCATCGTGGCCGTGGCCCGGCCCAGGTCGGCGACGACCGAGGCGATCTCCTCCGGGTCGTCGATGTCGCCCCAGTCGAGGTCCACGGCGTACGGCGACACCTCGGCGACCAGCTGGCCCGCGCCGTCCAGCTCGGTCCAGCCCAGCCACGGGTCGGCGTGCGCCTGCAGGGCGCGCTGGGAGATCACCGTGCGGTGGCCCTCGTGCTGGAAGTACTCGCGGATCGCCGGGTCGGTGATGTGATGGGAGACGGCCGGGGTCTGAGCCTGCTTGATGTAGATCACCACGTCGTTCTCCAGGGCGTCGCTGTTGCCCTCGAGAAGGATGTTGTACGACGGCAGGCCCGCCGAGCCGATGCCGATGCCGCGGCGGCCGACCACGTCCTTCACGCGGTAGGAGTCCGGGCGTGCCAGGGACGACTCCGGCAGCGTCTCCAGGTAGCCGTCGAAGGCCGCGAGCACCTTGTAGCGGGTGGCCGCGTCGAGCTCGATGGAGCCGCCGCCCGGCGCGAAACGGCGCTCGAAGTCGCGGATCTCGGTCATCGAGTCCAGCAGCCCGAAACGGGTCAGCGAGCGGGCGTCGCGCAGCGCGTCCAGGAGGGGGCCCTGGGCGGTGTCCAGGGTGAAGGGTGGCACCTCGTCGCTCTTGGCGCCGGTCGCCAGGGCGTGGATGCGCTCGCGGTAGGCCGTGGCGTAGACCTTGACCAGCTGGGTGATCTGCTCGTCGCTGAGCGCCTTCGCGTACCCGATGAGCGCCACGGAGGCGGCGAAGCGCTTCAGGTCCCAGGTAAAGGGGCCGACGTACGCCTCGTCGAAGTCGTTCACGTTGAAGATCAGGCGACCCGTGGAGTCCATGTACGTGCCGAAGTTCTCGGCGTGCAGGTCGCCGTGGACCCACACCCGCGAGGTGCGGTCGTCCAGGTAGGGGCCGCCCCGCTTCTCGGCGGCCAGGTCGTGGTAGAAGAGGCACGCCGTGCCCCGGTAGAACGCGAAGGCGGAGGCCGCCATCTTGCGGAACTTCACGCGGAACGCGGCCGGGTCGGCGGCGAGCAGCTCGCCGAAGGCGGTGTCGAAGACGGCGAGGATCTCCTCGCCGCGTTGCTCGGCGCTGAGCTGCGGAACCGACATCGCTGGGTGCCTCCAGGTGCAGTGGTGCGTGACGTGTGGGACGGAGCCGTCCGTCCCCTTCCAACGGACGACGGTACGCGGGAGTGCCCGCGATCTTCGTACAAAGACACGGGGGGTGAGGTCCGTGCCCGTCGCACGAAGGTACGGGTGCACGGCCCGTGTCCGGGTCCGGGTGCGCGACCCGAGTCCCCCGGATGAAGGTACGCGGGGAATCCCTCCGAGTGTCAGTACCGAGGCATAGACTTCGACGCTGTCCCCCAGACTGTCCGCAGCCGGTAGGACACCCGTCGAGACCCGTTTCCCTTGGAGGCCGCAGCCGTGTCAAAGCCGCCGTTCACGCACCTGCACGTCCACACCCAGTACTCGCTGCTGGACGGTGCCGCGCGGCTGAAGGACATGTTCAACGCGTGCAACGAGATGGGCATGACGCACATCGCCATGTCCGACCACGGCAACCTCCACGGGGCGTACGACTTCTTCCACTCCGCGAAGAAGGCCGGAGTCACACCGATCATCGGCATCGAGGCGTATGTCGCCCCGGAGTCGCGGCGCAACAAGCGCAAGATCCAGTGGGGCCAGCCGCACCAGAAGCGGGACGACGTCTCCGGTTCCGGTGGTTACACCCACAAGACGATCTGGGCGGCGAACGCGACGGGCCTGCACAACCTCTTCCGCCTCTCCTCGGACGCGTACGCCGAGGGCTGGCTGCAGAAGTGGCCCCGCATGGACAAGGAGACCATCTCCCAGTGGTCCGAGGGCCTGATCGCCTCCACCGGCTGCCCCTCGGGCGAGGTGCAGACCCGTCTGCGCCTCGGTCACTTCGACGAGGCCCTGAAGGCTGCCGCCGACTACCAGGACATCTTCGGCAAGGACAGGTACTTCCTGGAGCTGATGGACCACGGCATCGAGATCGAGCGCCGGGTCCGTGACGGCCTGCTGGAGATCGGCAAGAAGCTCGGCATCCCGCCGCTGGTCACCAACGACTCGCACTACACGTACGCCCATGAGGCGGGCGCCCACGACGCCCTGCTGTGCATCCAGACCGGCAAGAACCTCTCCGACCCGGACCGCTTCAAGTTCGACGGCACCGGCTACTACCTGAAGTCCACCGAGGAGATGTACGCCATCGACTCCTCGGACGCCTGGCAGGAAGGCTGCCGCAACACGCTGCTGGTGGCCGAGCAGGTCGACACCACGGGCATGTTCGAGAAGCGCGACCTCATGCCCAAGTTCGACATCCCGGAGGGCTACACCGAGGTCACCTGGTTCCAGGAGGAGGTCCGCCGCGGCATGGAGCGCCGCTTCCCGGGCGGCATCCCCGAGGACCGCCAGAAGCAGGCCGAGTACGAGATGGACGTCATCATCCAGATGGGGTTCCCGGGTTACTTCCTCGTGGTCGCCGACTTCATCATGTGGGCCAAGAACAACGGCATCGCGGTCGGCCCCGGCCGTGGCTCCGCCGCCGGTTCGATCGTCGCCTACGCCATGGGCATCACCGACCTCGACCCGATCCCGCACGGCCTGATCTTCGAGCGGTTCCTCAACCCCGAGCGCATCTCGATGCCGGACGTCGACATCGACTTCGACGAGCGTCGGCGCGTCGAGGTCATCAGATACGTGACGGAGAAGTACGGCGCCGACAAGGTCGCCATGATCGGCACCTACGGCACCATCAAGGCCAAGAACGCGATCAAGGACTCCGCGCGTGTGCTGGGCTATCCGTACGCGATGGGCGACCGCATCACCAAGGCCATGCCCGCCGACGTCCTCGGCAAGGGCATCCCGCTGTCCGGCATCACCGACTCCGAGCACCCGCGTTACTCGGAGGCGGGTGAGGTCCGCGGGATGTACGAGAACGAGCCGGACGTGAAGAAGGTCATCGACACCGCCAAGGGCGTCGAGGGCCTGGTGCGGCAGATGGGTGTGCACGCGGCCGGCGTGATCATGTCCAGCGAGACCATCACCGAGCACGTGCCCGTCTGGGTCAGGCACACCGACGGCGTGACCATCACCCAGTGGGACTACCCGAGCTGTGAGTCGCTCGGCCTGCTGAAGATGGACTTCCTCGGCCTGCGCAACCTGACGATCATGGACGACGCCGTCAAGATGGTGAAGTCCAACAAGGGCGTCGACATCGACCTGCTGGCGCTGCCGCTGGACGACCCCACGACCTTCGACCTCCTTCAGCGCGGTGACACGCTCGGCGTCTTCCAGTTCGACGGCGGCCCCATGCGCTCGCTGCTGCGTCTGATGAAGCCGGACAACTTCGAAGACATCTCCGCCGTGTCGGCCCTGTACCGCCCGGGCCCGATGGGCATGAACTCCCACACCAACTACGCGCTGCGCAAGAACGGCCAGCAGGAGATCACGCCGATCCACCCGGAGCTGGAGGAGCCGCTCAAGGAGGTTCTGGACGTCACCTACGGCCTGATCGTCTACCAGGAGCAGGTGCAGAAGGCCGCCCAGATCATCGCGGGCTATTCGCTCGGCGAGGCCGACATCCTCCGCCGCGTGATGGGCAAGAAGAAGCCCGAGGAACTGGCGAAGAACTTCACCATCTTCCAGGCCGGCGCGCGCAAGAACGGCTACAGCGACGAGGCCATCCAGGCCCTGTGGGACGTGCTGGTCCCGTTCGCCGGCTACGCGTTCAACAAGGCACACTCCGCGGCGTACGGCCTGGTCTCGTACTGGACCGCCTACCTGAAGGCGAACCACCCCGCCGAGTACATGGCCGCGCTGCTCACCTCGGTCAAGGACGACAAGGACAAGTCGGCCGTCTATCTGAACGAGTGCCGGCGCATGGGCATCAAGGTGCTCCCGCCGAACGTCAACGAGTCGGAGTCGAACTTCGCCGCCCAAGGCGACGACGTGATCCTCTTCGGCCTCTCCGCGGTGCGCAACGTCGGTACGAACGTCGTCGAGTCGATCATCAAGTCCCGCAAGGCCAAGGGGAAGTACGCGTCCTTCCCGGACTACCTCGACAAGGTCGAGGCGGTGGTCTGCAACAAGCGCACCACGGAATCGCTGATCAAGGCGGGCGCCTTCGACACGATGGGGCACACCCGCAAGGGCCTCACCGCGCAGTACGAGCCGATGATCGACAACGTGGTCGCGGTCAAGCGCAAGGAGGCCGAGGGGCAGTTCGACCTCTTCGGCGGCATGGAGGAGGAGAGCAGCGAGCCCGGCTTCGGACTCGACGTCACCTTCACCGACGAGGAGTGGGACAAGACCTATCTGCTCGCGCAGGAGCGGGAGATGCTCGGCCTGTACGTCTCCGACCACCCGCTCTTCGGCCTGGAGCACGTGCTGTCCGACAAGGCCGACGCGGGCATCGCCCAGCTCACCGGAGGTGAGCACGCGGACGGCGCGGTCGTCACCATCGGCGGCATCATCTCGGGCCTGCAGCGCAAGATGACCAAACAGGGCAACGCGTGGGCGATCGCCACGGTCGAAGACCTCGCCGGCTCGATCGAGTGCATGTTCTTCCCGGCGACCTACCAGCTGGTGTCGACCCAACTCGTCGAGGACGCAGTCGTGTTCGTCAAGGGTCGCCTCGACAAGCGCGAGGATGTGCCGCGGCTGGTCGCGATGGAGCTGATGGTCCCCGACCTGTCGGCCGCGGGCACCAACGCGCCGGTGGTGCTCACCATCCCGGCGGTGAAGGTCACCCCGCCGATGGTGAGCCGCCTCGGCGAGATCCTCAGTCAGCACAAGGGCGACAGCGAGGTCCGCATCAAGCTCCAGGGCCCGCGCAGGACGACCGTCCTCAGGCTGGACCGGCACCGGGTCAAGCCGGACCCGGCGCTCTACGGCGACCTCAAGGTCCTGCTCGGACCGTCCTGTCTGGCAGGCTGATCACCTGAGGTGACGACGCACGCGAGGGGCACACCCGGTCACGGGTGCGCCCCTCTGTGCGTACCTGGGCGTGGACGGCCCCACCGGACCTCGACGGCCCGCCGGGCCTCAGGTGCCCTGGCGCCGGCTTCAGTTGTGGCCGAAGCTCTTCTGCTTCTTACGGGCAACATCTGCGGGGCTGCCCTGGGTCTGCGGTATCGGGGACTGGTGCGTCTCCGCCGAGGGCCTGTGCTCCTGTGCCTGCTCGGACTCCGAGGAGCGGTTCTGCGGGCCGGCCTGCTTGCGGTTCTTGTTCTTGGCCATGGTGATGCCTCCTGTGGGGGATCTAGGGGCCAGGGCCGGGACCAGATTCACATAGGCTGATAAAGAACGCATTTCGTGCAATTACCGTGCGTGACAGAGGCGGTGGAGGGGGCATACAGTGCTCCGCCACGCCGAAGATCGAGTTCGGGCCGTTAACCTCCCCGAGGTCGGGCAGACTCGAAGCAAGCCCGAAGCAAACCTCCCGGGAAGAGGGTGGAACGCGTGGACCGCTGCATCGTCCTGGTGGACGCCGGGTATCTGCTCGGGGCTGCCGCCAGTCTGCTCGCCGGGGAGCCCTCGAGATCCCGGATCACCGTCGACCACGCCGCCCTCATCCAGGGGCTGCGCGAACGCGCCGAGTCGGATACGGAACGGCCGCTGCTGCGCATCTACTGGTTCGACGGCGCCCCCGACCGCGTACCGCAGCCCGAGCACCGCAGGCTGCGCGTGATGCCCCGGGTGACCGTGCGCCTCGGCGCGCTGACCCGCAGCGACGGGCGGTGGGCACAGAAGGGTGTCGACGCCGCGATGCACGCCGAACTGACCGAGCTGGCCCGCAACCGCGCCTGCTCCGACGTCGTGCTCGTCACCGGCGACGGGGATCTGCTGCCGGGAATGATGGCCGCGAAGGAGCACGGGGTCGCCGTGCACCTGTGGGCCGTGCAGGCCGCAGACGGCGACTACAACCAGTCCGAGGACCTGGTCGCCGAGGCCGACGAGCGGCGCGTGCTTGACCGGGCCTGGATCACCAAGGCCGTACGGGCCAAGGAACTGGGCGGGGTGTGTGCGCCCCCGCCGGTGCCGCGGCCCGAGATCGCCGCGATCCTGTCGGCGCCGCTGCCCGAGTCGGCACTCGCGGCCGCGACGGAGCGGCCCTCCGCCGAACCGGAGCACTCCTCGGCCGCCGCCGCACAGAACGGCGCTCAGGAGCGCGTACCGGCCTCCAAGGGCGTCCCCACACCGAAGGATCTGGCGGCGCTGCGGGCGCCCGGCGCCCAGGCCGTGCAGCAGCCCGCCGGGGCGACGTTGCGGTGGTCGTCCGACAAGGGCTGGGTGGACCGGCCCGTCGCGGCCGAGTCGCCGGAGGCCGCCTCGCTGCCGACGCTGGCGCAGCTGACGACCGCGGAGCAGCGGTGGGCCGACCGGGAGGAGGACATCACCACCGTCGGCGGCGATCCCTACGAGGTGGGTCAGGTGTTCGCGCGGCGTTGGATCGGACGGCTCGCCGACCAGTTGCATCTGCAGAAGCTGTCGGGCATGTATCCGCGGGTGCCCCACCGCATCGACGGGGAACTGCTGAGGTACGCGGCGCGGTTCGGGCTGCTCGCGCACAAGGACGACCAGATCGACGAGCACGACCGGTACGCCATCCGGGCGGGGTTCTGGCGGGAGATCGACCAGCGCACGGCAACGGAGCACGCCCCCGCCGGGGAGTAGCGCATGAGGGGCCGGTGCCCCGGGAACCGCCCGACGCGCGGGACCCCGTACCCTCGTCCCTTGTGAGTACGCGCACCGCACAGGCACGACGGCAGGGTGGCGATGTCGTGTGCGCCGTGCGCGGGCTGACCAAGACCTATCCGGCGGTCAGAGGCCGGCGCGGGGCACCCGGGACACCCGAGGTGCGGGCCACCGACGAGGTGGGGCTGAACATCCGGCGCGGGGAGATCTTCGGGCTGCTGGGGCCGAACGGAGCCGGCAAGTCCACCCTGGTACGGCAGCTGACCGGGCTGATGCGGCCCGACCGCGGCCGCGTCGAGATCCTCGGGCACGACATCGTGCGCCACCCCGAGCGGGCCGCGCGGATCCTGGCCTACCTGGGGCAGGAGTCAACCGCCCTGGACGAGCTGACCGTCTCGCTCGCCGCCGAGACGACCGGAAGGCTGCGCGGTCTCGATCTGCGGCAGGCGCGCGAGGAGCGGGACGCCGTGCTCGACGAGCTCGGGCTCACACCGGTCGCCTCACGGCCGCTCAAGAAGCTCTCCGGCGGTCAGCGCCGGCTCGCCTGCTTCGCCGCCGCACTCGTGGGGGAGCGGCCGCTGCTTGTGCTCGACGAGCCGACCACCGGTATGGACCCCGTCGCGCGGCGGGCCGTATGGGCCGCCGTGGACCGGCGACGGGCCGAGCGCGGCACGACCGTTCTGCTGGTCACCCACAACGTGATCGAGGCGGAGACCGTCCTCGACCGGGTCGCCGTTCTCGACCGGGGCCGCGTCATCGCCTGTGACACCCCGGCCGGGCTCAAGGAGCGGGTGGGGGGCGAGGTACGGGTCGAACTCGTGTGGCGCGAGCAGGCGCCGCTCGAGGTGCCCGAGGTCGCGGCGCTGCGTGCCCGTGCCGTCGAGTCCGGACGCCGCTGGTCGCTGCGGATGGCCCCGGAGGAGGCGCGCGCGGCCGTCGCCACCGTCACCGGCGGTGCCGCCTTCGCCGCCCTCGACGACTTCACATTGGCCACGCCCAGCCTGGAGGACGTCTATCTGGCGCTCGGCGGCAGCACCCAAGGGCTGGTGAAGACATGAGCGTGCGGGGCGTCGGGTCCGTATGGAGCGGAAGAGGCGTCGTGTCCGTCGGGGGCGGGGCGGCGGCAGGAACGAAGAGGAGCAGCGCGACGTGAGTGTCGTACCCGCCGAGGTTCTGCCCGGCGCCGCGGTGGTGGACGGAGGCTTCGAGGACGAGGCCGCCCTCGGGCCGCGCGCGCGGTTGTGGCCGTCGCTCGCCGCCGTGTACCGGGCGCAGCTGTCCCGGGCGCGGGTCGCGCGGATTCCACTGCTGTTCGTGGCCACGTTCCAGTCGATCGGCATCATGATCATGATGCGCGGCGTCGTGGACGGCGGGGGTGACGCACGGTCCGTGGTCGCCGGGGCGTCCGTTCTGGTCGTCGCCTATGTCGGACTGAACCTGCTGGCGCAGTACTTCGGCCAGCTGCGCGGCAGCGGCGGGCTCGACCACTACGCCACGCTGCCGGTGCCGGCGGCCGCGGTGGTGCTGGGGGCGGCAGGGGCGTATGCGTCCTTCACCGTGCCCGGGACCGTGGTGACGGCCGTCTTCGGGTGTGTGCTCTTCGGGATGCCGCTCGCTCACCTGTGGGTGCTGGTCGCGGTGATCCCGCTCTCCGGGGCCGCGCTGTCCGGGCTCGGCGCCGCGCTCGGGCTGCTCGCGCCGAGACCCGAACTGGCCACGTTGCTGGGGCAGTTGGGGATGTCGACGGCGCTGCTGCTGGGGGTGCTGCCGGCCCACCGGATGCCGGAGATCGTGCAGATCGCGCGGGACCTGCTGCCGTCGACGTACGGTGTGGAGGCGTTCGCGCGGACCTTCGGCCGGCATCCGGACTGGATGCTGGTCCTGGGCGACCTGGGCGTGTGCGCCGCAGTCGGCGTGGCGTCGCTGGCCTTGGCGACCTGGGCGTACCGCCGGGCGGCCGTCCGGTGACGCGTCTGACAGACTCGCCTGACAGGATGTGAAGGTGACCGCTCCGTTGACTCCGCCTCCGCCGCCGCATGAACACTCCCCGCATTCCTCGCACGACGCGTGGCAAGCCGTGTCGGCACCTCAGGACGCCGGACCCGCTCCGCACGGTGCCACGTCCGTGTACGGGTCGGACGGGCCCGGCATGAAGACCGAGGTGCGGGAGGCAGTCGTGATCACGGTGGGCGTTGCGCTCGCCGGGGTGCTGCTCGGGGTGCTGTGGTCGTGGCTGGCGCCGCGTGTGCCGCTGGTGGGGGACCTGGTCGACAACAACTGGGTCGTCTACCTGAAGGACACCGAGGGGGAGCAGGCCATCGGCGTGGACGGGACGTTCACCCTGCTCGCGGTCGGGTTCGGTGTCCTCAGCGCGCTGGTCGTCTTCCTGGTGCGCAAGCGCGGCGGGGTGCCGCTGGTGGTGGCGCTCGCCGTGGGCGGGCTGCTGGGGTCCCTGCTCGCGTGGCGGGTGGGGGTCTGGCTCGGGCCCACGCAGAACGTGATCGCGCACGCCAAGGCCGTGGGCAAGGGCGTGACGTTCTCCGCACCCCTGAAGCTGAGCGCGAAGGGGGCGCTGCTCGCGTGGTCGCTGGCCGCGCTGGTGGTGCACCTCGGGCTGACGGCGCTGTTCGGCCCGCGCGACCCGGATCCGTACGAGACGCCGTACGGCTCGGCCGTGCCGCCGGCGTAGGCCGCCTGCGGGTGAAACGGGGCGCCGGAGCAGCCGACGGAGGCTGCCCGGCGCCGAGGTGAGGGCGTGGCTACGCCGGACGGTGGCCGTGATTCGCGTGGCCCTTCTTCATGCGCCATTTGCGCTTGCGTGTCCTCTTCGACATATTTCCGTACTAGCCGAGGATGGGCGGTTCGTCGAGTGGTCAGGCGCGCGCGATCGGCGCCAGGGTCGCTTCCGTGAGTGTCGCCAGGTCGTCGGGGGTGAGCTCCACCTCAAGGCCTCGGCGGCCCGCCGAGACGCAGATGGTGGCGTGCGAGGACGCCGACTCGTCGAGCACCGTGCGGAGCTTCTTGCGCTGGCCCACCGGAGAGATGCCACCGCGCACGTACCCCGTCGTGCGTTCCGCCAGCGCCGGGTCCGCCATCGCGGCCCGCTTGCCGCCCACAGCCGTCGCCAGCGCCTTCAGGTCCAGCGAGCCCGCCACCGGGACCACCCCGACCACCAGCGCGCCGTCCACGTCCGCGACCAGCGTCTTGAAGACCCGGTCGGGGGACACGCCCATCGCCTCGGCCGCCTCCTCGCCGTAGGAGGGGTGCGACGGGTCGTGATCGTAGGAGTGGACGGTGAACTCCACCCCGGCGGCCGTCAGCGCCACCGTCGCCGGTGTTCCACCCGGCTGCTGCTTCTTCGCCTTCTTAGCCATCCCGGCCTGTTCCCCACATGTCGCGTCAGTTCAGACTCGTCGGACCCCGCGTCAGGTCCGACGCCGGCAACGACGGCAGACTACGGATGATCGCCGTCTCCGAGCGAAGCAGTTTCAGCTCGTCACGGAGCCGGGAAGCGGTGTCCGGGGCCTGGAGCAGTCGCTGCTTCGTCGGCGTGTCCAGCATCACCGCGGCCGCCACCAGGTAGGACACCACCGCTGGTTCGTCAGGCAGGTCCGCGCCTGTCGACAGTGACCTCTCCCGCGCGCCCGCCAGTCGCTTCTGATACTGACGGAACGCCCGCAGCACCCCCTCGGCGAGCGCGCCCGCCTCGTCGCCCTGCTCTTCCGGCAGCTCCTCCAACTCGGCCGTGAGATAGGGGCCCGAGGAGTCCACCGAGAGCAGACGGACGCGCGTGGTCCCCGTCGCCAGCACCTCGAACGTGCCGTCGGCCCGCTCCCGGATCGTCGCCGCGTCCGCGACGCAGCCCACCCCGTGGAACGCCTTGGCCGGATCGGAGCCGAAGCCTGCCGCGGGGCCGCGCGCGGGCAGTGCGGTCGGGTCCGGCATGCCGGGCGCGCTGGGCGCCACCTCGTGGCCGTCGCGGATCGCGACGACGGCGAAGCGGCGCGGTTCGTCCTCGGGGGTCTTCTGGAGGTCGCGCATCATGGCGCGATAGCGCTCCTCGAAGACGTTCAGCGGGAGCACGAGTCCCGGGAACAGCACCGAGTTCAGCGGGAAGAGCGGGAGCCGGACGGTGGTCACGACGGGAAAGCCTAATGGTCGCGGGACGGCGTGCGTCCGGCATGCCCACTCCGTGGAAGGGGGGACCTCGCCGAACACGGGGAGCGCGTTGCCGTCACCTCCAGGCGGATGCGCTCCCGCAGTTCCAGAAACGCACCCAGCGGATCGTCACCGACGCGGTCCCAGGGGAACGACGTTGCGTACGGGCCGATCATGCGCAGTTGTGTCAACGCGTCCTCCCAGCGCTCCAGCCCGGCCAGCACACACGTGAGGAGGTTGCGGACCTCCGCGGGCCACGGATCGGCCGCCGCGTACTGCGCCGACAACGCGGTCGCCCGGTCCGCCGCCGCGTCCAGCCGGTCACGGCCCACCAACGTCCCGCCGTCGTCCGTCAGACAGGCGAAGGCCGCACGCAGGGGCAGCGCCTGCACGAGGGAGCCGGGCAGCGCGTCCTGCGCGGCGGTCTCGGCGAAGTCGAAGCACTCGCTGTGCGATCCGTGCCAGGCGGAGGAGAGGTAGCGCAGGGCCGCCACATGAGCGCCGTAGTGGTGCGAGGAGCGGCCCACCGCCTCGCCCCACAGCCGCTCGAACTCCTTGTGGCCCGCGTCGGTGCCGCGCGCGTGGTCGAGCGCCACGCGCCACGGCACCGGGTCGCGCGGATCGCCCTCGGTGGCCTCCGTGATCAACGGGTCTATCCGGCGGAGGAGTTCGGCCCGTGCGGGCGACTCCCAGGCGCGGGTCAGGGCCAGTTCCGCCTTCACCAGGCGCGCGTCCGGATCGTCCGGGGCCATGGCGCACCAGTCCGCGAACCACTCGCCGCGCGAGCGTGCGAAGCGGGCCAGCCGCATCACATACCGGTCGCGGTCCTCCCACTCGGCGGCCTCCCGCGTGGTCGCGAGCAGTTTGGCCGCCGGGCCGTGGTCGCCGCGGCCCGCCGCGACCAGGGCCGGTGCGAGACGTTCGTCGGGCGCGTCGAGCAGGACCTCGTCGTCCGCGGGCAGCCCGGGGGCGGGGTGGGGGGAGTGACGGGCCATCCGTGCCATACGGATGAACGCGCGGAGCAGTGCCATGGTGTCGACCATTGAAAAGCCGCAGGTCGGGGAAGCGCCAGAGCCAAACCGCAATCCATAATTGGTTGTACTCTCAACAGTCAAGAGTGGGCAAAAGGTGGTTGTTTCGTCGCTGTTGGGCAGCTATGCGTCGGCTGCCCCGGCCGGCTCCGTCAGCCGCGCCGCAGCAGCCTCGTCGCCCCCGCCGCGACCGTCGTCGCCAGGATCCAGCCCAACAGGATCACCACCGCCGACAACCACTGCCAGCCGCCGCTCAGCTGCCACTGGCCCACCTGGCCGAGGTCGATGACCGGCAGCAGCAGGTCGAGGGCGAAGAGGGAGGGGTTCCACGCCGGGTGCCCGTCCTTGTTCACCGGCGGATGACTCGCGTGCGAGAACGCCATCGAGGCCGCTGCCCACAGCACCGCCATCCACACCGCCGCGCGGCCCGGGCGGTAGCCGTAGGCGACCGTCCAGTCCTGCGCGTAGCCCCACAGTTTGGCCGCGAGCGGCAGCGTTTCGCGGCGGCGCCGCTGCTTGGCGAGCAACACCTCGCGGGCGTCCTCGTCCTCGCCGGAGTTGCGCAGCACGGTCGCGAGCCGCTCGTACGGCTCCGGGTTGTACTCGGCGGTCGCCGCCGCCACCCACTCCAGGCGTCTGGCGAGCGGGAAGGCGTCCTGCGGGACCACGTTCTCATAGGCGAAGCCGCCCATGTGCAGGTTTCCGAGAGGCGGCCAGCTCGTCCACCGGTCGACCAGGTTCACGATCCGCGCCCCCGAGAGGACCACCTTGCCGCGCTCGGGCCGCTCGCCCAGGAAGCGCAGCTCGGGCGTCTGGACCCGGCGCAGGGACACCTCCTGGTCGTCCTCGAGTTCGAACCGGGCCTGCTCCAGGTCGACCGCGTCCCCGAACCGTCCATCGTCCAGCCGGACCCCGCCCCGGCACTCGAACCGTTGTACCCGCGTTCCTCGCGCGGGTGTGGTGCCGCTGGTCAGCAGGGGATTGCCGATGCCCGCCGGGGTGAGGTACAGCGTCCGCTCGACCGTCAGCTGAGGGGCGTTCAGGGCCAGCCGGGTGTACGGGTTGGTCAGCTGGGCGCCGCGCAGGCTCAGCGAGACGCCGACGGTGGCGCTGCGCAGGCTCAGCTCGCCGTGCGACTCCAGCATCTCGGCCTGCAGGTCCTGTCCGACGGTCAGCCCGTCCGCGGTGATCGAGCGGCCGCGCCGGTCCCGGTAGACGACGGCCTGGTTGAGCAGCAGATCGGTGCCGATGTGTGCGTCGGTGAGGCGCACTCCGTTGTGGAAGCGGCAGCGCGGCAGGTGCAGATCGCCCTCCGTGTGCACTCGCGCCGCCTCCAGGCGCGGGACCGAACAGTCCACCAGCCGTATGGTCGTGAAGCGGGCCTCCGGCAGCAGGATCTCCTGCTCGAACCGGCAGCCCTTGAACTCCACGTACGGCACGATCGTGCCGCCCGCCAGATCGAGTGTGTCCATGATCTGCACACCGGTCAGCTTGAGCGAGGAGACCCGCCCCGCCAGCGCGGGCGGTCCGTCCAGGAGCAGCCACGCCACGATCCGCGCCCGTACGCTGCGCTCGGGTCCCCAGGGGTGGCCGCCGTGCGGATCGTCCACCGCGGCGTCCCCGCCGCGCAGGTCGTACACGCTGCCGTTGCGGAAGGCCTGCCACATCCCGGCCTCGGCGACGGTCAGGTCCTCCGGCAGGTCTCCTGTGCGGATGCCGGCACCCTCGGTCACGGCATTTCCTTTCTCCCCAGCTACTCGCGGGTTCGGTACGACCGTTCATGCCCGCTGTGTGACGGGCCGAACGCTAATGGTGAAGCTGATCTTCCGGGTCCGCTCTCAGCCATGGAATCCGGCCACCACCCACACCCCCGGCGCGCCGGATCCGGCCACGACCGGCCCGACCATCGCGCGCCGCGGGCAGCCCGTGGGGCCGGGCGGCGACACGCCGCGAGGGGGCCGGGAGCCGGGCGGCGATTCGCGCTCCGCCGTGCTCTCGGCGCCGACGTGCAGCGCCACCACCGGATCAGGTCCGGCCTGCCCGACACCCGTGCCGGTCACGGCGCCGGTTCTGGCCGACGCCGTGCGTATCGCCGGATGCGCGGCCTCTGGAGCGAGTCGTGTCCCGCGCCGCGCCGGGTCCCCGGAGAACAGGCCCCGGCCGGTGGCGTGTCGGTCGGCCCCGGCTTCGACACGCGTCTTACGGCGACTCCGACCCGCCTGTCCCCGCGACTACCGCACGCCTGACCCGGCGGCCGGACACCGGTCGTGCCGGGCATCCGGCCGGGTCAAGGCTTGCGGTCCGACACGCGCGGGTGCGGGTCTCGTCGGTCGGGGCGTTGTGCGGTCCGGCGGGCCCGGCGCCGTCCCCACGAACCGCGGCAGGACCCGCGACGCGTCGGGCATCCGGGCCGGACCCGGCCGGCCACGGAATCCGACCCGCTCGCCCACGCTCTGTATCAGCCATTGATACGGCCGTCCAGGGCGTCGTCGCCGTCTGAGAGAATTGGCCATGTGATCTCCCGAATCGATCTGCGCGGCGACGCCCTCCCCGAGGGTCCCGCCCTGCGTGACCTGTTGCCCCGAGCCGACTTCGACGTTCAGGCCGCCCTGGAGAAGGTGCGTCCCATCTGCGAAGCCGTGCATCATCGGGGCGACGCGGCGCTGATCGACTTCGCCGAGAAGTTCGACGGCGTGCGCCTGGAGTCCGTACGGGTCCCGGCCGAGGCGCTGGACAAGGCGCTCGACCAGCTCGACCCGGCGGTGCGTGCGGCCTTGGAGGAGTCCATCCGCCGCGCCCGGCTGGTCCACCGCGAGCAGCGCCGCTCCGCGCACACCACCCAGGTCGTGCCCGGCGGTTCGGTCACCGAGAAGTGGGTGCCGGTGGAGCGCGTCGGGCTGTACGCGCCGGGAGGCCGCTCCGTCTACCCGTCGTCCGTGATCATGAACGTCGTGCCCGCCCAGGAGGCCGGCGCCGAGTCGATCGCCCTCGCCTCCCCGGCCCAGGCCGAGTTCGACGGCCTGCCGCACCCGACGATCCTCGCCGCCTGCGCCCTGCTCGGCGTCGACGAGGTGTACGCGGCCGGCGGAGCCACCGCCGTCGCGATGTTCGCGTACGGCACCGAGTCCTGCCCGCCCGCCAACATGGTCACCGGCCCCGGCAACATCTGGGTCGCCGCCGCCAAGCGCTATTTCACCGGCAAGATCGGTATCGACACCGAGGCCGGTCCGACCGAGATCGCGATCCTCGCGGACGAGAACGCCGACCCGGTGCACGTGGCCGCGGACCTCATCAGCCAGGCCGAACACGACCCGCTCGCCGCCGCCGTCCTCGTCACCGACTCGGTGCAGCTCGCCGACGCGGTGGAGAAGGAGCTGGAGCCGCAGGTCGCGGCCACCCGGCACGTCGAGGACAGGATCGTCCCGGCCCTCCAGGGCAAGCAGTCCGCGATCGTGCTCGTGGACGGGATCGACGAGGGCCTTCGGGTGGTCGACGCATATGGCGCCGAGCACCTGGAGATCCAGACGGCGGACGCCGCCGCGGTCGCCGATCGGGTACGGAACGCGGGCGCGATCTTCGTCGGTCCCTGGGCGCCGGTCTCGTTGGGCGACTACGCGGCCGGCTCCAACCACGTGCTCCCGACCGGCGGCTGCGCCTGCCACTCCTCGGGGCTGTCCGTCCAGTCCTTCCTGCGCGGCATCCACATCGTCGACTACACGAAGGACGCGCTGGCCGAGGTCGCGCACCACGTGGTGACGCTGGCTGAGGCGGAGGACCTGCCGGCGCACGGCGCGGCGATCAAGGCCAGGTTCGGTTGGAAGGTGCCAGAGAGCAAGTGAGCTTCGGAATCGACGATCTCCCCGTACGGGACGAACTGCGTGGAAAGTCCCCTTACGGCGCGCCCCAGTTGGACGTCCCCGTACGGCTGAACACCAATGAGAACCCGTACCCGCTGCCCGAGCCGCTCGTCGAACGGATCGCCGAGCGCGTGCGCGAGGCCGCCCGTGACCTCAACCGCTACCCGGACCGGGACGCGGTCGAACTGCGCACCCGGCTGGCCGAATACCTGACGAAGACCGGCAGGCACCAGGTAGGCATCGAGAACGTCTGGGCGGCCAACGGCTCCAACGAGGTCATCCAGCAGCTGCTGCAGACCTTCGGCGGACCGGGCCGGACAGCGATCGGCTTCGAGCCGTCGTACTCGATGCACGCGCTGATCGCCCGCGGCACGGGCACCGGCTGGATCTCGGGTCCGCGCAACGAGGACTTCACGATCGACCTCGCCGCCGCCGAGAAGGCGATCGCCGAGAACCGACCGGACGTCGTCTTCATCACGACCCCCAACAACCCCACGGGCAACGCGGTTCCCGCCGGGACGGTCCTCGCCCT
Organism: Streptomyces sp. NPDC022910; assembly: GCF_055561075.1. Classification (NCBI taxonomy): domain Bacteria; kingdom Bacillati; phylum Actinomycetota; class Actinomycetes; order Kitasatosporales; family Streptomycetaceae; genus Streptomyces; species Streptomyces sp. NPDC022910. The sequence continues at coordinate 303,161 of NZ_JBVHHL010000002.1, forward strand.
GTACGAGGCGGCGCAGGCGGCGAAGCCGTCGATGGTCGTCGTGGACGAGGCGTACATCGAGTTCAGCCACGGCGAGTCGCTGCTGCCGCTCATCGAAGGTCGGCCGAATCTCGTCGTCTCGCGGACGATGTCCAAGGCGTTCGGGGCCGCCGGCCTGCGCCTCGGCTATCTCGCCGCGCACCCGGCGGTCGTGGACGCCGTGCAGCTCGTACGGCTGCCGTACCACTTGTCGGCGGTCACCCAGGCCACCGCCCTGGCCGCCCTGGAGCACACCGGCACGCTGCTGAAGTACGTCGAGCAGCTGAAGGCCGAGCGGGACCGGCTGGTGACCGAACTGCGCGCGATCGGCTACGACGTCACGGAGTCCGACGCCAACTTCGTGCAGTTCGGGCGGTTCCCCGACGCCCACGAGGCCTGGCGGAAGATCCTGGACCGGGGCGTCCTGGTCCGGGACAACGGCGTACCGGGTTGGCTGCGGGTGTCCGCCGGAACCCCGGACGAGAACGACGCGTTCCTCGACGCGGTACGTGAACTGAAGAAGGAGCAGAGCGCATGACTCGCGAGGGACGCCTCGGAAGAATCGAGCGGACGACCAAGGAGACCTCGGTCGTCGTCGAGATCGACCTCGACGGCACCGGGAAGACCGACATCGCGACCGGCGTCGGCTTCTACGACCACATGCTCGACCAGCTCGGCCGGCACGGTCTGTTCGACCTGACCGTGAAGACCGAGGGCGATCTGCACATCGACTCGCACCACACCATCGAGGACACCGCCCTCGCGCTCGGCGCCGCCTTCAAGCAGGCGCTCGGCGACAAGGTGGGGATCTACCGCTTCGGCAACTGCACGGTCCCGCTGGACGAGTCGCTCGCCCAGGTCACCGTCGACCTGTCCGGCCGTCCCTACCTCGTGCACACCGAGCCCGAGAACATGGCGCCGATGATCGGCGAGTACGACACCACGATGACCCGGCACATCCTGGAGTCCTTCGTCGCCCAGGCCCAGATAGCGCTGCATGTGCACGTGCCCTACGGACGCAACGCGCACCACATCGTGGAGTGCCAGTTCAAGGCGCTGGCGCGGGCGCTGCGTTACGCGAGCGAGCGCGACCCGCGCGCAGCGGGCATCCTCCCCTCCACGAAGGGTGCGCTGTAAAGCCATGAACGGGCTGTCCACCGTCCTGATCGTCGTCGGCCTCTTCCTCGTCGGCGGAATCGTCTCCTTCGTCAAGCAGCAGATGCCGAGGAGCCTCGTCGTGCTGCTCTCGATCGGCGCGGCCATGTGCCTCGTCGCGGGCATCCTTCGTCTGGAGGTGTGGAATTGAGCACCCCAAAAAGCGTCGTGGTCTTCGACTACGGCTTCGGCAACATCCGCTCCGCCGAGCGCGCCCTCGCGCGCGCGGGCGCCGATGTCGAGATCACTCGCGACTACGACAAGGCCATGAACGCGGACGGGCTGCTGGTGCCGGGCGTCGGCGCCTTCGCCGCCTGCATGCAGGGCCTGAAGCAGGCCCGCGGCGACTGGATCATCGACCGCCGCCTGTCCGGTGGGCGCCCCGTGATGGGCATCTGCGTCGGCATGCAGATCCTGTTCGCCCGCGGTATCGAGCACGGTGTGGAGAGCGACGGCCTCGACGAGTGGCCCGGCTCGGTCGAGCCGCTGCAGGCCGAGATCGTGCCCCACATGGGCTGGAACACCGTCGAGGCACCGGCCGACTCCGAGCTGTTCGCCGGCCTGGACGCGGACGCGCGCTTCTACTTCGTGCACTCCTACGCCGTCCACGACTGGCGGTTCGAGACGACGAACCCGTTGCTGCACGCCCCCAAGGTGACCTGGTCGACGCACGGCAAGCCCTTCGTGGCGGCCGTCGAGAACGGCGCCCTGTGGGCGACGCAGTTCCACCCCGAGAAGTCCGGCGACGCCGGAGCGCAGCTGCTCACCAACTGGATCGGAACCCTGTAGACCATGGCCAAGCTCGAACTCCTCCCCGCCGTCGACGTCCGCGACGGCCAGGCCGTCCGCCTCGTGCACGGCGAGTCCGGCACGGAGACCTCGTACGGCTCCCCGTTGGAGGCCGCCCTCGCCTGGCAGCGGGCGGGCGCCGAGTGGCTGCACCTGGTCGACCTGGACGCCGCCTTCGGCACCGGTGACAACCGCGCGCTGATCGCAGAGGTCGCCGAGCGCATGAAGGACATGCACATCAAGGTGGAGCTGTCCGGTGGCATCCGGGACGACGACACCCTGGCCGCCGCCCTGGCCACCGGCTGCACGCGCGTGAACCTCGGCACGGCCGCCCTGGAGACGCCGGAGTGGGTCGCCAAGGTCATCGCCGAGCGCGGCGACAAGATCGCGGTCGGTCTCGACGTACGGGGCACGACCCTGCGCGGCCGAGGCTGGACCCGTGACGGCGGCGACCTCTACGAGACGCTGGAGCGCCTCGACAAGGAAGGCTGCGCCCGGTACGTGGTCACCGACATCGCGAAGGACGGCACGCTCCAGGGCCCGAACCTTCAGTTGCTGAGGAACGTCTGCGCCGCCACCGACCGCCCGGTCGTCGCCTCCGGCGGTGTGTCGTCCCTGGACGACCTCCGGGCCATCGCCGACCTCGTCCCCCTCGGTGTCGAGGGGGCGATCGTCGGGAAGGCCCTGTACGCGAAGGCGTTCACCCTGGAAGAGGCCTTGGAGGCTGTGTCGTCATGACGTCCGAAGCCGTACGGCGCGTGCAGAGCGGAAGCCCGTGGGAAGAGACCTTCGGTTTTGCGCGCGCCGTCGCGGCGGGCGACCGTGTCCTGGTGGCCGGTACGTCGGCTTTCAAGGGCCGGGTGCTGTATGGGGAGGGCGACCCGTACGAACAGGCGAAGGTGGCGTTCACCAGCGCGCTGGAGGCGATCGCCGAGTTCGGGCTCGGTCGCGAGTCGGTGCTCCGGACCCGGATGTACCTGACCCATCTGCGGGACGTCGACGAGGTGGGCCGGGCCCACAAGGAGCTCTTCGACTCCGTGCGCCCGGCCTCGACCCTGCTGGTCGTGGAGGGCTTCGTCGACCCGCGCATCCTGGTCGAAGTGGAACTAGAAGCATTCAGAGGACATTCAGAGGAGCCCGATTCATGACCCTGGCGGTCCGAGTCATCCCGTGCCTGGACGTGGACAACGGCCGGGTCGTCAAGGGCGTCAACTTCCAGAACCTGCGCGACGCGGGTGACCCCGTCGAGATGGCCAAGGTGTACGACGCCGAGGGCGCCGACGAGCTGACGTTCCTGGACATCACCGCGTCCTCGGGCAACCGTGAGACGACGTACGACGTGGTGCGCCGCACCGCCGAGCAGGTGTTCATCCCGCTGACGGTCGGCGGCGGTGTGCGCACGGCCGAGGACGTGGACAAGCTGCTGCGGTCGGGCGCCGACAAGGTGGGCGTCAACACGGCCGCGATCGCCCGCCCGGACCTGATCCGCGAGATCGCCGAGCGCTTCGGCCGTCAGGTGCTGGTCCTGTCGGTGGACGCGCGGCGGACCTCGTCCGGAAGCTTCGAGGTGACGACCCACGGCGGGCGCCGGGGCACCGGCATCGACGCCGTCGAGTGGGCCCACCGGGCCGCCGAACTGGGCGCGGGCGAGATCCTGCTCAACTCGATGGACGCGGACGGCACGAAGGACGGCTACGACCTGGAGATGATCGCGGCCGTGCGGAAGCACGTGACCGTGCCCGTCATCGCGTCCGGCGGCGCCGGCAAGCTGGCCGACTTCGCCCCGGCCATCACCGCGGGCGCGGACGCGGTGCTCGCGGCGTCCGTGTTCCACTTCGGGGACCTGCGGATCGGCGAGGTGAAGGGGGCGCTGCGGGAGGCGGGACACCCTGTGAGGTGACGCCGCGCAGGCCGTCTGTCGTCCAGCCCCGGTCGCCCTTGGTGGCCGCGCCTTGATCTGGCCGGATACGAAAGGGAAGTTGCGCAAAATCTGTTGTGCAATTTTTCTTTCGTATCTATGGTGAGGTGCATGCCAAGGAAGGAGAACCGCCGGATCACCGACACGGGCACCCTGAAGGCGCTCGCTCATCCGCTGCGGATGAAGCTCTACCGGGCGCTGTACCTCGAGCGCGTGGCGACCGCCTCACGGCTCGCCGAGCTGGTCGACGAGGCCGTGTCGCTGGTCAGTTACCACCTGCGCAAGCTCGCCGAGCATGGGCTGATCGAAGAGGCCGAGCCGCAGAGCGAGGACGGACGCGAGCGCTGGTGGCAGCCCGCGTCGGACGGCGTCAGCATCCACGACGAGGACTTCCGGGATGCTCCGGAGAAGGTGGCCGCCCACAAGTCGGCCTCCCGGCTCTTCTACGAGCAGCGCAGTGAGCTGTACTACCGCCACCTCGACGAGCGAGCCCACTGGGGCCCCGAGTGGAACAGCGCTTCGTTCGACTCCGAGTACCTGTCGCGGCTGACCCCCGCCGAGCTGGCCGAGCTGGGCCGGGAGCTGCACGCCCTGCTCAAGAAGTACGACGACAAGGGGCGCGCCGCGGACACGGCCGGCGACACCGAGGGGCGCGAGAACGTCGCGCTGCACCTGTACGGATTCCCGTTCCGCCCCTGAGAGAGGCCACCACCTTGACCACCGTGCCCGTGACGTCCTCCGGGCGGCTCGCCGCCGACCGCCCCGCCCACCGCGACGGCAACGTCCTGCGCTGGCTCGCCGCCTACGCCGCGTCGATGATGGGCGACAACGTCTACTACATCGCCCTCTCCTGGGCGGCGGTGCGAGCGGGATCGCCCGCGCAGGCCGGCGCCGTGATGGCGGTGAGCGCCCTGCCGCGGGCGTTGCTGATGCTGGGCGGGGGAGTGGTCGCCGACCGCATCGGCCCACGGAAGGTCGTCATCGGCAGCGACGCCGTGCGCTGCGCGACCGTGCTCGTGGTGGCGGGCCTGCTGTTCGTCACCAGCCCCGGTCTGTGGCCGCTGGCTCTGCTGGCGCTGGTCTTCGGCACGGTCGACGCGGTGTTCGTACCTGCCGTCGGTGCCCTGCCGGCCCGGATCACCGCCAAGGGCCAGCTCGCCCGCGTGCAGGGTCTGCGGGGCCTGGCGTACCGGTTCGCGAGCGTCGCCGGCGCCCCGCTGGGCGGCATCGGGGTGGCGCTCGGCGGCGCGGCGGCCGCGTTCGGGCTCGCCGGCCTGCTGATCGCCGTGTCGGTGCCGCTGCTGGTCTCCGTACGCATGCGCGAGCTGCCCCCGGACGACACTGCGGATGCCCGGGAGAGCACCGCCTGGCGCGACCTGGTGGCGGGCCTGCGCCACATCCGCCACCACCGTGTCCTCGCCCCACTGGTGCTGGCCATCGCCCTCGGCGACCTCGGCTTCGTAGGGCCGTTCAACGTGGGCCTGACCCTGCTGGCCGACGAGCGCGGCTGGGGCGCCCCCGGGATGGGCTGGGTACTGGCCGGCTTCGGGACCGGGGCGGCGGCCGCCTCGCTGCTGCTGGCCGTGCGCGGGCGGCTGCCCCACGCGGGGTACGTGGCCGCGTACGCGATCCTCGCGGGCTCCGTGGCGATCGGTGCCCTCGCCTACGTCCCCGGCGTGGTCGCGGCAGTCGGCGTCGCCCTGCTCGTCGGGCTGTCCGCGGGTCTCAGCGGCGCCATGTGCGGTGCCCTGCTGCAGACCCAGGCCGACCCCGCCTACCTTGGCCGCGTCACCGCCGTGTCCATGCTGGTCAGCCTCGGCTTCGCCCCGCTCAGCATGCCTCTGTCAGCCGCCGCGATCGGAGCGTGGGGGACCGGCCCGGTGTTCGTCGTCAGCGCGGTGGTCTGCGGCCTGGGCGGGGTCCTGGCCCTGTGCGTCCGGGACCTGCGCCGCGCCGAGCTGCCGCGCTGACCACCCGCTCAGATTCCCAGTTCCTTCGCTTCCCGCGCCTTCGCGACCGCGTCCTTGTCGCCCTCCAGCTCCACGTCCGCCACGCGCTGCCGCCCCATGGCGAACATCAGCAGCTCGGCGGGCTCGCCGGTGACCGTCACGACCGGTGTGCCCCGGTGCGCGACGGCCGTCTGCCCGTCGGGACGGCGCAGCACCAGGCCCGTCGGCGCGCCCCGGCCGGTCAGCCGTGCCGTCCGCTCCAGCCGCGACCACAGCGCGTCCTGGAAGACGGGGTCCAGCTCGCGCGGCGTCCAGTCGGGCTGCGCCCGGCGGACGTCCTCGGTGTGGACGTAGAACTCGACGGTGTTCGACATCTCGTCGATCTGCTTCAGCGAGAAGGGTGAGAAACGGGGCGGACCTGTACGGATGAGCTGGATCAGCTCCTCGTACGGCTTCGCGGCGAACTCCTCCATCACCCGGTCCAGGCGTGGCGCGAGCTGCTTGATCAGGATGCCCCCGGCGGCGTCCGGGCGGCGCTCGCGCACCACGACGTGCGCGGCGAGGTCACGGGTGCTCCAGCCCTCGCACAGGGTGGGGGCGTCCGGGCCCGTGGCCTCCAACAGGTCGGCGAGGAGAAGTCGTTCACGCTTCGCATGGGTCGACATGCAGTCAGCGTACGACCGGGGGGACGGTCCGCCCACCGGACGGTGGCCCGGCAGGCCGGCGCGGCGCGGCAAAATGGTCGGCATGACCAGCACGCCTGACCCCAGCAGGCCCAGCGGCCTGGACCCCGAGATCGCCGCGCGCCTCAAGCGCAGCGCCGACGGGCTGCTCCCCGCGATCGCCCAGCAGTACGACACCGGCGAGGTGCTGATGCTCGGCTGGATGGACGACGAGGCGCTGCACCGCACCCTGACGACCGGGCGGTGCACGTACTGGTCGCGCAGCCGCCAGGAGTACTGGGTGAAGGGCGACACCTCGGGCCACGTCCAGCACGTCAAGTCGGTCGCCCTCGACTGCGACGCCGACACCCTGCTGGTCAGGGTCGACCAGGTGGGCGCCGCCTGCCACACCGGCGATCGCACCTGCTTCGACGCCGACGTGCTCCTCAAGGACGCCGGTTCCGGCGTGCCCTCCGCGGATCAGTAAGGTCTGCCGCCATGGACCTCGAGACGTTCCGCAAGCTGGCCACCGACCGCCGCGTCATCCCGGTCACGCGCAAGCTCCTCGCCGACGGCGACACGCCCGTCGCGCTCTACCGCAAACTCGCCGCGGAGCGCCCCGGCACGTTCCTGCTGGAGTCGGCGGAGAACGGCCGCTCCTGGTCCCGCTACTCCTTCGTGGGCGTGCGCTCGGCGGCGACGCTCACCGAGCGGGACGGCCAGGCCCACTGGCTCGGTACCCCGCCCGTCGGCGTCCCCGTCGAGGGCGACCCGCCGGCCGCCCTGCGCGCCACCATCGAGGCCCTGCACACCCCCCGCGACCTCGCCCACGACCTGGGCCTGCCGCCCTTCACCGGTGGCATGGTCGGCTATCTGGGCTACGACATCGTGCGCCGCCTGGAGAAGATCGGTCCCGGCGAACGCGACGACCTCGGGCTTCCCGAGCTCACCATGCTGCTCACCAGCGACCTCGCGGTCATGGACCACTGGGAGGGCTCGGTCCTGCTGATCGCCAACGCGATCAACCACAACGACCTCGACACGGGCGTCGACGAGGCCTACGCGGACGCCGTGGCCCGCCTCGACGCGATGGAGGCCGACCTGTCCCGCCCCGTCGCCCAGCCGCCCGCCGTGCTCCCGCCCTCCGAACTGCCCGAGTACACGGCCCTGTGGGGCGGCGAGGACTTCCGGGAGGCCGTCGAGGACATCAAGGAGCGCATCCGCGCGGGTGAGGCCTTCCAGGTCGTCCCCTCGCAGCGCTTCGAGACACCGTGCAGGGCGAGCGCGTTGGACGTGTACCGGGTGCTGCGGGCCACCAACCCGTCCCCGTACATGTACCTGTTCCGCTTCGAGGGCTTCGACGTCGTCGGGTCCAGCCCGGAAGCGTTGGTGAAGGTCGAGGACGGCCGGGCGATGGTCCACCCCATCGCGGGCACCCGGCACCGCGGCGCGACCCCGCAGGAGGACCAGGCGCTCGCCGAGGAACTGCTGGCCGACCCCAAGGAACGCGCCGAGCACCTCATGCTCGTCGACCTCGGCCGCAACGACCTCGGACGGGTCTGCGAGCCCGGCTCGGTCGAGGTCGTCGACTTCATGTCCATCGAGCGGTACTCGCATGTGATGCACATCGTCTCGACCGTGACCGGCCGGGTCGCCGCGGGCCGCACCGCCTTCGACGTCCTGACGGCCTGCTTCCCGGCCGGCACGCTCTCCGGGGCGCCCAAGCCGCGCGCGATGCAGATCATCGACGAGCTCGAGCCGTCCCGGCGCGGGCTGTACGGCGGCTGTGTCGGCTACCTCGACTTCGCGGGCGACTCCGACACCGCCATCGCGATCCGTACGGCGCTGCTGCGGGACGGCACGGCGTACGTGCAGGCCGGAGCCGGCATCGTGGCCGACTCCGACCCGGTCGCTGAGGACAACGAGTGCCGCAACAAGGCCGCGGCGGTCCTGCGCGCGGTGCACACGGCAAATCGTCTGGGGAAGGCCTGAGATGAACCCCGGGTGACGGTTCGCCCGGGGTTCACGCGATAGTGGAGCACATGACTGCCGTACCCCACCCCCGGTCCGAGGCCGCCGCACCCGTCCGGTCCGGCCGCCGCAGCCTCGCCCTGGCCCTGCTGTGCGGGGCGCTCGGCGCGGCCCTGGCGCTGCTCTCCTCCCGTCGGGGCTGGTCGGCGGGGACCGTGGCGGTGGCCGGCGGCGACTACTCGCTGAGCGCCAAGGGCAGCGATGTCACGGGCGTGCCCGCGGCCCTCGCCATAGTGGGCCTGGCCGCACTCGTCGCTGTCTTCGCGGTCCGCAGGGCCGGACGCCTGCTCGTCGCCGGACTGCTCGCGCTCTCCGGCGCTGGCACCGTCGCCGCGGCGCTGCTCGGCGCCACCGACAACTCGGCGCTCGACGAGAAGGCGGCGCAGGCGGCCGGCGACACTTCCGCGACCGCCACCGCCCTCACGCACACCGCCTGGCCCTATGTCGCGGCTGTCGGTGGCGCGCTCCTCCTTCTCGCCGGACTGCTCGCCATGCTCTACGGCCGGCTGTGGCCCGTGATGTCGGGCCGTTACGAGCGCGACGGGACCCCCCGGCCGCGCAAGGAGAAGCCCGTCGACCCGGACCGCCCCGAGGACCTCTGGAAGGCACTCGACCGGGGTGAGGACCCCACAGGAGCCTGACCGCCGGGCCGCCGCCCACGGCGCGTGGGCGGCGTGCCGAAGGCGAACCGTCCCCTCCGCGGAGCGACCCCGAGCTCACCTCATACGCGCGGGTACGGGACAATGACGCCGAGCGTCCGGCTCACACATGCACATACAGCTAACGAGGAGCAAGTCATGGCGGGCAGCAGCCACGGTCACACCCCGGCCGCCTGGACCGGTGTCATCATCGCCTTCATCGGTTTCTGCGTCTCGGGCGCCTTCACCGTGATGGCCCAGCCCGTCGGCTTCTGGGCGGGCCTCGTGATCGTCGGCGTCGGCGGCGTCGTCGGCGGCCTCATGCGCCAGCTGGGCCTCGGCCAGCCGAAGACGCCGGCGCGGTCGGCGCATCAGCCCGCGAGTGCGACGGAGAGCTGATCCCTCGCCGAGCTGACACGAGAGGCGGCCCCGGGCACGAGCGCGGGGCCTCCCGCGTTTCCGGGTGCGGTGGGCGGTCCGGGCGGGGCAAGGGCAGAATGCGTGGGGTGAACGCCGAATCCCCCAGCGTGACGCCGACCCGTACGGACACCGGAGCCGTCGCCGTGCTCCGGCGGACCGCCGTGCCCTCCGGTGTGCTCGCGGGCGTCCTCGGGGCCTTCGTCTACGTCGGGGCGGTGGACCCCGACCAACCCGGGCACTACCCGGTCTGCCCGCTGCTGCGCTACACGGGCGTGTACTGCCCCGGCTGCGGTGGGCTGCGCAGTGCCCATGCCTTCGCGCACGGGGACTTTTTGACGGCGCTTCAGGACAACGCCCTGGCCGTTGTCGGCTATCTGGTCTTCGCGGTCGGGTGGACCCTCTGGGCGGTCCGCGCGGCGCGGGGGCGGCCACTGCGGATCGACCTCCAGCCGGTGCACCTGTGGAGCCTGGGCGCCCTGCTGCTGGTCTTCACGGTTGTCCGGAACCTGCCGTTCGGTGGCTGGCTGCATCCTTGATCAATCGGTGAATGTCCAGGTAGTGGGACCGCCGTCAACCGGATGCGAGGCCTACGCCCTCCTCCGGATACCATCACAGTGACGATCGGTTTCGCCCGCCGAGGCGGTCCGGTGGTCCGAGGCTCAACCCCGGTGAGCTTCTTGAATCATCAACCGCCAGGAAGGGGGCCGCTCGCGTGAGTGTGCTCGACGAGATCATCGACGGAGTCCGTGCCGACCTCGCGGAGCGGCAGGCGCGCGTCAGCCTCGACGAGCTCAAGGAGCGCGCGGCGAAGGCTCCCGCCGCCAAGGACGGCGTCGCCGCCCTGCGCGGTGAGGGCGTCAAGGTGATCTGTGAGGTCAAGCGCTCCAGCCCGTCCAAGGGCGCGCTCGCCGCGATCGCCGATCCGGCGGGGCTCGCTGCGGACTACGAGGCGGGCGGCGCGGCCGTCATCTCCGTCCTCACCGAGCAGCGCCGCTTCGGCGGTTCGCTGGCCGACCTGGAGGCCGTGCGGGCCCGGGTCGACATCCCGGTGCTGCGCAAGGACTTCATCGTCACCTCGTACCAGCTCTGGGAAGCCCGGGCGTACGGCGCCGACCTCGTGTTGCTGATCGTCGCCGCCCTCGACCAGCCCGCCCTGGAGTCCCTCATCGAACGCGCCGAGTCCATCGGGCTCACGCCGCTCGTCGAGGTGCACGACGAGGAGGAGGCCGAGCGGGCGGTGGATGCCGGCGCCAAGGTGATCGGCATCAACGCGCGCAACCTGAAGACCCTGGAAGTCGACCGCTCGACGTTCGAACGGGTCGCCCCCGAGGTCCCCGAGGGCATCGTGAAGGTCGCCGAGTCCGGGGTCCGCGGGCCGCACGACCTGATCGCGTACGCCAACGAGGGCGCCGACGCGGTGCTCGTCGGCGAGTCGCTGGTGACCGGACGCGACCCGAAGACGGCGGTCGCCGACCTGGTCGCGGCGGGCGCGCACCCGGCGCTGCGGCACGGGCGGGGCTGACGTCCGGTGGGCACGCGAATGGCCGTACGCCGGTAGAGTTGGCGCCGATGATGCTTCCGATCACCGTGGCGACCAGGGATCCGTATGCCCGCCTCGCCCGTGGGTGCCGACCGCGCGGCTGCCGGGCTCCCGCGCGGCGGGTGCACGGGCGACGGGTTCGGTATGTCATCGGTGACGAGCCGGGGCAGGTGAACGGGATGCGATGGCGTCACCCCGCGTGCGCGCCGTCACCTTCGGTGAGCTGAACCCCCGCCGGACTGCCCGAAGCAAGGGCGGGCGGGGAGAGCGGCAGGCGTTGGTCGGCGCGCGCACGCGACCGATGTCACCCTCAGTCCGACCAACCCCGGGGCTTTGCCCCTGCGAGGTGTCCGCATGCCCAGCCAGTTCTTCCTTCCCGACCCGGAGGGTCAGGTTCCCAGCGCCGAGGGGTACTTCGGCGCGTTCGGCGGCAAGTTCATTCCGGAGGCCCTTGTCGCCGCCGTGGACGAGGTCGCCGTCGAGTACGAGAAGGCGAAGGCCGACCCCGAGTTCGCCCGCGAGCTCGACGACCTGCTCGTCCACTACACCGGCCGGCCCAGCGCCCTGACCGAGGTGCCGCGATTCGCCGAACACGCCGGTGGCGCCCGGGTGTTCCTGAAGCGCGAGGACCTCAACCACACCGGCTCCCACAAGATCAACAATGTGCTCGGTCAGGCTCTCCTCACCAAGAGGATGGGCAAGACGCGGGTCATCGCGGAGACCGGTGCCGGCCAGCACGGCGTCGCCACCGCCACCGCCTGCGCCCTCTTCGGGCTCGACTGCACCATCTACATGGGTGAGATCGACACCCGGCGGCAGGCCCTCAACGTCGCCCGCATGCGCATGCTCGGTGCCGAGGTCATCGCCGTGAAGTCCGGCTCCCGCACCCTCAAGGACGCCATCAACGAGGCGTTCCGCGACTGGGTCGCCAACGTCGACCACACCCACTACCTCTTCGGCACGGTGGCGGGGCCGCACCCCTTCCCGGCCATGGTGCGGGACTTCCACCGTGTGATCGGTGTGGAGGCGCGGCGGCAGCTCCTCGAGCGTGCCGGGCGCCTGCCCGACGCGGCCATCGCCTGTGTGGGCGGCGGCTCCAACGCCATCGGGCTGTTCCACGCCTTCATCCCCGACACGTCCGTCCGTCTCATCGGCTGCGAGCCCGCCGGCCACGGCGTCGAGACCGGTGAGCACGCCGCCACCCTCACCGCCGGCGAGCCCGGCATCCTGCACGGATCCCGGTCGTATGTGCTTCAGGACGAGGAAGGCCAGATCACCGAGCCGTACTCGATCTCCGCGGGCCTCGACTACCCGGGCATCGGCCCCGAGCACTCCTACCTCAAGGACATCGGCCGCGGCGAGTACCGGGCCGTCACCGACGACGCGGCCATGCAGGCCCTGCGCCTGTTGTCCCGCACCGAGGGGATCATCCCGGCCATCGAGAGCGCGCACGCGCTCGCCGGCGCCCTGGAGGTCGGCAGGGAGCTGGGCAAGGACGGGCTGATCGTCGTCAATCTGTCCGGGCGCGGCGACAAGGACATGGACACGGCCGCCCGTTACTTCGGCCTGTACGACACCGACGCGTCCGTCGCCGCGGACGCCGACAGCGACGCCGCGGAGATCGAGGGGGACGGCAAGTGAGCGGGAACATTCAGCTGCTGTCCGACACCCTCGCCGCCGCCAGGACGGACGGGCGGTCCGCGCTCATCGCCTACCTGCCGGCGGGCTTCCCGACCGTCGACGGCGGCATCGCGGCGATCAAGGCGGTCCTGGAGGGCGGCGCCGACGTCGTCGAGGTGGGCCTGCCGCACAGCGACCCCGTCCTCGACGGTCCCGTCATCCAGACCGCCGACGACATCGCGCTGCGCGGCGGAGTGAAGATCGCCGATGTCATGCGCACGGTTCGTGAGGTGTACGAGGCGACCGGCAAGCCGGTGCTCGTGATGACGTACTGGAATCCGATCGACCGCTACGGCGTGGAACGCTTCACCGCCGAGTTGGCCGAGGCGGGCGGTGCGGGTTGCATCCTGCCGGACCTGCCCGTGCAGGAGTCGGACCTGTGGAGGGAGCACGCCGAGAAGCACGGGCTCGCCACGGTCTTCGTGGTCGCTCCCAGCAGCAAGGACGAGCGGCTCGCCGAGATCACCGCTGCGGGCTCCGGCTTCGTCTACGCGGCCTCGCTCATGGGCGTCACCGGTACCCGCGAGACGGTCGGAGCGCAGGCCCAGGACCTGGTCCGCCGTACCCGGGCGACCACCGACCTGCCCGTCTGTGTCGGCCTCGGCGTCTCCAACGCGGCGCAGGCCGCCGAGGTGGCCGGCTTCGCCGACGGAGTGATCGTCGGCTCGGCGTTCGTGAAGCGGATGCTGGACGCGAAGGACGAGGCGTCCGCCCTGGACGCCGTACGGGCGCTGGCGGGCGAGCTGGCCGAGGGCGTCCGCGGCAACGCGTGACACCCCACTGTCGCCACTCACAGGGGTGAAGCTCGCGCATAACAGAAAATTCGCTCACCCGAACGGGTGGACCTGGGGCCGGGGAGGCGCGCTGCGCCTCCCCGGTTCGTTCTGCCGGATGTGAGCGAGAAGAACCGTGATGGAAAGCGCACCGCCCGTGAGCGGCTGGTGGTCGAGCGAGAGAAGCGGAAGGCCGCGGAGAAGCGCCGTCGGGCCCTGATCGTGGGCGCCTCGGTCGTCTGCGTTCTGGCCTTGGCGACGGTGGTGGGCGTGCTGGCTGCGAACTCCGGCAAGAGCGGCAAGAGCAGCACCGCCGGCCCGGCCATCGCGCCTTCGGGGGCGACGGGCAAGGACAGTCTCGCGATCCCGCTCGGCAAGGACTCCGCCAAGTCGACCCTCACGGTGTGGGAGGACTTCCGCTGCCCTGCCTGCCAGGCCTTCGAGACCGCCTACCGTCCGACGATCCACCAGCTGGTCGACGCCGGACAGCTGAAGGTCGAGTACCACCTGGTCACGCTCATCGACGGAAACCTGGGCGGCAGCGGCTCGCTGCGCGCGGCCAACGCGGCAGCATGTGCGCAGGACGCCGGCAAGTTCCGGGACTACCACGACGTGCTGTACCAGAACCAGCCCAAGGAAACGCAGGACACCTACGCGGACAACGACAAGCTCATCGAGCTGGCGGGCAAGGTGAGCGGTCTGAACACGCCCACGTTCGAGAAGTGCGTCAAGGACGGCACGCACGACAGCTGGGTGGTGAAGTCGAACGCCGCGTTCCAGAGCAGCGGCTTCACGGGCACGCCGACCGTCCTCCTCGACGGCAAAAACATCTACGCGGACCAGTCGATGACGCCGGCCAAGCTGAAGCAGCTCGTGGAGGCGGCGAACAAGTCCTGAGGCGGTCTGTGGCCAGTGATGCCCCCGGTGCTGACGTGCCGGGGGTGGTCTATGTTATGGACCCGTAGCCAGGTGGGTTGCCACGCTGTGTGTCCGGCAGGGTAGCGTCGTTCCTGCCATGGAACTTGCCTTCATTCCCAGCCCGTCGCGCGGAGTGCTGAATCTCGGCCCCATTCCGCTGCGCGGCTACGCCTTCTGCATCATCATCGGTGTCTTCGTAGCCGTATGGCTCGGCAACAAGCGCTGGGTCGCCCGTGGCGGCCGGTCCGGCACGGTGGCCGACATCGCGGTCTGGGCCGTTCCGTTCGGCCTCGTGGGCGGACGGCTGTACCACGTGATCACGGACTACGAGCTGTACTTCAGCAACGGCCGCAACTGGGTGGACGCCTTCAAGGTCTGGCAGGGCGGGCTCGGCATCTGGGGCGCCATCGCCCTCGGGGCGGTCGGCGCGTGGATCGGCTGCCGACGCAGGGGTATCACGCTGCCCGCCTACGCCGATGCCGTCGCGCCCGGGATCGCCTTCGCGCAGGCGATCGGCCGCTGGGGCAACTGGTTCAACCAGGAGCTGTACGGACGGCCGACGGATCTGCCGTGGGCGCTGCACATCACCTCGTCGACGGACGGGCGGGTTCCGGGGTACTACCATCCGACGTTCCTGTACGAGTCGCTCTGGTGCATCGGGGTCGGGTTCCTGGTGATCTGGGCGGACCGCCGCTTCAAGCTGGGTCACGGGCGGGCGTTCGCCCTGTACGTGGCCGCGTACTGCGTGGGCCGCGGCTGGATCGAGTACATGCGGGTCGACGACGCGCACCACATCCTCGGCCTGCGGCTGAACGACTGGACCGCGATGATCGTGTTCCTGCTCGCCGTGACCTACATCGTGCTGTCGTCGCGGCTGCGGCCAGGGCGGGAGGAAGTCGTGGAACCGGGCGCCTCCGACGAGGCCGCCTCCGAGGAGGTCCCCTCGGACGCGGAGACCGAGGCAGACGGCGACTCCGTGGATCTGGAGAAGAAGCCGGAGCCGGAGGACGACGAGCCGAAGGCCCCGGAGAGCGGGACCGGGCCGTCGGACGACACCGATGCGGTGGACGAGCCCGAGTCGGCGAAGAAGGGCTGACGGGCTTCTCGTACGTGGCCGGGGGCGCCGTGGCCGCGGATGCCGTGGCCGCGGACACGGCGCCCCCGGTGTTCGCAATCCTCAGCGTCTTCTGCGTGCCAGTGACAGGGTGCGCTGCGCCTCCCTCACCACCGCCGTGTCGATGAAGCGGCCGTCGGGGAGGGCCTGGGCGCCCGGTTCCCTGGCCGCCGCCTTCAGGATCTCCTCCGCCCTGGAGATCTCCTCCGCTCTGGGTGCGTAGGCGCGTTCGATGACCGGGAGCTGACGGGGGTGGATGGCCGCGCGGCCCAGGAAGCCGAGGGTGCGCCCGTGGGCACAGGAGTCCGCCAGACCCACGAGGTCCCTTGTGTCCGGGTAGACCGACTGGGCCGGCGGAGGCAGAGCCGCGGCGCGTGCGGCCACCACCACGCGCGCCCGCGACCAGTCCAGGCCCGCGTCCTCCCGCACGCCCAGGTCCGCCCGCAGATCGGACTCGCCCAGCGCGATCCCCCGTACGGCCGGATGGGCCGAGGCGATCGTGAACGCCTGCTCCACGCCCAGGGCCGTCTCCAGGAGCGCGTAGAGGGGGACCGCCCCGCCCTCCGCCGGTGCGGCCCGTTCCGCCACCCGGACCACGTCCGACGGTGACGTCACCTTGGGCATGCGCAGGCCCGAGAGGCCGGGCAGTGCCGTCAGCGCCGCGAGGTCCGCCTCCGCCCAGGGACTGTCCAGCGCGTTCACCCGGACGTGGACCGGTACCGCAGGGCGCTCGGTCAGCCGTTCCGCGGTCGCCGCCCGCGCGTACTCCTTGCGGTCCGGGGCGACCGCGTCCTCCAGGTCGATCAGCACCACGTCCGCCCCGGACGCCAGCGCCTTGCCGACCACCGCCGGGCGGTCCCCCGGAGCGTACAGCCAGGTGAGAGGGGGAAAACCCGGACTAGCGGTCACAGGGCGCCCTCCGCTTCGAGGGCGGCGATCTCCGGGGCGGAAAGGCCCAGCTCGGTCAGGACCGCCGCGGTGTCCGCACCGTGCGGACGGCCCGCCCAGCGGATCACACCGGGCGTGGCGGAGAGGCGGAACAGGACGTTCTGCATGCGCAGCCGTCCCAGTTCGGGGTCGTCGGGGATCGTCGTGATGGTGTCCAGCGCCGTGTACTGGGGGTCGGTCATCACATCCCGTACGTCCTGGACCGGCGCCACCGCGGCCTCCGCCCTCTCGAACGCCTTGAGGACCTCCGCGCGAGGACGACGGGCGATCCACTCGCCGACCGCCTCGTCGAGCACATCGGCGTGCAGGGCGCGGTCCGCGCCCGTCGCGAACCACGGCTCGTCGATCAGCTCCGGACGGCCGACCAGACGCATCACCCGCTCGGCGACGGACTGGGCGGAGGTCGACACCGCGACCCAGCCGCCGTCCGCGGTGCGGTAGGTGTTGCGCGGGGCGTTGTTCTGGGACCGGTTGCCGGCGCGCCGCTGGACGTGACCCAACTGGTCGTACCAGACCGGCTGTGGTCCGAGGACCGTGAGGATCGGTTCGATGATCGCCATGTCCACCACCTGGCCCGCGCCCGTGCGATCCCGGGCCGCGAGCGCCGTCATCACCGCGTACGCCGTCGCCAGGCCCGCGATCGAGTCGGCCAGACCGAACGGCGGAAGAGTCGGCGGTGCGGCCGGCTCCCCGGTGATGGCCGCGAATCCGCTCATCGCCTCCGCGAGCGTGCCGAAGCCCGGGCGGTGCGCGTACGGGCCGAACTGGCCGAAGGCGGTCACCCGGGCGAGGACCAGTCGGGGGTTGGCGGCCGACAGCTCCTCCCAGCCCAGGGCCCACTTCTCCAGGGTGCCCGGGCGGAAGTTCTCCACGATCACGTCGGCGGTGGCGGCGAGGCGCAGCAGCGTCGTACGGCCGCCGGGCTTGGACAGGTCGAGCGTCATCGTGCGCTTGTTGCGGCCCAGCAGCTTCCACCACAGACCCACCCCGTTCTTCGCCGGGCCGTGCCCGCGGGAGGGATCCGGTTTGGCCGGGTGCTCGACCTTGATGACCTCGGCTCCGAAGTCACCGAGCAGGGTGGCGGCGAGGGGACCGGCGAAGAGGGTGGCGAGATCGAGGACTCGCAGGCCGGTGAGGGGTGGGGTCATGAGCGGTGGGTTTCCCGGTGCGTGAGGTGGGCCAGGGCGTCGAAAGCGATGCCGTTGAAGTCGCCGACGGACGTGGTCAGCCGGTTCTTGAGAGGGGCCGTCCAGCGGTCGGGGAGCTCGGTGGGGTGTCCGGCCAGCAGACCCGCGACGCTGCCCGCCGTCGCACCGTTGGAGTCGGTGTCCCAGCCTCCGGACACGGCACGGCAGATGGAGCCGGTGAAGTCGCCGTCGGCGTGGGTGAGGGCGGCGGCGATCAGGGCCGTGTTGGGGACGGCGTGGACCCAGTGGTAGTCGCGGTGCGTGGTGTGGAGCTCGTCGACGACCGCATCGAAGTCCTTAGTGGAGCCGGCCAGTCGAATCGCCTCATGGATGGCGCGGGCGAGTCGGGAGGCGGGTGGGACGACGGTGAGGCCGGTGCGCAGGCAGTGGTGGACGTCGTGCACACCGGTGGCCGCCTCGGCGATGGTGGCCGCGGTGAACATCGCCGCGTAGACGCCGTTCGCGGTGTGCGTGAGAGTGGCGTCGCGGTGCGCCTGTTCGGCCGCGCCCGCCGGGTCGCCCGGGTTCGTCCAGCCGTGTACGTCGGCACGGATGAGGGCGCCGATCCACTCGCGGAACGGGTTGCGGTGGCGGGCCGTGCGCGGGGGTTCGAGGCCGGAGAGGAGGTTGCGGTAGGCGATGCGTTCGGCGGTGAAGGTGCGGCCGGCGGGGAGTTCGTCGAGCCAGAGTCGGGCCACGTCGGTGGTGGTGAACGTCTTGCCGTGGCGACTGAGCAACATGAGGTTGAGGAGGGGGTAGTTGAGGTCGTCGTCCTCGGGCATGCCGTCGATGTTCTCGGCCAGGGAGGTGGGCGCGGAGCGGCGGTTCCAGGGGTGCTCCGCCAGCAGTTCCCGGGGGACTCCCCGAGCCGTGAACCATGTGTTCAGGGGCCAGTTGCCGGTGGCTCGGGCGAGTCGGCGGATACCGTCGAGGGGGAGCCTTTCCACGGGTTTGCCGAGGAGACAGCCGGCGGCCCGGCCGAGCCAGGCGGCTTCCAGGCTGCCTTCGGTGGGCGTTGCCCGTGAGGTGGGTCCGCCGGCCGGCGCCGACCGGGCGGGCCAAGCCGGGCACAGCGCCTTGATCCTCGTCAGGTCCGTCGGCTCGGCATCCGTCAACGCGCCGGGCAGGTCGGCGAGTTCGTCCAACAAGTCCTCCGCCAGCAGGCGCAGGTACCGTGACGCCGACGAGGGTGATGCTCCCGCGCGCGGTGGGAGCTCCGGGCCGCCCGCCGCCCTCCACCTCGCCGCGATCGCCGACGGCTCCCGGCCCTCCTGAGCCGCCTGGCGCAGCTCATGGCCGAGAAGGTCCTCCGGCTGGACCCAGGTCAGTCGGAGCACCTCAGCCTCCGATCCCGGTGAACGCCGCCTCATGGGCTCGGCGGCGGCGGACGTCACGGGCGAAGATCTCCCGTGTGATCTCCGTGAGCGTCCGCGCCGGGGCGTGCAGGTCGAGGCGGCTCGCCTCCGCGACCGCCTTCGCCCAGTACGGCGGGACCTCCGAGCCCAGGGCGCCGGTGATCGCGCCCGTCATCGTCGCGACGGAGTCGCAGTCCCGGCCGTAGTTCACCGCGCCGAGCACCGCGTGGCGGTAGTCGCCGCGCGCCACGATCATCATGCCCAGTGCCACCGGAAGTTCCTCGATCGCATGGACCCGGGAGGGGCGGCGGGCACCCAGGGACGGTGCGCGGTAGTCGGGGCCGACCGTGTCGTAGGGCGCCACCGCCTCCCGCAACGGCCTCAGGGCCGCCTCGAAGTCCGAGTAGCGGGAGGCCGCGTCGCAGACCGTCTCGATGGCGGCCCGCGTCCCGTCCTTCGCGAGGGACAGGCACGCGGCCACGACCGAGTCGGGTGTCGCGCCCGGTTCGCACGCCGCCGCCACCGCCGCCGCGAACACCCCGGCCGCCTCCCTGCCGTACGACGACTGATGCGCCCCCGCCACGTCCAGCGCCTCGGCGTACGCCCCCGCCGGGTTGGCCGCGTTGACCAGGCCGACCGGTGCCATGTACATCGCGGCACCGCAGTTGACGATGTTGCCCACGCCGGCCTCGCGCGGGTCGATGTGGCCGTAGTGCAGCCTGGCCACCAGCCACTTCTCCGCCAGGAAGATCCGTTGGAGGGGGATCGCCTCCGTCTCCAGTTCGGGGATCCAGCGGGGGTTCGTCATCAGGTCGGGGACCAGGTGCGCGGCGACCGCGTACGCGTCGAGGTGGTCGCGGACGGCCGCGTAGACCCGTACCAGGGCATGGGTCATCAACGTGTCGTCGGTGACGTGGCCGTCGCCCTTGTGGTACGGGGCGACGGGGCGGGCCGTACGCCAGGCGTCGCCGTGCCAGGGTCCGACGATCCCGTGCACGCGGCCGCCGTGCCGTTCGACGATCTGCTCGGGGGAGTGACCCTCGACGGGACCGCCGAGGGCGTCGCCGACGGCGGCGCCGACCAGGGCGCCGGTGATGCGTTCGTCGAGAGGGATCGTCTCGTCAGAAGTGGGCGTCATGTCCGAATCATCCACCTGGTCCGGTCAGTTCCGTCGCCTCCAGGAGTTCGGCGAGGTGTACGAGATCCGTGCCGGTCAGACGGGGCAGCACGCAGCCGGAGAGGGTGCGGCAGGCCTCGCGCCAGGCGGGCGGGACGGCCACGCCGCCGCCGAGCGCGCCGGTGAGCGCGCCCGCCAGGGCCGGGGCGGAGTCGGCGACCCTGGACAGGCAGGCGGCGGCGGGCACGGCCTCCGCGATCCGGCCGCGGGCCGCCGTCGCCAGGGCGAGCGCGACCGGGACGGTCTCCGCGGCCGCGATGCCGTAGCTGTAGACGTGGTCGACGATCTGGTGCTCCAGCGACGGGACCACGGCGAAGGCTCCGTCGCCGTCGTGGGCCAGCTTCAGCGCGTGCCGGGCGTTGCGGCCGATCTCGGTGGACTCGGGAAGCTCGGCGACCGCGGCCCGCACGCACGCGTCGACCTCCTCCCCGGACAGGGCGAGCGAGAGGGCCGCGGCCATGGCGCGGGCGCCGTGCACCCCGTCGCCGTCCTGGGTGTAGCGGGCGTCGAACTCGGCCAGTTCGGCTGCGAGCCGGGGATCTCCCGGATGCGCCACGGCGAGGACGCAGGCCCGTACGCAGGCCGCGTCGTCGAAGTAGTGCGGGTTGTCGTGGCCGGTGGCGGGAGGGCGCAGCCCGGTGGCCAGATTCCCGAGCCCCGCCCGCACGGAGATCCGGGCCCGGAGGGTCAACCGCGCCGACTCGACCTCGGGGGCCCGGTCGGCCGCGGCGGCGACCTCACCGGCGACCGCGTTCCAGGAGAGGTCGATGGCCGCGCGCATCCTCCGCTGCCGGTCGAGATCGCCGAGCCCGCTGCCGTCCCCGGCCCGCAGCACGGCTTGCGCGGCGAAGGCCGCCCACTCGGCGTCGTCCGAGGGCCCGAGCCTCAGTGGCTCCGGCGGCTGGTTGAGGGCGATCGGCACGGGCAGGGTGGTGGTCGCGTTCTGCTCGGCGAAGGTGTCCAGCTCACGGGTCAGCCGCCGGGTCCACTCGGGCATACGGGCGGCCCGATGCCGGGCGGCGGGCCATCCGGCGGCGTCCCCCGCGGCGAGCCCGAGCAGGAGGCCCTCGATCCGCCGGGGCGCCGCGGACTCGCTCACGACTCCACCTCGCCCTCGTCCCCAGCCTCCACGTACGCGGCCTCCGCGTACACCGCCGGATCGGGATGCAGCCACGCCTCCCGCAGCACGGACCCGCGCTGCCGCGCGGGATCGCTGGGTCGTCGGGGATCGCCGAGGCCTCCGGGGTCGATGGAGCCTGGGGGATCGCCGAGGCGTCCGGGATCGCTCTGCCGTTCCGTCTCGCCCGTCCTTGCGGGGTGGTGCTGCTGGGTGGGATCCGGATGGCTGGCTGGGTCGTGTTGGTGCGCGGGACCGCCGTCCCCTGCGGGATCGCTCTGGTGCGCGGGGTTGCACGCCAGTACGGGATCCTGCTGCCGCACTGGTTCGCCACACCACATGGGTTCGCCATCCCGCGCCGGTTCGCCATCCCGTGCCGGTTCGCCAACCCGTGTGGCTTCCTCGTCGGCCGGCGAACGCCGTGCCGGTTCGCTAACCCGTGCCGGTTCGCCACCCCGTGCCGGTTCGCTAACCCGTGCCGGTTCGCCACCCCGTGCGGTTTCGTCCTGCCGTGTAGGGCCGTCGTGGTGGATCAGGATGTCGTGCCGTGCGCGGTCGTTCTGTCGTATGCCTGTTCCTCTGCCCCACAACCCCGCGACCGCTGATCCCCACTTCCCGTCGTCCCCCGGCGTCAGGAGCTCCGCCACGTCCAGCACGTGGTGGCCCTCCATGGACGGCAGGCAGCGGCCCCGGGCCGGGCCGATCGCGGCCGCCCACTCGGCCGGGATCGCCGAGACCCCGCAGGTCGCGCCCGCCAGGGCGCCCGCGACCGCCGCCGTGGTGTCGGCGTCGCGGCCCATGTTGACCGCGGTGAGTACGGACTGCGTGAAGTCGCCGTCCGCCGCCGCGTACGCGCCGAAAGCCAGGGCCACCGCCTCGGGCGCGAGGTCCGTCCAGGGGTAGCCGCCGATCACCACCGCGGAGCGGACCGCGGGTGCGCCCCGGTGGGCCGCGGCGGCCGCGCGGCGCAGGGAGCGGGCCGTCCACGAGTCGTCGGGGACGACCGCGAGGGCCGAGGCCACCACGGCGGTCGTGGTTGCACCCGCCATCGCCGCCGCGACCCCGGCCGCGACCGCCTGGCCGCCGTAGATGCCCTCCCCTTCGTGGCTCACCGAGCCGTCGATCGCCACGAGCCGAGCCGCCTCCGCGGGGCGGCCCGCGGCGAAGACGCCGAAGGGTGCCGCGCGCATGGCGAGTCCGTCGCTCCAGGCATGCCGGTGCTGCGCCGTGATGGGCGCCGCAAGGCCCCGGCGGAGGTTCTCCAGCGTGCCCCGCTCGCTGAACCCCGCTCCTCGGAACGGCCCCTCGTCCCGGTCCGCGATCCACTGGTGCCAGGCCGTCTCCACGTGCGCCACGGTGAGTGCCGAGCCGTGCCGGGCCAGCAGCAGCCCCGAGAAGATCGCGTACTCGGTGTCGTCCGTGCCGGAGGGCTGCTCGGCGACGTATCCCGTGATGCGGCCCCAGCGGGCGCGAATCTCCGACGGCCTCATGTTCTCGGCGGGCGCGCCCAGCGCGTCCCCCACGGCGAGGCCGAGCAGCGCGCCGCGCGCCCGTTCACGCAGACCGGTGGCGTCCCCGGACGCCGGGGCCGGGGGAATGCAGGCGATGGCCATACGGTGCCTCTCCTTTCAGGCACCCCCCTGTTCGTGGGGCACGGAACCCCTTTGCGGATCTGTCCCACGGGAGCGGTTCCGCAGAGCGTCACGGGCCCCAGCATCACCCGACCGACATCTGTGCAATGACTTGATCGAATGAGCGGTCACGGGTAAAAGCGCAGGTTAGCCCAGCCTTCCCTTGCTGGCGGTGAAGCAATTTCCGACGTACTTTCGGTGTTGTCGAAAAGTGGAAGCAGTCCAAACAAGCACCTGGGGGGCCGGTTATGGCCATCATCGACACAGAAGCGACGCTGCACGAGGCGCACCGGGACAACCACACCCACCGCGATGTGAACGGCGGCTGGCTGCGTCCGGCCGTCTTCGGCGCGATGGACGGGCTGGTGTCGAACCTGGCCCTCATCACGGGTGTCGCGGGCGGAGCCGTCAGTCAGCAGACCATCGTCATCACCGGGCTCGCGGGGCTGGCCGCCGGTGCCTTCTCCATGGCCGCCGGCGAGTACACGTCCGTCGCCTCGCAGCGCGAGCTGGTCGAGGCCGAACTCGACATCGAGCGCCGCGAGTTGAGAAAGCATCCGGAGGACGAGGAGGAGGAGCTGGCGGCGCTGTACGAGGCGCGCGGCGTCGAGCCCGCACTCGCCCGCGAGGTCGCCAGGCAGCTCTCCCGCGACCCCGAGCAGGCCCTGGAGATACACGCGCGCGAAGAGCTCGGCGTGGCCCCGGGGGACCTGCCCTCGCCGATGGTCGCCGCGGTCTCCAGCTTCGGATCGTTCGCGCTGGGCGCCCTGCTGCCCGTCCTGCCGTATCTTCTCGGCGCCCACGCCCTGTGGCCCGCCGTGTTGCTCGCCCTGGCCGGGCTCTTCGCGTGCGGCGCGGTCGTGGCCAAGGTGACGGCGCGCAGTTGGTGGTACAGCGGTCTGCGGCAGCTCGCCCTGGGTGGTGCGGCGGCGGGTGTGACCTACGTCCTGGGCGGTCTGTTCGGTACCGCCGTAGGATGACAGGCGCGCTACTTATGCGAGGGACCGCATAAGTAGTTGTTACTCGGCGGTTTCGACTGCTTAACCACCGGGCATGAGCCGTAAGCGCCACGGGCAATGACGCCTGCTCCGCAACACATTGTGGTGGGCGAGGAAGCCTGCCGCACCCGGGCCGACGGACACCCGATCTGTCCGCTTGTGCCCCCCGATTCCATCGCCGTACGTGGAACCCGCGCCGCGCCCTGGTGATGTCCGCATGTTGGAACGGCCTATCCGGTTCCCGAGAACCGCTTCATCATGTAACCTGCACGAAATTTTGCACTCCACGCAGAGGGCCAGCGTCGTCCCTCGGCACTTGCATATGCCACTGACGACGACGGGAGAGCCGATGCGTACGACGCGCCAGCCGTCCCAGCACTCTGCGAATGGCCGGAACTGGTCGTTCATGGATGCTCGCCCTGCTGCGCAGGGTATGTACGACCCCCGCAACGAGCACGACGCGTGCGGCGTCGGCATCGTGGCCACCCTCACCGGCGAGGCGAGCCATGCGCTGGTCGAGCAGGCGCTCACCGTTCTGCGCAACCTGGAGCACCGCGGTGCCACCGGCTCCGAGCCCGACTCGGGTGACGGTGCCGGCATCCTGTCCCAGGTTCCCGACGCCTTCTTCCGCGAGGTGGCCGGATTCCCACTGCCCGAGGCGGGTGCGTACGCCGTTGGTATCGCCTTCCTGCCCGAGGACGACACCGCCGAGGCCGTCTCGCAGATCGAGACGATCGCCGCGGACGAGGGCCTGACCGTCCTTGGCTGGCGCGAGGTCCCGGTCGCCCCCGAGCTGCTCGGCGCCACCGCCCGCTCGACGATGCCCGCCTTCCGTCAGGTCTTCGTGACCGACGGCGAGTCGAAGGGCATCGACCTCGACCGCAGGGCCTTCGTGCTGCGCAAGCGCGCCGAGCGCGAGGCCGGCGTGTACTTCCCGTCGCTGTCCGCGCGCACGATCGTCTACAAGGGCATGCTGACCACCGGCCAGCTGGAGCCCTTCTTCCCGGACCTGTCCGACCGCCGCTTCGCCACGGCCATCGCGCTGGTCCACTCGCGCTTCTCCACGAACACGTTCCCGAGCTGGCCGCTCGCCCACCCGTACCGCTTCGTCGCGCACAACGGCGAGATCAACACGGTCAAGGGCAACCGCAACTGGATGCGCGCCCGCGAGTCGCAGCTGGTCTCCGACCTGTTCGGCCCCCAGGAGAAGCTGGACCGGATCTTCCCGATCTGTACGCCGGAGGCGTCCGACTCCGCCTCCTTCGACGAGGTGCTCGAACTTCTGCACCTCGGCGGCCGCTCCCTGCCGCACTCCGTGCTGATGATGATCCCGGAGGCGTGGGAGAACCACGACTCCATGGACCCGGCCCGGCGCGCGTTCTACCAGTTCCACTCCACGATGATGGAGCCCTGGGACGGCCCCGCCTGCGTCACCTTCACCGACGGCACCCAGGTCGGCGCCGTGCTCGACCGCAACGGTCTGCGCCCCGGCCGCTACTGGGTCACCGACGACGGCCTCGTCGTCCTCGGCTCCGAGGTCGGCGTCCTCGACATCGACCCCTCCAAGGTCGTCCGCAAGGGCCGGCTGCAGCCCGGCCGCATGTTCCTCGTCGACACCGCCGAGCACCGCATCATCGAGGACGACGAGATCAAGGCGACCCTCGCCGCCGAGCAGCCGTACCAGGAATGGCTGGAGGTCGGCGAGATCGAGCTGAGTGACCTGCCCGAGCGCGAGCACATCGTGCACACGCACGCCTCGGTCACCCGCCGCCAGCAGACCTTCGGCTACACCGAGGAGGAGCTGCGCGTCATCCTCGCGCCGATGGCCAAGGCCGGCGCCGAGCCGATCGGCTCCATGGGCACCGACTCGCCGATCGCCGCGCTGTCCGATCGCCCGCGCCTTCTCTTCGACTACTTCACCCAGCTGTTCGCGCAGGTCACCAACCCGCCGCTGGACGCGATCCGCGAGGAGCTGGTCACCTCCCTGCGCTCGTCGCTGGGCCCGCAGGGCAACCTGCTCGAGCCGACCGCGGCCTCCTGCCGCAGCGTCGTGCTGCCCTTCCCCGTGATCGACAACGACGAGCTGGCCAAGCTCATCCACATCAACGCCGACGGCGACATGCCCGGTATGAAGGCCGCCACGCTGTCCGGCCTGTACCGGGTCTCCGGCGGTGGTGACGCCCTCGCCGCGCGCCTGGAGGAGATCTGTGCCGAGGCCGACGCCGCCATCGACAACGGCGCCCGCCTGATCGTCCTGTCCGACCGCCACTCCGACGCCGAGCACGCGCCGATCCCGTCGCTGCTGCTCACCGCGGCCGTCCACCACCACCTCATCCGTACCAAGGAGCGCACCCACGTGGGCCTCCTGGTCGAGGCCGGCGACGTCCGCGAGGTCCACCACGTGGCCCTGCTCATCGGCTTCGGCGCCGCGGCGGTCAACCCGTACCTGGCGATGGAGTCCGTCGAGGACCTGGTCCGTGCGGGGACGTTCCTGCCGGGTGTCGAGTCCGAGAAGGCCATCCGCAACCTGATCTACGCGCTCGGCAAGGGCGTCCTGAAGGTCATGTCGAAGATGGGCATCTCGACCGTCGCCTCCTACCGGGGCGCCCAGGTCTTCGAGGCCGTCGGTCTCGACGAGGCCTTCGTCGACAAGTACTTCAACGGCACGGCCACCAAGATCGGCGGTGTCGGGATCGACGTCATCGCCCAGGAGGTCGCCGCCCGCCACGCCAAGGCCTACCCGGCCTCCGGCATCGCTCCCGCGCACCGCGCGCTGGAGATCGGCGGCGAGTACCAGTGGCGCCGCGAGGGCGAGCCGCACCTGTTCGACCCGGAGACCGTCTTCCGCCTCCAGCACTCGACGCGCACCGGCCGCTACGACATCTTCAAGAAGTACACCGAGCGCGTGAACGAGCAGTCCGAGCGCCTCATGACGCTGCGCGGCCTGTTCCGCTTCACGTCGGACCGCGCACCGATCTCCATCGACGAGGTCGAGCCGGTCTCCGAGATCGTCAAGCGTTTCTCCACGGGCGCCATGTCGTACGGCTCCATCTCCAAGGAGGCCCACGAGACGCTCGCCATCGCCATGAACCAGCTGGGCGCCAAGTCCAACACCGGTGAGGGCGGCGAGGACCCGGACCGCCTGTACGACCCGGCGCGCCGCTCGGCGATCAAGCAGGTCGCCTCCGGCCGCTTCGGTGTGACCTCCGAGTACCTGGTCAACGCGGACGACATCCAGATCAAGATGGCCCAGGGCGCCAAGCCCGGCGAGGGCGGTCAGCTGCCCGGTCACAAGGTCTACCCGTGGGTGGCCAAGACCCGGCACTCGACCCCCGGTGTCGGCCTGATCTCCCCGCCGCCGCACCACGACATCTATTCGATCGAGGACCTGGCCCAGCTGATCCACGACCTGAAGAACGCGAACCCGCAGGCGCGGATTCACGTGAAGCTGGTGTCGGAGGTCGGCGTCGGCACGGTGGCCGCGGGTGTGTCGAAGGCGCACGCGGACGTCGTCCTCATCTCCGGCCACGACGGAGGCACCGGCGCCTCGCCGCTGACGTCGCTGAAGCACGCCGGCGGTCCCTGGGAGCTCGGCCTCGCCGAGACCCAGCAGACCCTGCTGCTCAACGGCCTGCGCGACCGCATCGTCGTCCAGACCGACGGCCAGCTGAAGACCGGCCGTGACGTGGTCATCGCCGCGCTGCTCGGCGCCGAGGAGTTCGGTTTCGCGACCGCGCCGCTCGTCGTCTCCGGCTGCGTGATGATGCGCGTGTGCCACCTGGACACCTGCCCGGTCGGCATCGCCACGCAGAACCCGGTGCTGCGCGAGCGCTTCTCCGGCAAGGCCGAGTTCGTCGTGAACTTCTTCCAGTTCATCGCCCAGGAGGTCCGTGAGCTGCTCGCGGAGCTGGGATTCCGCTCCATCGAGGAGGCCGTCGGCCACGCCGAGGCGCTCGACGTGACCCGCGCCGTCGACCACTGGAAGGCGCAGGGCCTGGACCTGGAGCCGCTGTTCCACGTGCCCGAGCTGCCCGAGGGCGCGGTGCGCCACCAGGTCGTCGCGCAGGACCACGGCCTGGAGAAGGCGCTCGACAACGAGCTGATCAAGCTTGCCGCCGACGCGCTGGCCGCGAACTCCCAGGCCGACGCCCAGCCGGTGCGTGCCCAGGTCGCGATCCGCAACATCAACCGCACGGTCGGCACCATGCTCGGCCACGAGGTGACGAAGAAGTTCGGCGGCGCGGGTCTGCCCGACGACACGATCGACATCACCTTCACGGGTTCGGCGGGCCAGTCCTTCGGCGCCTTCCTGCCGCGCGGCGTCACGCTGCGCCTGGAGGGCGACGCCAACGACTACGTCGGCAAGGGCCTGTCCGGCGGCCGGGTCATCGTGCGCCCGGACCGCACGGCGGACCACCTCGCCGAGTACTCGACGATCGCGGGCAACACCATCGCGTACGGCGCCACCGCCGGTGAGCTGTTCCTGCGCGGTCGTACGGGCGAGCGGTTCTGCGTCCGCAACTCCGGTGCCGTCGTGGTGTCGGAGGGCGTGGGTGACCACGGCTGCGAGTACATGACCGGTGGCCGCGCGGTCGTGCTCGGCGAGACGGGCCGCAACTTCGCGGCCGGCATGTCGGGCGGCATCGCCTACGTCGTCGACCTGAACCGGGACAGCGTCAACGCCGGCAACCAGGGCTCCATCGAGGCCCTGGACGACGCCGACAAGCAGTGGCTGCACGACGTGGTGCGCCGCCACGCCGAGGAAACCGGCTCCACGGTCGCCGAGAAGCTCCTTGCCGAGTGGTCCGTCTCCGTGGACCGCTTCAGCAAGATCATCCCCAGCACGTACAAGGCAGTGCTCGCCGCCAAGGACGCCGCCGAGCGAGCCGGTCTCTCCGAGACCGAGATCACCGAGAAGATGATGGAGGCGGCGACCAATGGCTGATCCCAAGGGCTTTCTGAACCACGGCCGCGAGGTCGCCAAGTCCCGCCCGGTGGGTGAACGCGTCAAGGACTGGAACGAGGTCTACGTTCCCGGCTCGCTGCTGCCGATCATCAGCAAGCAGGCCAGCCGGTGCATGGACTGCGGCATCCCGTTCTGTCACAACGGCTGTCCGCTGGGGAACCTGATCCCCGAGTGGAACGACTACGCGTACCGCGAGGACTGGACCGAGGCGTCCGAGCGGCTGCACGCCACGAACAACTTCCCGGAGTTCACGGGCCGCCTGTGTCCCGCTCCCTGCGAGTCGGCGTGCGTGCTCGGCATCAACCAGCCGCCGGTCACCATCAAGAACGTCGAGGTCTCGATCATCGACAAGGCGTGGGACAGCGGTGACGTGAAGCCGCAGGCCCCCGAGCGCCTGTCGGGCAAGACGGTCGCGGTCATCGGCTCCGGCCCGGCCGGCCTGGCCGCCGCCCAGCAGCTCACGCGGGCGGGCCACACGGTCGCGGTGTACGAGCGCGCGGACCGCATCGGCGGTCTGCTCCGCTACGGCATCCCCGAGTTCAAGATGGAGAAGCGGCACATCAACCGCCGTATCGAGCAGATGCGCGCGGAGGGCACCCGCTTCCGCACCGGCATCGAGATCGGCCGCGACCTCAAGGCGACGGACCTGCGCAAGCGGTACGACGCCGTGGTCATCGCTGCCGGTGCCACCACCGCCCGCGACCTGTCGGTCCCCGGCCGCGAGCTCAAGGGCGTCTACCAGGCCATGGAGTACCTGCCGCTGGCCAACAAGGTCCAGGAGGGCGACTACGTCACCGCGCCCATCTCGGCCGAGGGCAAGCACGTGATCGTGATCGGCGGCGGTGACACGGGCGCGGACTGCGTGGGCACCGCCCACCGCCAGGGCGCGGCCTCCGTCACTCAGCTGGAGATCATGCCCCGCCCGAACGACGAGCGGCACCCGGTCTCCCAGCCGTGGCCGACCTTCCCGATCCTCTACAAGGTCACCTCGGCCCATGAGGAGGGCGGCGAGCGCATCTACTCGGCCTCAACGACCCACTTCGAGGGCGACGAGGACGGCAACGTGCAGTGGCTGCACCTCGCCGAGGTCGAGTTCGTGGACGGCAAGCTGACCCAGAAGCCGGGCACCGAGCGGAAGATCCCGGCGCAGCTGGTGACGCTGGCGATGGGCTTCACGGGCACCGACCAGCAGAACGGCCTGGTCGAGCAGTTCGGCCTGGAGCTCGACGAGCGCGGCAACATCGCGCGCGACGCCGACTTCCAGACGAACGTGCCGGGCGTGTTCGTGGCGGGCGACGCCGGCCGCGGCCAGTCCCTGATCGTGTGGGCGATCGCCGAGGGCCGCTCCGCGGCACGCGGCGTCGACCGACTCCTCACGGGCGTCAGCGACCTGCCGGCACCGATCCGCCCGACGGACCGTTCACTGATGGTCTGAGGCACCCCGGCGTGAGCTGACGGTCACTCACCTACGTCCCGTACAAAGGCGTACGGAACACCAGACGGCGCCTGCCCGCCAGTCCCCGACCGGACGACTGGGCAGGCGCCGCCGCACGTCCGTCGGCTCACGCCGTCAGTTCCGTCACCTTGCCCACTGTCAGCAGCACCAGCAGCACCAGGAGTCCGACGCAGGCGGCCGCCTGGATCAGGCCGCGGCGCGGGCCCCGGGGGACGTACGCGTACGCCAGCGTCACCACCCCGCCTGCCAGCAGCCCGCCGAGGTGTCCCTGCCAGGAGGTGAGACCGGCGGAGATCAGCAGCCACACCAGCAGGCCGCCCATGAAACGGTTGACTGTGCTCATGTCGGCGCCGAGACGGCGGGCCATGACGTAGTACGCGGCGCCCAGCCCGAAGATCGCGCCGGACGCGCCGACGGTCGGGGTGTCCGGCGCGATCAGCAGGACGAGCACCGAGCCGCCGAGGGCCGACAGAAGATAGAGCGTGAGGTAGCGGACGCGGCCCAGCTGTGCCTCCACCACCCGGCCGATGTTCCACAGCGACACCATGTTCATCACGATGTGCAGGATCCCGAACGTCCCCTGGGTGGGCGGCAGGTGCAGGAACGCGCCGGTCAGCAGCCGTTCCCACTGTCCGCCGACGACACCCTCGGCGTGCAGTTCCGAGGGGTACGGGTACTGCCACAGGTACTGCCCGCCGTCCGGCCCCTTCAGCACCGCGCCCAGCATCGCGAACCGGTCCACGATCGCCGGGCGCACCCACTCGCCGAGACAGGCGAGGACATTGACGCCGATCAGGATGTACGTCAGCACCGGCGCCGCCGTGATCCGGCCGCCGAACGCCGTGCGTGCCTGACGGATCGACCGCGCGCCCTCCCTGACGCACTCCACGCACTGGTGGCCGACGGCTGCCTCGCGCATGCAGTCCGGGCATATGTAGCGGTCGCAGCGGGTGCAGCGGACATAGGACTCCACCTTGGGGTGGCGGTAGCAGGTGGTGACGGCGGACTCGGACTCCACGGCCGGCTCCTCGAACGGGGATGGTGGGTGACGAGCCGGTGGGGACGGCGGCGAACAAAATAGCGAACTCGCGGGGAAAGTGATCAATGAGGGGGAGTGGTGGCGTAACGTCGGCCTCCCCTCCTCACAGCCCAAGGGAGTCCGCATGGCCGCGATCAGTCTCCGCAAGGTCGAGGAGACCGCACCCGCGCTGGTCAGCCTGTACAAGAGCGCCGGGGTGTCCCTCACCGAGCACGGGCTGGGCGGGCAGCGGGCCGCCGTCTACCTGGTCGTCGACTACTCGGGGTCCATGAAGCCGTACTACAAGGACGGCAGCGTGCAGGCGCTCGCCGACCGGGTGCTCGGGCTGTCCGCGCACCTCGACGACGACGGGAGCGTGCCGGTCGTCTTCTTCTCGACGGACATCGACGCCGTCACCGGCATATCCCTCGCCGACCACCAGGGGCGCATCGAGCGGATCGTGGCGGGCCTCGGGCACATGGGCAAGACCAGCTACCACCTGGCGATGGACGCCGTCATCGATCACTACCTCGACAGCGGCTCCAAGGATCCCGCCCTCGTCTTCTTCCAGACCGACGGCGGCCCCATCAACAAGCTCGCCGCGGAGCGGTACCTGTGCAAGGCGGCCAAGCTGCCGATGTTCTGGCAGTTCATAGGGTTCGGAGACCCCGGCAGCAGGCAGTTCGAGTTTCTGCGCAAGCTCGACGAGCTGGCGGTACCGCAGAAACGGGTCGTCGACAACGCGGGGTTCTTCCACGCCGGTTCCGATCCGCGGAAGGTGTCCGACGCCGAGCTGTACGACCGGCTGGTGGGCGAGTTCCCGCAGTGGCTGGCGGCGGCGCGGGCCAAGGGGATCGTGGCCTGATCACGCCGCTCGTCGATGCGAACGGCGTGGCGCCGCCGTGTCGGGCCCTCACGAGTGAGGGTGAGCACCGCCGCTGAGGACGGCGGCCCGGCACTCGGACGGCGCGCCCCACGCCGCCCGCAGCGCGTGGGCCTTGGTGAGCCAGAGGGACAGGTCGTACTCGGCGGTGTAGCCGATCGCGCCGTGCAGCTGGAGCGCGGTCCGGGCGGTCGTGTACGCCGCCTCGCAGGCCGCGACCTTGGCGGCGGCGACGTCCGCCGGGGTCATCGTCAGTGCGGCACCGAAGAGCAGGGGGCGCGCGAACTCCAAGGCGATCTTCGCGTCGGCCAGTCGATGCCTGACCGCCTGGAACGAGCCTATGGGCACACCGAACTGAACGCGCTGCTTGACGTAGGCGACGGTTGTGTCGAGGAGCGTGAGACCGACGCCGAGGGCTTGGGCGGCGGTGGCCAGACGTGCCCAGGTCAGGGCGTCCGGGGCGACGGCGGCGGCCAGCAGCTCCCCGCCGGGGAGCGGGGTGGCGAGCCGGCGGGCCGGGTCCAGCGACGGCCTGGTCTCCGCTCGGCAGCCGGGCGCCAGCCACACCTGCGGGCCCCGGAGCGCGAGGACGACGTCGGCCGCGTCCCTGTCCAGCGCGTACGGTGCGCCCACCGTGGCCACCGCCTTGCCGGAGGCCAGCTGGGGCAGCAGCCGCTCGGCCTGCTCGGGCACCTTGGCGAGCAGGGCCGCCGCGAGCACCGTCTCCACCACGGGGCCCGGCACCGCGTGGCGTCCCAGCTCCACGAATGCCAGTGCGAGCTCCAGGGGCAGCGGGCCCACTCCCTCGTACGCCTCCGGAACCGCCAGCGCGAAGACCCCCGCCTCCGCGATCCGGGACCACAGCGCCCGCCCGGCCGTGTGGTCGCCGGCGCTCCACGACCGGACGGCCGACGTCGTGCCGGCGGCGGTCAGCAGCGCGTCCAACGAGCGGGCGAACGCGCGCTGTTCGTCGGTCGGCAGGAAACGCATCAGCGGCGGCCCTTCGGCAGGCCGAGCAGACGCTCGGCGATGATGTCGCGCTGGATCTCATTGGTGCCGGCGTAGAGGGGGCCCGCCAGGGAGAAGACATAGCCCTCGGCCCAGTCGCCGTCCGCCCGCTCGCCCTCCGCGCCCAGCAGATCGAGCGCCGTCTCGTGCAGCGCGATGTCGTACTCGGACCAGAAGACCTTGTTCAGGCTGGACTCCGGGCCCATCGGCTCACCGTCGAGGAAGCGGGAGGCGCCCGCGTAGGTGAAGAGCTGGTAGGCGCGGGCGCCGATGAGCGCGTCGGCCACCCGGTCGCCCACCGAGGCCGGGCTGCCGTGCTCCCGCCACAGGTGCAGCAGCCGATCGGCGGCGGCGAGGAAGCGGCCGGGGGAGCGGAGGGTGAGCCCGCGCTCGTTGCCCGCCGTCGCCATCGCGACCCGCCAGCCGCGGCCCGGCTCGCCGATCACGTCCTCGTCCGGGACGAAGGCGTCGTCCAGGAACAGTTCGGCGAAGGCCGGCCTGCCGTCGAGACGGCCGATCGGCCGGACCGTCACCCCGGGCGCGCGCAGGTCGAACATGAGGCAAATGAGCCCCTGGTGGGGCTTCGGCGCCTGCGGATCGCTGCGGAACAGCCCGAACGCGCGGTCGGCGAAGGCCGCCCGTGACGACCAGGTCTTCTGACCCCTGAGCAGCAAACCACCCCCCGTCCGCACGGCCTTGGACCTCAGGGAGGCCAGGTCGGAGCCGGCCTCGGGCTCCGACCAGGCCTGCGCCCAGATCACCTCGCCGGTGGCCATCGGCGGAAGCACCCTGGCGCGCTGCTCCTCGGTGCCGTGGTCGAACAGGGTCGGCGCGAGCAGGCTGATGCCGTTCTGGCTGACGCGACCCGGCGCGCCCGCCGCGTAGTACTCCTCCTCGAAGATGAGCCAGCGCACCAGCCCCGCGTCGCGTCCGCCGTACGCGCGTGGCCACGAGACCACCGACCAGCGGTCCGCGGCGAGTTCGGCCTCCCACGGTAAGCATTCAGAAGGTCGGTGACCTGCATGGCTCCTGACGATGTGACAGGTCGCGGGTGGGTGCGGCAGGATCCGTGGTCATGTCGTCGGGGTGGGAGTCTGCGTCGCGTGAGGATCTCCTCGCGTTGATCGGGCTGCTCCAGCGGCAGAACGAGGAGTTGGCCGCTGCGAACGAGCGGTTGACCGCGCGGGTCGCGGAGCTGGAGCGGCGGCTGGGCCGCAACTCGGGTAACTCCTCGATGCCGCCGTCCTCGGACACGTTCGGACGGCCGGTGAAGAAGCCGCAGGCCAAGAGCGGGCGCAAGCGGGGGCGTCAGCCCGGTGCGGGCGGCGCCGGACTGGCCATGGTCGCTGAGCCCGATGTCACCGCAGACCACCTGCCCGTCGCCTGTAGCAGCTGTGGCAGCGCGCTGAGCGAGAGCGACAGCATCGGCTTCGAGCGCCGTCAGGTCCGCGACATCCCCCTGGTCACCGTGACGGTCACCGAGCACCGGGCGCATCGCTGCCGGTGTGCGTGCGGCACGGTCACCACGTCCGCGATGCCCGAGGGCGTGGCCGGCTCGCCTTCCTCCTACGGTGCGAACCTGCGGGCCCTGGCCGTCTACCTGCTGGTCTTCCAGCACGTCCCCGTCGAGCGGACCGCCCAGCTGATCACGGACGTGACCGGGGCTGAGGTGTCCACCGGCTGGGTCGCCTCCCTCCTGGGTGAGGCCGCCGAGCTGGTCGCCGACTCGGTGAACCTGATCAGGGCTCT